>JBGSQD010000204.1:0-19932 GCA_041738275.1 Geobacterales bacterium
ATTCGTGGAGGAGTTCACCGCCTCCATAGAGTTTGATAAACGCATGTATCACCAGGATATTCGCGGTTCCGTGGCACATGCCCGTATGCTGGGCAAACAGGGGATCATTCCGATCGATGATGTAGGGGCAATAGTTCATGGCCTGCAGCAGATCCTTCAGCAGATTGAGGCAGGTGAGTTCGACTTCTCCATAAGCCTGGAAGATATCCATATGAACATTGAAGCGCGTCTCTCCGCCAGTATCGGTGAGGCGGGAAAACGCCTGCATACCGGTCGTTCACGCAATGATCAGGTGGCTCTGGACATCCGTCTTTATCTGCGGGACGAAATTGTGAATATCAGCACCTATATCGACCTGCTGATTGATGCGCTTCTGACCCAGGCGGAGGACAACCTGGATGTGATCATGCCCGGTTTCACCCATCTGCAGACGGCCCAGCCGATCCTCTTCTCCCATCACCTGATGGCGTATGTGGAGATGTTCAAGCGCGACCGTGCCCGTCTGGAGGACTGTCTGAAACGGGTGAATGTCATGCCGTTGGGGGCTGGCGCACTGGCAGGGACTACCTTCCCCATTGATCGTGATTATGTGGCCGAACAACTTGATTTCCCGGCTATTACCCGCAACTCCCTGGATTCGGTTTCCGACCGTGATTTTGCCCTGGAGTTTCTTGCCGACGCCTCAATCCTGATGATGCATCTTTCACGTTTTTCCGAAGAGATCATCCTCTGGTCTACCAGTGCCTTCAAGTTCATCGAACTGTCGGACGGTTTCTGTACCGGATCCTCCATCATGCCACAGAAGAAAAATCCCGACGTGCCCGAACTTGTGCGGGGTAAGACCGGCCGCGTGTACGGCAACCTGATGGCGCTCCTGACGGTGATGAAGTCTCTGCCGCTGGCCTATAACAAGGATATGCAGGAAGACAAGGAGCCGCTTTTCGATACGATAGACACGGTCAAGGGGAGCCTCAAGATCTTTGGTGACATGATCAGGGAGATGAAGGTCTACGAGGGCAACATGCGCCGGGCGGCCGGGCAGGGTTTTTCCACCGCTACCGATGTGGCCGACTATCTGGTGCGCAAGGGGCTTCCCTTCCGTGACGCCCATGAGGCAGTTGGAAACTCGGTTAAATACTGTCTCGAGAACGAAATGGATATAACCGAGCTATCGCTGGCCGAGTGGCAGCTCTTTTCGCCCTATTTCGATAAAGACATCTTTGAGGCCATCACTGTGGAAGCCTGTATCAACGCCCGCAACGTGCCGGGAGGCACTGCCCGTGAGAGGGTCTGGAGCGAGATTACCCGGTGCAGGGAAGGCAAGTAGGGTACGTATGTACTGCGAATTCTTCGGTTTTAGCGAAAAGCCTTTCACAATAACACCCAACCCGAACTTTATCTTTCTGAGTAATATTCATCGGGAGGCTTTTGCTCATCTGCTATATGGCATTGACAGTCACGCCGGTTTCATCGCGCTGACCGGCGAGGTGGGAACCGGTAAAACTACGGTGCTGCGAACGCTGCTGTCACAGCTCAGTCATGATAAGTACCACAGCGCTTTGATATTCAACCCCTGTCTGTCGGGTGAACAGCTGCTGGCCAGCATTTGCCGCGAGTTTGGCATAGAATCAGCGGAACGAAACAGTTTCGGCTATCTGGATGACCTCAACCGTTACCTTCTGGAGCAGAATGCGGCAGGGCGTACCGTGGTGCTGGTGATCGATGAGGCACAAAACCTGGCACCGGACGTGTTGGAGCAGGTACGCATGATCTCCAATCTGGAGACGGAGCGGGACAAGCTGATCCAGATCATCCTGGCGGGCCAGCCGGAGCTCAATAAGCTGTTAAACCGGCACGACCTGCGGCAACTCAGGCAGCGTATAACGGTAAGCTGCAGGTTGACTTCCATGAAGTTGAACGAAACCGTGGATTATATCAATCACCGCCTCAAGATCTCGGGCTGCCGCATTCCGGGCCTTTTCTCCCTCGGTGCGGTAAAGCAGATCTACCGATTTTCCAAGGGTGTTCCCCGGCTGATCAACGTGGCCTGTGAGCAGGCCTTGGTTATGGCCTGGACTCAAGAAAGCACCGTTGTGACACCCTTGATTGCTGCTCAGGTCGTTGCGGCGGTTAAGCTGGATCCCGTGCGCTATGGGGTGTGGAGCCGCATCAGTAATTGGCTGTTCGCCGGAAAGTGACCAATACATGAGCTATATACTGGATGCACTGAAAAAACTTGAAAAAGAGAAGACAATCAAGAACCGCGGATCTGGAATGCTCAATATTTCCGGGGAACTGTTCAAGGAAGAACGCCGCCCCCCATCCAGGGTCAATAGCTGGAAGATCGTTGTGATGGTTTTGGCTGCTTCGATGGCGACCTTTGGCGCCACCTGGTTGTTCTTGAATACCGACAAGGCCCAAAATGCTGCCACACCGCAATTATCTTCCCCGGTAGCATTATCCAGGCCGGTCTCTCCCCAGGTTATGCCTGAAGGTTCATCACCGCAGGCGGCAGCAACCGCGAAACCCCAGTCGCCATTGCCGGCACAGCCAGACCCTGTCCCTGTTAGCCAAGCCGTCAGGCCGGTTGTCCCTGTTGTCAAGGAAGCTGTGCCGACAGAGGTTGAACAGCAGGTTAAGCGTAAGAATATACCCAAAAAACAGCGGGCTTCAGCTCCGCAGAAGCAGACTGCGGTCTCGACAATCCCTCCTCCGGCTGATATCAAGGTGTCCGGTATCGCCTGGCAGGACGATCATCGCGCCCGTCGCGCAGTCGTGAACGGTTTCCTTCTGAAGGAGGGAGGCAGTGTCTCGGGTGCCAAGATCGCAGAAATTCTTCAGGACCGGGTACGATTTTCCCTGGACGGCAGGTCTTTCGAGGTGTATCTGCCCGCATCCGACTTCACGGGAACAACAAAATAGTCCCTGTATTCATGTGAAAGGTTTTCTATGCGCAGTGTGTATCTGCTTCTTGTGATGGTCCTCCTCACCTCCGCTTGCGGCAAAAAGGGGGCGCTGATTTACCCGGATATGCTGGTGCCGGCGGCACCGGCCAATGTATCCGTTCGTCAGGTTGGATCCAGCATAAAACTGGCCTTCAAGCTTCCCGATAAAGACAAGGCAGGTCAGCCTCTAATGGATTTGTCCGGGGTTAAGATCCTCCGGCGTGAAACGACATCGGGACAAGACTCCGGATGCAATTCATGCGCTAATGATTTTCGAGTTTTCAAAGCGATATACGTGGATCATCTGGATGCGAGTATTCAGCGCTTTGGCAGTACATTCATGATGCTGGATAGCGACGTGAGGGCAGGCAGCGAGTATGCCTATAGGGTACTCGCCTTTACAAAGGGTAATGTGTCTGGTGAGGCGTCCAGGCCGGTTCAGACAGCATTGGTGCAAGCAGTTCAGCCACCGGTGCTGCAGGCGTTGCCTGAACCTACGGAAGTCAAACTCGAGTTTACCGGCCAGCCGCCACTTGAAGGGGTCTTGGCTGGATATAATCTGTATCGTACGGTTAAAGGTGATTCCCTGCCGTTTCTTGCGTTAAACAAGGAGCCGCTGGCGAACGCCAGCTTCATAGATGCAGGCCTTGAGCGGGGAGTGATCTATGTTTATGCGGTCAGGATGGTTGTGCGCTTGCCGAAGGGGGAGCTGGTGGAAAGCATCCTTTCCAACGAGGTCGAGGCTGGTTTAAGTGATGATGAATAGTTCCGGTTGAGCTTAGGATCTGGAATGAAAAAAGGGCACCCGTTTCTGGGTGCCCTTTTTTGTGGTGATACTTGTTTCAGCTATTACTTGGCAACGGTTTCAGCAAGCTTGACAGCGATATCCTTGTAGGGGTTAGCGAACAGGATGATCAGACAGACAACCAGTGCGTAGATTGCCAGTGACTCGATCATGGCCAGACCGATCATCATGGTGGTCAGAATCTTGCCGGAAGCGCCGGGGTTACGGGAAACACCTTCAACAGCGCGGGCAACTGCCAGGCCCTGGCCAATGCCGGTGCCCAGTGTTCCCAATGCCATACCAATACCTGCTGCCAGAACACACATTGTAAAAAAGCTCATCTTTACTTCTCCTCTCGGGGTATGAATTATCCTAAACAGTATAGGATTGAAAATCAGGTTAAAGAAAGAAGGCTGAAGGGTTTAACTTTCTGACTTCAGCCTTCGGTCGGTCTGTTATTAATGCGCTTCTTCCAGTGAACCCTGGATATAGATCATAGCCAGCAGCATGAAGACAAACGCCTGAATGAAAGAAACCAGCACGCCCATAAGCATCATCGGCAGGGGGACCAGAAATGGAGCCAGTCCGAAGAAGATCATCAGGACCAGTTCGTGGCCGTTCATGTTGCCAAAGAGACGGAGCGTGAGCGACACCGGACGGCTGAGGTGGCCGATGACCTCAATGAAGAACATGACCGGAGCCAGCCAGGCAATGGGTCCGCAGAAATGTTTCAGGTAGTGCAGGCCGTGGTGTTTGATCCCTACAACATGTGTCGAGACAAAAACTACGATGGCGCAGGCAGCGGTCGTGTTGATGTTGGCTGTAGGCGGGAAGAACCCCGGGATCAGTCCGATAAGGTTGGAAACCAGTATGAAGATTGCCAGAGTTGCGATCAGCGGGAAAAAGGGGCGGCCATGTTCACCCATGGTTTCCACGATCATGTTCTCGATGCCGCCGATAACCACTTCCATAAAATTCTGCAGACCGGAGGGGATGGTTTTGAGCGCCTTGGTTGCCAGAACAGAGAGCACCAGCAGAAGAACAATAACCAGCCATGTATAGGCGATGGCGTCTGCACTGGCCACATTGATGTGAAGTGGCGCTAGAAGTTTTCGAAAGAATTCAAGAAACAATAACGGGTGAACCATGAAGCTAACCTCCTGTGCGCAGGGCACAATATAATGAAAGTGCGATTATGTTGGCAACAATAACGGACAGGCCCACCAATAGACCGGCAATTGAGAACCATCCGGATGTTATGAGTGCATAGAGAACGAAGCCTGTTACGGTAAGACGGGCAATGAACCTCATCTGGGCATATGTGCAGGGTTTGGCAGGCCGAAAACCCAGGATCCTTTGGAGCACATTGCGCATCCAGATGAAATTGACAACTGCAATGAGGCCGCCCGCCAAAATCCCCAGACCAATCCTTGTTGAAAAGAACGCAAACCCGGCAATGGTCAGTATCGCCAGAAGTGCCAGGCTCCCTTTGATGATGATGGCTAGGAGGTTATCCTCGTTGATCGCTGTCATCATCCCTGCGGATCTCCCGGCCGGCTATCACGTAGATATTCTTGAAGCCGGCTGCGATGCCAATCAACATGAAAATATAAAAGAACCAGGGTTTTGTCCCGAACCATCGATCAAGCGTCAGACCGAACCAAACGCCGATCCCGATAGCCAATACGACCGAGATACCCATGCTGGATACCATGGACAAGCTGCGGAACAAATCCCTTTTGTCACGATTCATGATCGATGCGTATAAACTAGCATAAAACCGGTATTCCTTATCATAGGGGACAGCAGGTTGTCAAACGAAATAAATTTGTCATGCGATCAGTTTGAAGCATTTTGCAGCCGCAGCAATGGTTGCATCCATGTCAGCCTCGTTGTGAGCGGCTGAAACAAAGGCGGTTTCAAACTGGGATGGCGCCAGGTAGATGCCCTCATCCAGCATGGCAAGAAAATATTTTGCAAAGGCATTGGTGTCGCAGGCAGCTGCAGTTGGCCAGTCGTGTACCTCGCCCGGTGTGAAGAACGAGCAAAACATGCTGCCGACCCGAGTTGAATAGATCGGGTAGCCTGCGCTCCTGGCTGCGCCGGCGATTCCCTCAGCTACATAGCGGCTCTTTTCTTCGAGTTTCTCATAGAACCCAGGTTGTTTCAGCAGGGTAAGTGTTGTAATGCCTGCGGTCATGGCCAACGGGTTGCCGGAGAGGGTACCTGCTTGGTAAACGCCGCCGGAAGGGGAAAGTTTCTCCATGAGCTCGCGTTTACCGCCAAATGCCCCCACGGGTAAGCCGCCACCGATGATCTTGCCCAGAGTGGTCATGTCAGGTGTTATGCCATAAAGTTCTTGTGCTCCGCCGTAAGCCACGCGAAAGCCGGACATAACTTCATCGAATATCAGCACAATACCTTCATTGGTGCAGATTTCACGCAAGCCTTCCAGGAAGCCTTCCCGAGGAGGAACAGTGCCCATGTTGCCCGCCACAGGTTCGACAATAATGCAGGCTATGGTGCCCCTGTTTTCGGCCACCAGTTTATTGACCGAATCAAGCGAGTTGTATTCTGCAGTCAGGGTGTGCTTGGCAAAGTCGGCCGGCACGCCGGGAGAGTCGGGTACACCAAAGGTAGCCGCTCCGGAGCCTGCCTTGACCAGTAATGCGTCGGCATGACCGTGGTAGCAGCCGGAAAATTTGAGGATATTGTCGCGGCCGGTATAGCCGCGGGCCAGACGGATGGCGCTCATCGTGGCTTCGGTGCCGGAGCTGACCATGCGGACCATCTCGATGGATGGTACTGCTTCAATCACCATGTTGGCCAGCTTTGATTCCAGCTCTGTCGGGGCGCCAAAGCTGGCGCCGTTGTCCATGGCACTTTTGATCGCCTCAACAACCAGGGGATGGCAATGGCCGACAATCATGGGCCCCCAAGAACCGACATAATCGATGTAGCTGTTGCCGTCTTCGTCAAAAATATTGCATCCTGATGCCTTTTTGATAAAGACAGGGTCGGCTCCCACGGATTTGAATGCCCTGACAGGGCTGTTAACGCCGCCGGGGATAACGGTTTTGGCGTTTTCAAAAAGCATGCTGGAACGATTATGTTTCATAATGTCATCCTTTGCAGTTGTGACGTGAATTGTTCTCGGCAACGATGGGTCAATTAGCATACAGAATGCATTTGTGTCAAGAGCAATGGATATTTTATATTTAAATATTAGTATGTTACGAAATGGAAAGTTATTTTTTAGTGATATCAAATAAACCGCAAAAATCTGCTTGACAAAGAAACGCAAATAACCTATTTTCGCTCTCGTTGTGTATACAGTATACCGTAAACAGTCAGGAGGCATTACATGCTCGGAACATACCTACCAATACTTTTGCTTGTAATTGTGGCAATAGCATTCGGGATTATCATACTGATACTGTCTGCGCTTGTAGGTGTAAAAAAGAAGGGGCCGCCGGTCAAGCTGGCTCCGTATGAGTGTGGTTGCGAACCGGTAGGCACGGCTAGGGAGCGGTTCTCAATTAAGTTCTATGTGATTGCCATGTTGTTTATCTTGTTCGATATCGAGGCGGTTTTCCTCTATCCTTGGGCGATCCTATACAAAAAGCTCGGCGTGTTTGGGTTGGTTGAGATGGGACTCTTCATCGTCATTCTCTTTGTCGGGTACATTTATGTCTGGAAAAAAGGAGCATTGGAATGGGAGTAGATAATCCGCTTGGCGACAACATTATAATCACATGCCTTGACAAGGTTGTTAACTACGCTAGGAAGTCGTCAATTTGGCCGATGACCTTCGGACTTGCATGCTGCGCTATTGAGATGATGGCCACAGGCGCATCCAGTCATGACCTTGACCGATTCGGCATCATATTCCGTGCTTCTCCCCGTCAGTCTGACTGTATTATTATAGCGGGCACAGTAACCAGGAAGATGTTGCCAATCATACAAAACGTATATGACCAAATGCCTGAACCGAAGTGGGTTGTTGCCATGGGGGCCTGTGCCTGTTCAGGTGGGGTGTTTGATACGTACAGTGTTGTTCAGGGCGTCGATGAGGCACTTCCGGTCGATGTTTATATACCTGGCTGCCCCCCACGACCAGAAGCATTGTTATACGGTCTGATGAAGCTTCAGGATAAGATTTGGAACGAAAAAAATTCCTTTGGCTCGACCATTGGTCTGGGCGACAGGATTGATCCTACGGTTGCATAAAACACTCCAAGAATAATAACGCTATTCCCAGGAAAAGGGTTGGATGCCATGGCAGAGAATAATCGTGCAGTTGTGAAGCTTAGGGAAAAATTCGCCACCTCCATCATCGATGTCGTAGAGTTCAGGGGTGAAGTGACGGTGACCGTCAAAAGAGAGGATATTATTCCTGTTCTCTCCTTCCTGAAGCAATCGCTTCAGTTTAACCTGCTTACCGATGAGACGGCAGTCGATTATCTCGGTAAGAAGGAAGACCGGTTCATGATGGTTTACCAGCTCTATTCTATTCCGAACAAGGATTGTATCCGTATCAAGACTCCGGTTCCGGAGGCTGACTGCCGCATTCAAAGTGCAACCCAAGTCTGGCGGACCGCCAATTGGCTGGAGCGCGAAGTGTACGACCTGTTTGGTATCACCTTTGATAACCATCCCGACCTGCGCCGGATACTCATGACCCCCGACTGGGAAGGTCATCCACTACGCAAGGACTATCCACTCCAAGGTCCTGGGCGCGAACCTTATAAGGGTCGGCTGTCATAAACTGGAATTCACGTTCTGAATCTCGACATAGAAGAGGCGATACATGGCTAACACGGAAAAAATGACACTGAATATGGGGCCGCAGCATCCCAGTACCCACGGGGTTCTGAGGCTGGTTCTCGAACTCGATGGTGAGATTGTTACCAAAATTACCCCAGAAATCGGCTATCTGCATCGTGGTGTGGAAAAGCTCTCTGAGCACCGGACCTATCATCAGACACTTCCTCTTACCGATCGTCTCGACTATCTTGCGCCGATGAGTAACAATCTTGGCTATGTACTGGCTGTAGAAAAACTTCTCGGCATCGAAGTTCCCGAACGGGCCCAGACAATTCGAGTGATCATGAACGAAATGACCAGATTGCAGTCACATCTTGTCTGGATAGCCTGTCATGCGCTCGATATTGGGGCAATGACGGTCTTCATCTATGCATTCCGTGAGCGTGAAACGGTTATGGAAACCTATGAGTTGATCTCCGGGGCACGTATGACCAGTAACTTTTTCCGTGTTGGTGGTCTTTCGCAGGATGTGCCGCCAGAGTTTGAGAAAAAGGTGCGTGACTTTGCAGACGTAATGCCCAGTCACCTTGATACATATGAAGGGCTCCTGACAACCAACCCGATCTGGTTGAAGAGGACTGTGGGTAACGGTGTGATCTCTGCAGAAGATGCCATTGATCTTGGATTGACCGGTCCTGCTCTGCGCGGCTCCGGGGTTGATTGGGATCTGCGGCGCGACAATCCTTACAGCGGCTATGAGAATTATCAGTTTAAGGTGCCGGTAGGCGAGAAGTGCGATACTTTTGATCGATATAAAGTACGACTTGTCGAGATGCGCGAGTCCTGCAAGATCATCAAGCAGGCATTAGATCGACTGAAGCCTGGTCCGGTATTGGCGGATGATCCTCAGGTTTGCTATCCTCCCAAAGAAAATGTTTACAATTCCATTGAGGGATTGATTCATCATTTCAAAATAGCCTCAGAAGGTTTCCCGGTTCCTGAAGGTGAAGTTTATCAGGGTGTTGAAGCGCCCAAGGGTGAACTTGGCTTTTATGTCGTTAGTGATGGCGGCAACAAGCCGTACCGTATGAGGATTCGTCCACCATCATTCGTGAACCTTCAGAGTATGGATAAGATGTGCACGGGGTTCATGATTGCCGACCTGGTGGCCGTTATCGGTACCCTGGACATCGTTCTTGGTGAGATTGACAGATAACTCCCGAGTTCTACGTAAAAGGAGAAGGCGCGAATGAGTGAAGCAGTTGCTCAACAGGCTGCAGAGCAGGAACCGGTAATCGACCTCTCGCTTGCCCATAAGATAATCGACAAGTATATAGACATGTCGGGAAACCTGATGCCGGTTCTACAGGCAGCTCAGGACGAGTATGGATATATTCCTCGCGTTGTGGCTGATCTGATCGCTGAACGCCTGAATGTCTACCCCAGCCAAATCTATGGTGTGCTAACCTTCTACGCACAGTTTCATCTTAAACCGCGTGGCAAGTTTATTATCAGGGTCTGTGTCGGGACAGCATGTCATGTGCAGGGTGCTCCTCGAATTGTTGAGACATTCTTTGACAAGATTAAAATTGGTCATGCCGAAACCACCTCGGACCTCCGCTACACCTTTGAAAAGGTCGCCTGTCTGGGGGCATGTGGCATGGCTCCTCTGGCCATGGTCAATGATTCTACCTACGGTGGCATGACTGTACAGAAGGTCGATGAAATTATTGCCGACTACAATCAGAGACCAATGAAATAGATAAGTAGCTCGAAACTTTCCAGTAGGGGACAATTCAGTTATGAGCGAAACCGAAGCAATTAAAATTCTGATCTGCCAGGGTACCGGCGGGGTTTCGATGGGCGCCAAAGATGTCGAGGCGGCTTTCGTAAAGCATCTTGCTGAAAAGGGCGTGAATGCCATTGTCGGCAAACGTTGCGATGTTATAAAGACAGGTTGCCGCGGACTTTGCGCCAACGACGTTCTGGTTGACATCATAACCCCTGAACAGGGACGCGTCACCTACGACTTTGTTAAGGCGGAAGAGGTCGAGAAGATCATTGACGAGCATATCGTCAACAAGACGGTAATGGAAAAAAGAAAGGCCAAGCCTTACTATAATCAATTTGTCGATGCTCAGATGCGTGTTGTTATGACCGGTTGCGGTCAGATTGATCCGGATAGTATTGATGCTTACATAGAAGAAGAAGGTTTCATAGCTATTGAGAAGTGCGTCAAGAGCATGAAGCCGGAAGAAGTTATCGATGAAGTAAAGAAGTCCGGTCTTCGTGGTCGTGGGGGCGGAGGTTTCCCTACCGGCATGAAGTGGTCCTTCTGCAAGGCATCGCC
The DNA here is from genome assembly GCA_041738275.1 of Geobacterales bacterium. GTDB lineage: Bacteria > Desulfobacterota > Desulfuromonadia > Geobacterales > Pseudopelobacteraceae > JACPFJ01. Next base: position 10,847 of record JBGSQD010000204.1, read on the forward strand.
AGGCCATCACAAATACTTGATCTGTAATGCTGACGAAGGCGACCCCGGTGCTTTTATGGACCGCTCACTGTTGGAAGGTGATCCCTACTGCATCATTGAGGGAATGATGATAGCTGCTTACGCAATCGGCTGCGATTTCGGTTATGTGTATGTTCGTGCCGAGTATCCGTTGGCAGTACAACGCCTGCAGCACGCTATAGATATATGTTATGAAAAGGGCTACCTGGGCAAGAATATTAAAGGTTGGGGCATAGATTTTGACATGCGGATTAAGATGGGCGCTGGTGCATTTGTCTGCGGCGAAGAAACTGCTCTGATGGCTTCAATCGAAGGGCAGCGAGGCATGAGTCGTCCCCGCCCGCCGTTCCCGGCTGTACGCGGTCTTTGGGGTTATCCCACCAACATCAACAACGTAGAAACCTTTGGCAATGTTCGTCACATTATCAACAAGGGGGGCGACTGGTACGCTTCCCTAGGTACTGAGACTACCAAAGGCACCAAGATATTTGCCGTTACCGGCAAGGTCAAGCACACTGGCCTGGTAGAGGTTCCGGCAGGTATGAAGATCCGTGAGGTTATTTACGATGTCTGTGGCGGCATTGCCAACAATCGTAAATTTAAGGCTGTTCAGGCAGGCGGACCCTCGGGTGGTTGTATTCCGGCCGAGATTCTTGATACTCCTGTTGACTATGACTCCCTGATTAAAGCCGGCGCCATGATGGGATCCGGTGGTCTGGTTGTCATGGATGAGACTACCTGTATGGTTGATGTATCACGCTTCTTCCTTAATTTTACAAGGGATGAGTCCTGCGGAAAATGCGTGCCGTGCCGTATTGGCCTGAAGGTCATGCTGGATATTCTCGAGCGCATTACCGAAGGTCGCGGCGAGTCAACCGACATTGCAACTCTTCAGGATCTTGGGATTGCCATTAAGAAGGCATCGCTGTGTGGTCTCGGACAGACTGCCCCCAATCCGATCCTCTCAACCATCAATTATTTCCGCGACGAATATGAGGCGCACATAAACGACAAACGCTGCCCTTCAAATTGCTGTAAGGAATTGTTGTTGTGGCAGGTAGTCGAGGAGAAGTGCGTCAAGTGCGGCGCATGTAAGAAAGCCTGTCCGGTTGACGCGATCATCTGGGAAAAGGGACAGTTAGCCGTTTTGGACAAGGAAAAATGCACCAAGTGCAAATCTTGTTATGACGCCTGCCGCTTCATGGCGCTTGAATAGAATCATCACTTGAACGGTCAAACTCACTACGCAGAGGTTGAGATGGTAAATCTGACAATAGATGACAAGCAGGTCACGGCACCCAAAACCGCGACTATTTACGAAGCGGCCAAACTGAATGGGGTTAATATCCCGATTCTGTGCCACGACAAGAAACTTAAGCCATTTGGCGCCTGCCGTATGTGCCTGGTAGAAGTAGAGCAGATGAAGGGTCGCCAGATCCCAGCCTGCACAACACCCGTTACCGAGGGTATGATAATCAGGACATCTACCCCTGATATCGTTAAAGCTCGAAAAATGGTGCTGGAGTTGTTGTTGCTTAATCATCCCATTGACTGTCCGGTATGCGACAAAGCCGGTGATTGTGATCTTCAAAATCTGACCTATGAGTATAAGGTTAACGCCAACCGTTTCACCGATGCTAAATTCCAGCACACAATTGATTATAATAACCCGCTGATAGAGCGGGATATGAACCGATGTGTCTTGTGCGGCAAATGTGCCCGTATCTGTGACGAGATTGTCGGCTTCGGGGCATTGACATTCATCAATCGAGGAATTGAGACAAAGATTGGTTGTGAATTCGATGAAGCTCTGAATTGCGAATTCTGCGGTTCCTGTATCTCGGTTTGCCCGGTTGGTTCATTGCTTGCCCGACCATTCAAGTTCAAGGCCCGCTTCTGGGCTCTGACCAAACAGAAATCGGTTTGCAGTTATTGTGGAACTGGGTGCAATCTGACATTGGGTGTTAAGGATAATAAGGTTCTTACAACGATTTATGATGAAGATCAGGGTTTTCATAAAGGTCAGCTTTGTTGCCGTGGACGTTTTGGCTATCAGTTTATCAACAGCGACAAACGTCTTACAGCACCCATGGTAAAAAAGAACGGCAAACTTACCGAGGTAAGCTGGGATGAAGCGCTTGAAGTAGTAGCATCTCGCATGAAGTTGACAGGCTCGGCATCGGCAGCACTTGCCACAGCACGTTTGACGAATGAAGAACTGGTGCTCTTCAAGCAGCTTGTTGAGATAGCTGGTTCAAAGAATTACGACCACTCTGCCGGCTATGCACACTCTGCACTGACAGATGGTTTTGCAAAGAGCTTCGGTGCGACTGCATCACCTGCAACTATACTTGATGTCCAGAAGAGTGACCTGCTCCTGGTTATAAAGACAGATTCTTACGAGACCCACCCTGTGATCGGTTTTGAGATCAATATGGCGGTCAAGAATAAGGGTGTAAAGCTCAACATCATCTCTGACAAACGCGGCAAACTCTCTAAGTTGCCCGATGCCAAGACCCTGCTGCATAAGCCCGGCAGCGAGATTGCCGTTATCAATGCAATAGCCAAGGCTATTCTGGATGAAAAACTTTCCGATGGTTCTGCCGGATCTGTTGCTGGATATGCTGAACTGGAGAAAGCATTATCAGGTTTCGCGCCTGAGGCTGTAGCAGAGAAGTGTGGAGTGAGCGCTGCTGACATCAAGCAGCTTGCAAGCGATTACGCAAAGGCTGAAAAAGCCCTGATACTCTTCCCCGTTGGCCTGGCTTATCCGGGGCACAACGCAGATCTCGCCTCGGCGCTGGCCAACCTTGCCATCCTGACCGGCAAACTGGGTAAAGAGGGATGTGGCGTACTCTGCATGAGTGAGAAAAACAATAGCCAAGGTGCCGTTGATATGGGTTTCTACCCGAAAGACGGGCTGAACGCTACTGGTATCCTTGATGGTTGTGCCAGTGGGTCGATCAAAACACTTTTCATAGCCGGTGAGAATCCTGTTGTCTCCTATCCGGACCACTCCAAGATAGCATCTGCTCTGGACAAGGTTGAGTTTCTGATTGTTTCCGAGTTGTTTATGACGGAAACCGCAGCCATGGCCGATGTTGTCTTACCAGCCTGCTCTTTTGCCGAGAAGGAAGGTACGTTTACCAGCGTAGATCGTCGCGTCCAGCATATCAAACCGGCAATTCGCAAAATTGGTCAGAGCCGTTCCGACTTCGAGATATTTGGTGCTTTAATCGCCAAACTTGGCGGGAAGGCACCTGCTTCACCAGCAGCAGTTTTCTCAGAGATAGCAATCTCTGCACCTGGGTATGCAGGAATGTCCTACGCCACTCTTGGCACCGATGGTGCGTTTGCACCGGTGGCAATTAAACCTGCCTTTGTCATTCCTGCAGCAACCTCTGTGGGAGCTGAAACAGGGAAAATGGCTTTGGTGACCGGAAGTGCTCTTTACCATAGTGGAACCCTGTCCCAATTCGGAGAAGGACCAATGTATGTTTGTCCGGAAGGGTATATTGAACTTGCACGTACTGACGCTGCCCGTCTCAATGTAAACGAAAATGATGTTCTTACCGTTACCTCATCCAGCGGGAACATCAAGCTCAAGGCTAAAGTGAGTATGCGTATGCCTGAAGGTGTTGTGTTTGCACCGTACCATTTCTCTGACACACCGATTAATCAGGTGTGGAGCGGTGCACCGGTTACTTGGGTAACGCTGTCAAAATAAAATCGTATAGAATTTTAACGAAATATTTCAAATACCAAGGAAAGAGGGACAGATGGATATCGTGATATTAGGACTGCCGATGATGTACTACATCGCCATGGTTGCCAAGGTCCTGGTGGCGTTTGTCTTCGTACTGCTGACCGTGGCCTATGCCACTTACGCTGAACGCAAGATCATTGGTCACATGCAACAGCGCCTCGGACCAATGAGAACCGGCTGGCATGGTTTGATGCAACCGATCATGGACGGTATCAAGCTATTCTTCAAAGAAGAGATTATACCAGCCGAATCAAGTAAGTTTGCTTTTGTACTGGCTCCGTTAATTGCTCTTGTTCCGGCATTCATAACCTTTGCGGTTATCCCCTTCGGTGGAGTTATCGAGGTGGCCGGCTATAAGATACCTCTCCAGGTGGCCAGTTATGTTGATATGGGCACCGGCAAGGTATATGACATCAATGTGGGCATGCTCTATGTACTGGCAATGTCCTCCCTTGGTGTATATGGAATTGTACTGGCGGGTTGGGCAGCAAACAGCAAGTATTCGCTGATGGGCGGTCTGCGCTCCGCAGCCCAGCTGATATCTTATGAACTATCAGCGGCCCTCTCGATCATTTCAGTCTTTATGCTCTCCCAGACCCTTTCTCTCAATGAAATCGTCAACCTTCAATCCGGATTCTACGGCTTTGATTGGTACTTATTCAAACAGCCTTTAGCCGCATATCTCTTCTTCGTCTGTACGCTGGCTGAGATCAACCGGGTACCTTTTGACCTTCCGGAGGCGGAGACCGAGTTGGTATCCGGATTCTGTACTGAATACTCGAGCATGAAATACGCTATGTTCTTCATGGCTGAATACGCCAACATGGTTACAGTCTGCGCCCTGACAACTACTCTGTTCCTCGGTGGTTGGAATGGCCCGCTGACAGCCAGCATACCGTTACTTGGACCTGTTTATTTCGTCGCTAAGGTGTACTTCCTGATGTTCTTCATAATTTGGCTCCGTGCTACTCTGCCACGTTATCGTTACGACCAACTCATGCATCTGGGATGGAAGGTGTTTCTGCCACTCTCGCTGCTGAATATCGTTATCACCGGAATCGTAGGCTATATTATTAAGTAAGATACCATAGAGTTACGTAACTCCAAGAACAAGGATGGAAACATGAATCCGATTACTCCGATTATAAATGGTCTGAAAATTACCCTGAGCCACATGTTTAAAAAGCCGATCACCCTTCAGTATCCTAATGAACGGCCCAAGATCGCAGATAACTTCAGGGGACTTCACGCCCTAAAGGTGTCACACAACAATGCAAAGTGCGTGGCATGTTATCTCTGTCCCACGGTTTGCCCGGCTAAGTGCATCACGGTTGAAGCTGGTGAAGATGCCAATCACGATAAGTTTGCAGCCACTTATGAAATTGACATGCTGCGTTGTATCTTCTGCGGCTATTGCGTTGAGGCCTGCCCGGTGGATGCAATCAAGATGACCGGAGAGTTCGAGTTGGCTAATTATCGCCGTGAGGACTTTGTCTACTCCAAGGAACGACTTCTAGAAAAGAAATAAAGGAGCAGTGCATGGAAACCCTCTTTTTCTTAATTATCTCGTTTGTGGCCATCGTTTCGGCGATTTTGGTGATCACATGCAAGAACCCGATCAACAGTGCCCTTTCGCTGATAATGACATTTTTCTGTCTGGCCACTTATTACGTAATGCTTGATGCCCCTTTTATGGCAACTATCCAGGTAATGGTCTATGCCGGCGCCATCATGGTGCTGATCGTGTTCGTTATCATGCTGCTTAACATCAGGGTTAATGCCACCCAAAAGTACACTCACAAGATTGTGCTTGGCTCAATTATCGGTTTCTTCACCCTAATCAATACCGTGTTTCTGCTGCTTAAGAGCCGGGTATCATTGCCTACAGGTCCCTTTAATAAAGAAATAATAAATCAGATTGGTCATACGGAAATAATCGGCAGGGAGATGCTTACCACTTTCCTACTACCCTTCGAAATCACCTCGATTTTATTGCTCGTTGCCATCGTCGGTGCGGTTATCATTGCTAAGAAAAAACTCTAGATAGAGGGAACTATCCATGGAAAACCTCAACAGTTATCTCATCATCAGCGCCATCCTCTTCTCAATCGGAACCATTGGCGTGCTTATCCGCAAGAATGCAATTGTTATGTTCATGTGCATTGAGTTGATGCTCAATGCGGTCAACCTGACTTTCGTTGCACTTTCTCGTCACCTGGGAAACATGGATGGACAAGTGTTTGTCCTCTTCATCATGGTTGTTGCTGCTGCTGAGGCTGCTGTTGGTCTTGCATTGATGATTGCATTCTTCAACAACAAAGAGTCGATTGATGTAGAAGATGTCAACATAATGAAGTGGTAGAGTAACCGCAGATAACTATCCGAATATACAATGCTTAATCGATTGAATAAAGGAGTCTTACATGTTTGACAACGTATGGCTGATCCCACTCTTCCCTTTTATCGGCTTTCTTATCAACGGCCTGTTTGGGAAAAAGATCAAGAATGAGACCGTCATCGGTGGCATCGGAGCATTTGCCGTGCTCTGCTCGTTCGCTGTCTCCTGCATGACCATACTCAAGCTCCTGTCGCTGCCAGGTGAAGAGCGGGTGGCGAATGTCAAGGTGTTTACCTGGATAACGTCCGGTAACTTTAATGCTGACATCGCTTTCCTGATAGATCCACTCTCATGCGTAATGATTATGATAGTTACAGGTGTTGGATTCTTGATCCATCTGTACTCAATCGGTTACATGCATGGTGAGGAGGGCTTTTACCGCTTCTTTGCTTACCTGAATCTCTTTATGTTTTCAATGCTTCTTCTGGTTCTAGGCAACAATCTGCTGCTGATGTTTGTAGGCTGGGAAGGGGTTGGTCTCTGTTCTTATCTGCTTATCGGTTACTACTTCCATAAGAAGTCTGCTGGGGATGCAGGTAAGAAAGCATTTGTCATGAACCGCGTCGGTGACTTCGGTTTTCTTCTTGGGGCATTTTTTCTCTACTGGTTCATGGGGCAGACCCACAATATCTGGACAATACAGTTTACAGAGATAGGCAAGAATGCACACCTGTTGCCGACCGGTGGTATCGTTACCGTCATAACTCTCTGCTTCTTTTTGGGTGCCACTGGTAAATCAGCCCAGATTCCTCTTTACACCTGGTTGCCTGACGCCATGGAAGGCCCGACACCGGTATCCGCCTTGATCCACGCAGCTACAATGGTCACCGCTGGTGTATACATGATCGCTCGTATGAACTTTCTGTTCATTCGCTCTCCTGAAACTTTGATGGTCATAGCTGTAATAGGTGCATGTACTGCTCTGTTTGCGGCTACTATCGGAACTGCACAAAACGATATCAAGCGCGTTTTGGCTTACTCCACTGTATCCCAATTAGGGTACATGTTTCTGGCCATGGGTGCTGGCGCCTTTGGGGCCGGTGTTTTCCACCTGATGACTCACGCATTCTTTAAGGCCTGTCTGTTCCTTGGATCCGGTGCTGTTATTCACTCCATGCATGGCGCACTTCATCATGCCCATTCACATGATGATGCCCAGGATATGCGCAACATGGGTGGACTCAGATCCAAAATGCCGCTGACCTTCCTGACCTTCCTGTTGGCAACAATTGCCATTGCCGGTATCCCTGGCTTCTCGGGCTTCTTCTCCAAAGACGAAATTCTCTGGCAGGCTTTTGCCAATCCTCATCATGGCCAGCTCAATTACCTGTTGTGGGGTATGGGTGCCGTGGCTGCAGGCTTGACCGCTTTTTACATGTTCCGTCTGGTCTTTATGACCTTCTTCGGCGAGTGCCGAATCAATCCGAAAGCTAAAGACCACCTTCATGAGTCACCGATGGTTATTGTTATTCCGCTGATCGTGCTGGCTGGTTTGTCGGTAGTGGGTGGTTATATAGGTATTCCCAAGGTAATTGGCCATATCGTGGGAATTCCTAACTACTTTGAGAATTACCTTGAGCCGGTGTTCAAGCTTTCAGAGGAATACATGGCTCAGCATGCTGGTCATGCTGCTGCACATCACAGTGTTGTATTGGAATTCGGTCTGATGGGCGTTTCCGTCCTGATCGCCCTGATCGGTATCGCCATCGCCTACACGCTATATGTTAGCAGTACCGGTCTTCCGGCAAAATTCACTGCGACCTTCCCGGCTCTACATCGTGCAGTTTACAACAAATGGTACATTGACGAGTTGTATGACTTCATGATTGTCAACCCTTGCAAGTCCTTTGGTCGGTTCCTCTGGAAAGGTTTTGATGTGCTGATTGTTGACGGTATCGTTAACGGCATTGCCAATGTGGTAATGGGTTTCAGTGGTGTCTTCCGCTTCATGCAGTCAGGTATGATCCACAACTATGCCTTCAGCATGGCATTTGGTGTGGCTGTAATCTTGGGCTATTACATCTTCAAATAACAGATACTCAGCAATTTGCATAAAGGAGCATGAATTCATGAGTAACCTACTGAGTCTGACGACATTTCTGCCAATACTGGGTGTCCTGCTGCTGCTTTTCATCCCTAAGGACAGCAAAGGTGTGCTGCGAATTGTAGCCTTTGCGGTTACCCTGGTAACTTTTGTGGTGTCGCTGCCGATCCTGATCGGGTTCCAGACCAATGCTGAATTTCAGTTTGTCGAGAACGTGCCCTGGATTGCCGCTGGTCCGTTTGTTATGCGCTACAATATCGGCATTGACGGCATCAGCCTCTGGCTCGTCATTCTGACGACTTTCATAATGCCTATTGCCATGCTCTCGACATGGACAGCTGTTGAGGAGAAGGTCAAGGAGTATATGATCTGCCTCCTGCTTCTTGAAACTGGTATGCTTGGAGCATTCATATCTCTTGACCTGTTCCTGTTCTACATCTTCTGGGAAGTTATGCTGATTCCGATGTATTTCATCATCGGTATCTGGGGTGGAAAGAACAAGATTTACGCCGCTGTCAAGTTCTTCATCTTTACCATGGTCGGTTCGCTGCTCATGTTGGTGGCTTTGATTTTCCTTTACTTCAAAGGCACAGCCGCCGGCATCACAGATTTCAGCCTGTTGCATTTCTTTGATCTGAGGCTTGATCTTGCGACTCAAGTCTGGTTGTTCCTGGCGTTTGCCCTGGCGTTTGCCATTAAAGTTCCCATGTTCCCGTTCCATACTTGGTTGCCGGATGCACATACCGAAGCACCTACAGCAGGTTCTGTCATATTGGCCGCCATCCTTCTGAAAATGGGTACCTATGGATACGTACGCTTTGCCATTCCACTTTTCCCCGATGCTGCCCATAAATTTGCAC
>JBGSQD010000245.1:0-2073 GCA_041738275.1 Geobacterales bacterium
GAGCCTCTCGTTCTGCTGCTTGAGCCCCTTTTTCTCCAGGGTCCGCCCTACAACATTGTAGAGAATGGTCTCATCATCTATCGGCTTGACAAGATAGTCGTAGGCGCCGTAGCGGAGCGCCTTGATCGTGGTAAATGACGAGGTGTTACCGGAAATGACGACAACATCAACGTAGGGCTTACTCTCTTTCATAAGCTTGAGCAGATTCAGCCCGCTCATACCGGGAAGCATGATATCGGTCAGCACAAGGTCAAAGTCCTCAGCGAGAAACTTCTTGATCGCATCCTCGCCATTCTCACACGCGGTAACAAGATACCCTTTCTTAATCAGCAGATCGCCAAGCATCTTCAAAACTGATGGCGAATCATCCACCACGAGAATGTGCGGTATATGAGCTTTCATGACTTCTCCCTCAGCCGGATAGAAACGCAAATATGGATAGTAGATGAAAATTTATTAAATATCAATCATGACAAAGATAATCCCGGAAAATTAAAGGTTGCCGACTTATTGCTGTAAAATTTCCCAACAAACAAAAAGGGCATTGCCGAAGCAACGCCCTTTCTTACCAGCCTGACTCTTAATATTTGTCACTCTTTTTTATTCATGCGGCGTTTGCCGTAGACAGCAAAGCCCAGCAGACCAGCTCCAAGAAGCATCAAGGTACCTGGCTCGGGAACTGATGTTGTGCCTGCATCATATTCATTTAAATGGCTAAATTTACCAACATTTTTAATTGTATATCCTTCCCCAAAACTTGCGGACAGATTCACAACAGCCCAGTCTAAACCAAGTAGATTTTGGAACAAGAAATGATTATTTTCACCAGCTTTATTATTCCCTGTTTTAATCATAAAATACTCTGGGCTTTTGAGTAGTTTCAGAGCAAAGGTATTCGCATCTTCGTTGGTTTGTGTCCATAAAATATCATCTTCTGGAGTATCATAATTTTCTACTAAAACAACATTATCAATAAGAAGAATAGACTCAATCCAGTCAAGTTCAGCTTTAGAGTCGGAATTACTCAGATCTTTTGCTCCAAGAAATTTATCCATCAGTCCCACATTCTCATTAGTCGTCACGAGAGTGAAAGCCGAGGCCGATGTAGCTGCCGCGAAAAGACCATAAAACGACAACACTGCTGTTGCCATCCATCCTGCCAGGCGCTTTTTCATTTTCTGTAACTCCTTATATACTGAGAGATATATTATTGGACCACTATGGTTTGGCTACTTATCAATTTAAGTTTGCAAACCATGTGCCAAAACATAACTCATTAAAATTTCAACGCATCAGAATTAGGCTCCGCAAATTTTAATTAACATGTAAATTTTATCGACATGACACCATGCAAATAATCGGTTTGTAATCATTTCCTGTTTTATGATCACGTTCCCCAACTCGTCACACCTTACAATCTGTTCCAGTCGCAATTAATGATCTTGGGCATCAGGGTTCTTACCGGCAACCGTCTCAGGAAACCTGGGCCTTTATTATTGAAAGTGAATCCAGCAACAACTGTTCGACCTCTGCCGCAGGCAGCGGTTTGCTGAAGAGAAAGCCCTGCATCTCATCACACCCAAGATCATTCAGAGTTTTCATTTGGAATGCTGTTTCAACCCCCTCTGCCACCAGGTGCAGCCCGAAGCCACGCGCTATGCCGATAATTGCATGGATAATGGGGGATACAGGTTTTTTCTCAACCAGATCACAGACAAATGACTGATCAATTTTGATGGTGTTAATTGGAAACCGGCGCAGATAGTTGAGTGAAGAATAGCGGGTGCCGAAGTCATCGATCGATATACGTACCCCATGTTCCCGCAATATCCGCATTTTATCGATAACACCGGAAACATCATTCAATAACAGATTTTCGGTGATTTCAATCTCCAGAACATTGGCAGGAAGGCTAAACCTGGTAATATTCCTCACAATTCGTTCGACTATGTCTGAGCAGTCAAATTCCTGCGGCGATACATTGACTGAAATACGCAGATCATCCATTCCCATTCTACGCCAGCTGGCCATTTGACTGCACGCCTCATTCAGCACCCAGTCGGTAATGTCGGA
>JBGSQD010000263.1:0-34660 GCA_041738275.1 Geobacterales bacterium
CTTCGTCTTGATGAACTCCACCCTGCCATCCCCGGCAGCCTTGTTGCAGCTGAGAGTCATCTCTTTGATGTGCTGTCCGGTTAGACAGGCTGTGTACAGCTTGTTCGTGGCCATGTCCGTTCCTTTGGTGAAGACGATGTCATTGACAGTCGATCTCCCCTTGCCGGCTCCACCACCGAGATGCATGCTTGCCTGCTGCGAGGCACCCCAACTCCAGCTGAGAATGTCAATTTCATCTTTGTGATCCTTGGCAAAAGACTCACCAGGAATTCCGTCGATCTTCAGAAAAATATCTGCCCCCATGTTCAACCTCCTTTTTTCATAGCCGTTATTTTGCGGCCTGCGTTGGATGCATGACTGCGCTACCCTGAAAATACCTTTGTGTTATGAAGTGTCCACCCCCTTCCGAATTTTGACCTCAAAGATTTGGGACCTCTTTATGCAGCCGGTGGCGGCAGGTTGGCGACAAGCCTGAGTGACACGGTAAGTTCGTCGAGCTGGTAGTGTGGTTTCAGGAAGGCCACTGCCCGGTAGGCGCCCGGTTTGCCAGGGATCTCGGTTACATCAACACGCGCTTCCCTGAGCGGGAAACGTGCCTTTGCCTCCTGACCGGCGCTGTCGTCAAGAAGCACGAAATTGGTGATCCAGTTGTTGAGGAAGGTTTCTGCTTCCTTGCGGCTCATGAAACTGCCGATCTTGTCCCGCATCATGGATTTCAGGTAATGGGCAAATCTTGATGTCGCCATTATGTACTGCAACTGTGATGACAGCTTGGCATTGGCATTGGCCGCATCCGTTGAATATGTTTTCTGCTTGTTGGCAGACTGGGTGCTGAAGAATGCCGCATAATCGGTATTCTTACAGTGGACCAGGGGAATGAAACCGAGATCAGCAAGTTCCTTCTCACGGCGGTCGGTGATGGCGATCTCGGTCGGACACTTGAGAGCCACATCCCCTTCATCGGTCTTGAAGGTGTGGACCGGAAGCCCCTGTACCAGGCCGCCACCCTCAACCCCCCTGATTGCCGCACACCAGTGGTACTTGGCGAACGCATCGGTCAAACGGGTTCCCAAGGCATAGGCAGCATTCCCCCAGAGGTATTTCCCGTGGTCGGTACCATCCACATCCTCTTCATAGTTGAACGATTCCACCGGGACATTGGCCTGGCCATAGGGAAGGCGCATAAGGATATGCGGCAGTGCGAGTGCCACGTAGCGTGAATCTTCAGACTCCCGGAAAGACTTCCACTTGGCATACTCCACACTCTGGAAGATCTTGGAGAGATCGCGGGGAGCGCTCAATTCGGTGAAACTGTCCCAATTGAACATGGTAGGCGCAGCAGCGGAGAGGAACGGAGCATGGGCGGCAGCAGCGACCTCGGAGATCTTTTCGAGAAGCGTCAGATCCTGCGGACTGTTGCCGAATTCATAATCGCCGATCATGGCGCCATAGGAAGCGCCACCGAACATGCCGAACTCTTCCTCGTAAATTTTCTTGAACAGGGTGGACTGGTCGAATTCGCTCGCCTTCTCCATATCCTTGAGCAGATCCTTCTTGCTCACGTTCATCACCCTTATTTTCATCATGTCGCCGGTTTCGCTCTGCTGCACCAGATAGTTGAGCCCGCGCCACGCCCCTTCCAGCCGCTGGAATTCGGGGTTGTGCAGGATCTCGTTGAGCTGGGCCGAGATGATACGATCGATCTGGGCAATCCGGGCATTGATCATCAGTTCCGTATCTTTTGAGACCGTGACCGTCCCTTCCATGATCTGCTTCGCAAACTCGCCGAGAACGTCGCGTGCCCACCCCTTCTGGCTTTCATCACGAGCCATCCGCCCTTCCGAGATAATCTGATCCAGAATGGACTGTTCCTCGACTTCGGTTGCCTCAGCACCCTTGAGCTGTTCTTTTTCCTGTTCAGCCATATGTACCCTCCTCAATAGAAATTATTTATTTCTTGTCTCCGGCATCATCATCAGCTCCAACTCCGGCCTGCTTGCCAAGTTTCTGGAGCGTTGCAGTATCATTGACCACTTGCTGCAGCAGTTCATCCAGACGGTCATTGCCGTCCAGTTTGTTGAGGAGTTCCGAGAGTTTCTGTCTGGCGTCGACCAGCTTTCTGAGAGGGTCAACCTGCTTCACAACCTGCTCGGGGTGGAAATCATCCAGCGATTTGAACCGGAGTTCAACCGCCATCTTGGAGTCGTCGTTGGTAATTTTGTTATCTACCTTAAATGCCAGCCTCGGCTTCATTGCTGCCAGGACGTTGTTGAAGTTGTCGCGATCGATTTCCACAAACTTGCGGTCCTTGAGCTTCGGGAGCGGCTCATCAGGTTTGCCGGATAAATCCGACAGAACTCCGACCACAAACGGGATCTCCTTCATTTCAATTGCATCGCCAACCTCGACATCATAGGTAATCTGAACCCGTGGCGCCCTGACCCTGTCGATTTTGTGCTGAAGACTCTGTTTCCCTGCCATGATCTACCTCCTCGTGAGTTGAATTCACATTCGTGATGCAAGCGCTTTGGTAACATCCATGGTGCATATTCTACGGAACAGCTCCTGTGCCCTGGCCGGGTCCTCATCGACGTACTGAGCACTGATGAGGCACTGGTAGAGAGACTCCATGACTTCCGCAATCCAGGTCGGGGATTCCCAATTTTCGAGATGAAAATCAATGATCGTGCCATAGAGCTGCTCTAAAATAGGTTTTGCCAGATCTGGTTTTCCGGCCCTTAGACAAAGCTTTGCCACGAGGAAACGGCAGCGGCTCCGCCCCCGCTCGGACGGCTGACTCCCCGCAGCCGCAAGTAGCATATTGAGCGCATCCTTGAGGGACCCACCCTGCATGATCCTGACCGCTTCGCTCCAGAGAGCGGTTTCCTGGGCTGCTTCCCCTCCCCCCGAGACCGGAAAGGCAAGTGTCATGCCTGCCGCAGGCTGAGCTGTCTGTCCTCCCATGCTATTCTCTGATGAATCATTTTCAGACGAAGCTACGGCGGCAGAGGTTTCCGGTTCAGCTTCAATCGCATCTCGCAACCCCTTCTGTTCCCGACAGATCTTTACGACGATCCGGTTACACTCATCAAGGATCTGGCCGATCTCGGAGACCCGCGGAGCATGATTCCCGAACTTTGCGTCAATGGCAGCATCCATCTCGCCAAAGACTGCAATGCAGGCGGCAATAGAGTCCGCAAGGGTCTTGTAGTAAGAGGCAGAGGACTTAGCCACGGCCATATCAAAATCTTCACCGGATATCTTTCCTTCGGCAATCATCTCGGCACGGCGGTTACCCCGATTATCGGCCTCGAATCCGACATCCCTGGACTCTTTCCACTTGAGGAACGAGTACCCCTGGCTGGAGCGTGGATCAGTCAACGGAATCATGCGGATCGCAGCAGCCAGCTTATCGTTCAGAAAATCGAAGGGTGCGGCTCTGTAGTCATAGTCGTCCTCCTCCACCAACGGGTAGGCAGTACCCCAGTATTCCGATAATAGAACCGTCAGCACCCTCAATCCGGATTCAACCCCTTCGAAGCCGTTTTCCATGGCCAGGGCTTCGGTAAGCCACGCAGCTATCTGAAAGTCCCTGGTCTGTGAAGTAAGGGCATCCAGGGACAGCCGGATTACCTTGTCCCAGTCGGCGCTTTTCGTTTCCCTCTGCCAGTCCCCCTGCGGAATGTCATCTTCGGCTCGGCGGGCCTCCTTGATGTCATCATACACTTTCGTGTAGCGGAGATCCTCACCGGCGGGAGCCTCATCCGACAGCGGCGTTGAAATCAGGTCAAGGTTTATTAATTCCAGCATTGTCTACCTCACTTGGGGAGATTAAACGTGACATCCTGTAACTCCAGCAATCCCTTATCCTCTTTACCCAGCTGAAAGAGATGCTGTCCCACACCCCGGTAACATCCTTTGGCCAGTTCGACCCAATCAGTCATCCTCCCCATCCGGATCTGATCGTTGTCATGGGAAGCTGAACCAGGGTAGAGTACCGGGAGAAAGCAGTCTGTGGTCAAGCCATCCCAGGTAACGATCCTGGAGGGAGCCCAGAGCGTTTCCAGCAGGGTGTTCGGCTTTTGAACCGAAAGCTCCCTTAACGAAGTAATCGGAAACCAGAGATACCGGTCATGGACAAAGACCTCAAGCATACCGGACAGGGTAGTGTCGCACTCGAAAAAACCGGTAAAGGGGACACCATTAACCATTCCTGATACGCCAGGAATCTGTTTTTCAACCTTGCCCATCATTTTAGCAAAGCGAGCGTGCTCACCGTCTGACAGCGCCTTTCTAGCCTCCACCATCCCAGCAAGATACGGTGGGGCATCGGTCATAAAATCCGGGGTCTGGCGTCCGGCAGCAACCTCCACTCTTGCCCGTTCGGCAGCCACCAGATTTCGGTAAACCAGCACCCCGGTTGCCGTCTCCGGAGACTGGGTAATCAGAATTTCCAGATGTTTTTCCGCTTTATCCCATTCGCCGCAATACGCCAGCACCTGAAAGAACAATGTTCGGGCCTTCGTGTCTGCAGGAGCAGCCTTGATCCTCTCGACCAGACTTTCTCGTGCCTCCGAAAGCCTTCCTTCCCGCAATAGCTCTGCTGGTGTCATTGCTTTCTCCTTATCAACGCTGTTTAAGGTCCCAGAGAACCGAAAAATCGGAAAATTTCAGTGGACGCCTCATCACGGCCATGTATGCGGTTTCATTACCTCCGATGAAAACAGCAACCGGTGGTGATGGCGACGCTTCCTTCAACATCAGGCTCAGGCGCATGGCCGCAGCCGTTGCAACACTGCTCCAGTTCTGGGTTTCCAGGGAAAACAGCCCGAATTCCGAGGTCAGATCTCCGCTTATTGTTCTCAAAGGCAGAACAGGCGGCAGGGTATCGTCATCCAGGAGAATCTTGGTTGGAGATGCCATCCGGTCCAGACCTGTCAACATCTTTGAAAGAGTATTCGGTTCATTAAAAGCAAGGGACTCGGCATCTCTCCATACCGGTTCACAGGCGATCGGCAGATGCTCCCAAACAGCTTCCCAACCCGGGAGTTTTCCGCTTCCTATCAATAGAAGCGGATACGGTCTGCCAATTGCGTCGCCACTTTCCATCAGAATTCCGCATGCCAGCTTCTCCCGTGCAGAACCGTTCATCCAGAATCGCCATTTAATCGGTTGCTGATCTGACTTTCCATGTCTGAGCTGCGAATAACCCTGTTCAACCCATGAATAAATACTTGATCCAAGAGGAAACTGGTTCCCAAGCCTTATGTAGTCCCTGGCAGCCGGGTGTTTGCCGCACGCTATCCACTGCCAGCCTGGCATCGAGGGTATCAATCCCAACAGCGTGCAATAGTACGGGGGATCTGACCCTGTGAACCACCGCCTCCCGCAGCTCCCATTTTCATGATGTTATGCGTGCCGCTGAACTGGTAATTTACCCGGATGAAACGGACCTTCATCCGGTCCAGGGCCGCTTTTTCCCGCGGAAAGTCCTTGGCATAGAAGGTACGCCTGCCACCCTTGAAATCATTGAGAAACTCAGGGAAATCCTGGTATTTCTGAGTCAGTACCAGATCTCCGATCTCTATCTGGAACACCACCTCGCCGCATGAATCGGCTGACCAATTGAGATTTTTGCTCACCGGGAAATTGAGGTTTTCGATGACCTGTGCCCCGGTTGCACACTGCATCTCGAAACGGGTACCCTGAGGCTTCGTAACAGCCTCGGAATTGGCATCCGTCGGCAGACCCTTGATGCTTACCGCATTCCCCTGCTTAGCAGGTACTGCCAGAGCAGCCAACCTGGCTTTTGCACCCTTTTTCAGAAAAGGGAAAAATGATGGGTCGAAATCGATGCTGCCGCCAAGCGCCGATTTGGAGTAGTACCCCTGATGCAGCGTCCAGCCAACAAAAGGTCCAAGAGGATCTTTGGCAAATTTCCATACCGGACCTTCAGGCCCCATGATCGCCTGCAGCGCCTGCGGGTTACTGGCTGCCTGGGCATCCTGCAGTACTTTCTCCTCCCACTGTTTCTGCAATACGCAAGCTGACTCCTTACGCACAAAATTCCAGAGGAATGTTGAGGGCCCCGTGACCAACTTGAACATGGTGTCATCGATACTGCCCGGATAGCTGGCCCTGAGCCTTTGTGAAGCATCTGCGGCCAGGTAAAACGGCGACTTGCTGGCCAGTGGGTCCTCGGCAAAAACCTGCTGGGTCATCTGAAAGGCCTGGGGCCTGGACTTGGTCGCAGGGGCCATGGCTGCAACCGCAACAACGTAGTCCTGAAGAGGCTTGACTGCAGCAAGTTGTGACCCGACTTCAACCTTTTTCCCGACAAGGCCGCCGACTTTTTCAGCCAGTTTTTTCCCTTCATCGATTGATTTGGTTGCGACGCCAGGATTCCTCAGCAGTTGATACTGCAGGAGCTGCTGTACCCACGCCGGGTTTCCCTCGCTGGCGCTGAATGCCTGCAACTCCAGTGTCATGGTATTGAGCAGGGACTGATAGGCCCCCTGTTCAGTTGCCATTGTACCTGCAGCTACCTGCCATTCCTTTGCCCCGGCCAAACGTTCTTCACCCTTATGGAACAAAGAACCAAAACTTTGCCATGACGCAAAGGCATTGCTCCGGTACCAGTTGTCAAACCGCCCTGACTCCCTTTCGACTATTCCCATCTCCGGATATGCCGACTTGATCTCTTCCAGCAGACTGGTCACGACATCCTTACCCTTTTTCGTAAATGCCGGTGGTACGAAAACCTCCTCATTTACCTTACGGGTCCCACCCCAGAAGGACTGAAGCGTGACAGGCTGAATGCTTCCTGAACGGTTAACCCAATCTGGCAGCCACTTGAGGTCACTTCCCTTTGCTGCCAGGACATGCTTGAGCCAGGCCTGCAGCAGGGCAATCTCCTTGGTCGCTTCCGGCCGATCGGATCGCCAGGCAAGATAATGCAGATAGAGATTGCCGAACTTCTTCGTAACCTCGGGACTCAGGGATTGTCTGGATGACGCGGAAACATAATCCGGCAAAGGTTTACCTTTTAGCGGTTCAACCCTATTTGCGTCCAGAGATGCACGGAGAAGATTTATCCGCCTGACAAGGTGTACGATGTACTGGCCAACAACCTCATCTGGCGTTGCCGACGTTACCGCGGAAATAGATGTACTCATGTCCCGATCAAAATCCACCAGGTAGCGGTCGTTAAATTGCTTCGCGTAACGCTTCTTCAGCTCGATCTCCACATTCAGGCTGTCTTTCAGCCATAGCCGGGGGATCCACCAGTTCCTGTTCTTCTGCTCAACCCTTGAAACCATCTGCCTGAACTGATCCATGGAATCGATATCCATGGCAAAACTCCCTTTGAGCTGGGGAGTCTTGGCAATCACTCCGGATGCGTCCCTGATTATTGCCATATTCTTTACAAAGGAAAAACTCAGTATCCCGGAAAAGGCCACCCAGATGAGCACCCAGGCAGCAAGACCCAGGTTTTTGGTAATGAGCTGCCATTCGAGAGAACGTGAGGTCGGGGCAAACAGAGAGCGGTCCATGGGCAGGACCTTGTCGAAGAAATCATGAAGGAACAGGCCTCTGCTGGTCCCGGGGAGCACCTCCTGCTGCGAGATAAGTCCCAGGCCGCCAAGAAGGTTGG
The DNA here is from genome assembly GCA_041738275.1 of Geobacterales bacterium. Classification (GTDB taxonomy): domain Bacteria; phylum Desulfobacterota; class Desulfuromonadia; order Geobacterales; family Pseudopelobacteraceae; genus JACPFJ01. Next base: position 7,655 of record JBGSQD010000263.1, read on the forward strand.
AAAAAGGTGTCCCCTCCTGTTTGCCGCTGGAGAAGAATATCCCCCGGAACAACGGTGTATCCTGATAACTGTTTGCCTGAAACGCTGTCTTGACAAATGCCTCGAGACCAGGCCTGAGACTCTGGAACTCGTCAGGAAACATTACCACGCTTGAATTCTTGCGGCCCGCCTCACTCAGGTTCAGCAGATAGAGACGGATACTCTTGAGTCTGCCTGCAATTGCCCGGAAGGCTGTATCGAAAAACCCTGGGACGTCTTGAGAAAGATCCTGATTGATGAACCCCATGGGATGCGCCAGGGTCTGTTCGGGTAAAGCGTCGCAGAACTTGGTCATCCCCTGGATCAGGTCGCACTTTGTAACAAGCAGATAAACCGGGAACTTTACTCCCAGCGACCGCATCAGTTCATCGATACGGTTCCTGATCTGAGTTCCGTCGGCTGCCAGCACCTCAGGTTCGCCACCCAGCAATTTGTCGGCAGCTACCGTTATGATAAGACCGTTAATGGGTTCACTTGTTCGGTATTTACCAAGAAGCGACAGGAACTTCTGCCACTCATCGCGATCACTCCCCTGATCAACGGGAATGGAATAGCGACCGGCAGTATCGATGATGATCGACTTGTCGAAGAACCACCAGTCGCAGTTCCTGGTCCCCGAGACCCCTGAAGTATGATGAGCTTCCGTGAACGGGGAGGTAAGACGGGCGCTGCTGATGGCGGTGGTCTTACCGGAACCGCTCTCACCCATGATCATGTACCAGGGAAGCACATAAAGCGGGTTCCCCTGCTTCTTCAGGTGTGACCGTTTGAGGGTATCGATTGCAGACTTCCATCGCTCCTGAATCTCCAGCATCTGGCTCTGCTCGGCAGACGACATCGCCTTGACCTGACTGTTGTCCTGCTCAATGACCTGCTGGACAAAGTTCTGTTCCTTGCGCCTTTGCAGTAACTTCCTGACGAACAGGAAACCGATATAGAGTCCCACCAGGCAAAGGGCAAGGAAGATTCCGACCCACCAAGGCCATGACATAATGTAGACAACCCCGATGATGATCAGCAGCGCCAGCACTACCAGAGCAGCGATGAGCAGATATTTGAGAACCGTGTGAAGTGTATTTTTCAAGGCATCACCTCGCCCTAGAAGATTTTTTCAGCCACACCGCCAAGAGTGAAGCGGAATATGAGATAGAGAACACCAAATAGCAGAAGAGGCGCGACAATTGCGATTACTGTCCCGAGCGAATACCTGAACTTTGAGTGTTTCGGCTGTATCTCTGCGCCTCGCAACGGCAACCCTTCCGGAAACAGGGCGGCGTGGTCCGGGGGTGTCATGCCGGGGGTACTGCCGGCAATGACCTTGAGGTTCGATCCCCGCAACTGGTCCAGCAAAAAATCGTCACCCTGGTTGATGAAACGCCCCTTGAAACCGAGAGCGAGGCAAAGATAGTAAACCTCTCGAAGATCATTCTGGTGCAGGCCCAGGGTATTCAGGCGATCAAACACCTCGACCCCGGCATCGGTGGTATTGTAATACAACCTCTGCAGCTGTTCCCGTTGCCATATATTTTTATGCGTCCAGGTCGACGCAAGCAGCAGTTCGTCAACCCAGGCACATACGGCAAATCTTGCCTGGTCGTACTCTTCCGGAGGCACCTGTCCTTTTTTTGCCGCAGCCTCACTTGCAGTGAGCAGGCGTATGACATCTTCCCTAACCTGTTCGTATGCCGGCTGGCTATTCTGGAGGTTTTCCTGCATCAGCTCCATGTATCCAACAAGCTGAACAAAACAATCTATCAGGCGCATGTTAGACTCCCCCTGTATCCGATTCTGCATGTTGACCATTGTTCTCCGCCATCAATTACCCCCTAACTTCGAGCGACAATCATCAATTCAGCCTCGAGGTCCTCCGGGGCATTGTCCCAGTAGAGCCCAATATTTCGACCTTTTTCAACAAGACCCCATAGTTCGCCGTTGCTGTCGACGGAAAAATAATAGGTATTCGCCCGGCGCGGCAGTTCCTGGGGAGGAATCTGCAGGTATTCCAATCCGACACCGGGTAATGCCCGGGCGATCAGAAGCGGCAAACGCTCACGTGAACCAAGCTTAACAACTGCTGAAACCGATTCCAGGAGCGACCTGGAGTCATCCGCTGTCTTGAGGGCAAGGAAATATCGATATTTGTGTTCAAAATGTACCGGCTTCATCTCCGTGGCAAAATAGGTGCCGTCATACACGAGCGGCAGCACATATTCCGGTCCGGATGTTATCTCATCCAGAAGCTTGATTATCAGCAAGTGCGCAGAGAAAAAACATTCCCCAAGATTTTGATGATCGTATTCCGGCAGGAGCAGTAAACCATCCTGCATCGACTCCCCCTGGGCACTGATCGTCTCGGAGAACGTTGACAGTTCGCCTATCAACTGGCGAAGAACTCCGTATGCCTGCCACGGATGAAGCTGATGACGAGCCTCGCAGAAATGGAACAGTAATGGCAGATATCTGTTGAGAGATCGCAGGGCCAGCAGATAAACCATGTCCCTGGTTCCAAAATCAGATGTCTGGATACCCCGCTGCCTTTTGTAACCTTCAAGTTGACGGCTCCGTGCGGAAAGCTGATCCCGAATCTCTTTCATGTTCTCGAAAAGGAGCTGTGAGCTGCCGATTGACATGCATGGAGGGATGAACTTCTGCGAGAACTCGATCCCCTCCCTGGTCCTTTCCAGCTGAGCAACTGGGATCAGCAGGTAGTCGCCCACCAGGTCGATCTCGGTTTCCCAAAAGACCTTCATGACGAAGCTCATTCTTCTCACCTCGCCGGTTGGCCCGCTGGAATGGATATCCGGAACATTTTCCGGGTCGTTGGTAACGGCATACCGGGTTGAAACCTTGGACAGATTGTCCAAGGAATCGATGGCTGTCACATTCTCGCCCGATTCGTTCCATTTTTTCAGGCCAACATAAATGGTGAACGGTTTCCCACCGGCGACCCAGTCTTCTTCAAAGGTTCTGGACTCGATCACGGCATTGCCCGGCACAACCAGGTGCGCACCGTCAGGAAACACAAATGCCCCCTTGGATAGCTGGAAAGATCTGGTCCCCAGTGCGGCCTTGTGGATGCCGATGTCGTAGACACCCCAAAAATGGGGTGTCATATACTCCAGAAGGGGTAAATGTAAAGACTGGTTAACACGGTCCGCGAGCTGAAAATGCTGCGGCTGAAGAAACAATCCCTGATGCCAGTATAGTGGTCGCTGCAGTTCCATATTATTTCACCGTAACACGTGTTATTTCATTTGACCCCAGCTCTATATCAATATTGGTGGTCGAACTGGTAGTAACTGGAGACAGATGAGTTGTTTTCTCGTTTCCACGAGTGTAATAACCGGCAGCAATTCCGATATAGCGGGTTCCCTCAGCCAGATCCCGCTGATCCGACAACTTTTGTCCAGGCTGGACAACAATCCTTTTTGCATAGGTTATGGATGAATCAAATTTTCCGCATTCCATGAGCTTAGATAGCGAGCTCGGGTCATCGGCAAGCTGATTGAAAGCATTCGGGTCCCTGAGCTGGTAAAGGCACAGCAAAAGAGTATGGGAACTGTTCTTGTACCTGTTTAGCTGAGGATCGGCTGTGATACTCAAGGTAATCCCGCCTTTCTTGTATTCCTGCGGAGGTGGCGCTGTCCCTTTCGAGGACGAGGAAAACATTGAACAGGAGCATTGCAGCACTATTGTTGCAATCAAAAGCATTAGATGTATGGTTTTCATCGGTTGGTCTCCATTATAAAACATTATTTTATATTTAATACATTTCATGATCTATTTCAATTTTAATCTGATATCTGCTGCTGGCAGCGTTTTTCGAAATCCCGCAGCAGTCGTTCCGTGTACTGTCCTGACTCATGCCACCTCTTCATTTTCGCATATTTCTCATCATACATGTCGTAAAGTTCCGCCTTGCGAAGAGCCCCGAACTTGAGACCTGAAGGTAATGATTTTGACAGTTTATCCGGGTCAAGCTCACCGAGTATTTGCCCGAGAAGCGCAGACGATGCTTCCTGAAACGACGTGTGTGCGATCAGGAAAGACCTTTGAATACGCTCCAGGTAGTCACTGATCAATTCATCATTACCGTCACCATCAATGTTCGAACCGATAATCTTTCTTATTGTGGATAGCTCCGGCTGCTCGCCGAGAAGTGTCTGATTGATAACCGCCATGATGCGGTTCAGCGAATCAAAAAGAGTATTGAGAGAAACTGCAAATTTGTTATAGATTTCTTCCTGAGTAACCCCCTCTGCCTCGAAATTTCGCCCCAAAAATCTCGACATAAGACGAGAAGCATCATCGGTTTTAGCACTTGTCTCAACCCCACAAGGTTCTTTTACGATAAAAGACGCATCAATAATCTCCAGGATCGACAGCCTTTCCTCAGGGTAGAGACCTGACAACTCTGTCTCAAGAAATTGTTTGAGTTCTTCATCAGGTTCTGCGGCATTGGAGGCTCGCTTAAACAGCTCCTCTGCAAGCACGTTTGCATGCTTCTGTATGTCCGTCATTTCCATCACCTCACTTGCTCACGTCAAGGCGGCACAAAATAGCCGCCAGGTCATCTGACTCCGCCGGGACGATTTCTGCCAACCGCAGGTGTAATCATAACGGTCTCTTCCAGATCATCATCCTGCTCCGGCACAGCTGCTGACGCTGGCTGGGGAGTAGGCGCTGCTGCTTCACGAACCGGCTGTACAGGAGGTTGAGACGACATGATCACGGTCTCCTGCAGCTCAGACTCCGCTGCATCAGAAAAATTATTTACTGCAATACCCTGAACCGGGGGTGCAGAAGAGATGATGACCGTCGCGACGTCTTCGGAAGCAGGCACCGTTGCCACCAGTGGCGCTGGGGTCGCCCCAGCCCGCAGGATAACGGTTTCCACCACCTCATCAAAATTGTCATCCGGTGTTGCAGTAGGTTTATCGCGGACCTCGTCTCTACAACGCGCAATCATATTCGAAACTACCTGGCGGATCGTCAGTTTTATCTGTTCATCATCACGATCAGTAACAGCTGCTTTACTCTCAACCTGGACTTGAACCGTGCTGAAGAGGTTAGACCGTGATACTTCCATAAGTTCTCGCAAAGAATGATGAATCTCGGTGCAACTAACCGTACTCCGGCCCCGTGCTGCATCAAGCAGCGCGTATCCGGCTGCACATGCCTTGTTCCAGGCATCTTCGTACATCCTGTTCAGCACATACCCGTCAGGGTTCCGGAAGATATTCGCTGGAACACACATGTTCCTGAGAAGGGACTTTCCAGTTTCCTCAACTTCGCCATTTTTGTCGGAAATGTACTGACTTACCGCTTCAACAATATTGCCGGCAGCTACTTTCCTGCTGCCAAGCAAAATCTGAAAAAAGAGCAATCCGGCTCGTGCCAGAGCCATTGACGGATTACGTTCCAGTACATGCGCAGAAGGCATGGGGGTTATATCATCCATAAATAACATCCTGAAGTTCCACCCCACAGGCAGGTTTCTGCATATCTTCGACAAGTGCACCCAAACCCGATCTCCCCGTAGCTTGCTGTCTGCGTCTGCGGCAACCCTGCCAACAATTTCTTCGAGCAGTGAAAGCTTCAGGAAAAGAAGTTCCGGGAATCCTCTATCGTCCTCTTGGGTAAAATTTGTCCACTTAACCGTACCAGCATCCTCAACTGCCCTGAGAGAGAAAAATCTGCCTGGGAATGCACGACGGTCTAGCTGTTCCGAAAGTTCGCTGCTGCTTGCCCCTGATAACAATGAGGTGAAATCAAGGGCATTCAGTGTGGGGGCTTCAACAACCAATAAATGGAACGGGTAGAAAGAGAATGGCGACAATCTGCTGCGGACGCTGTTCGTTGGGCCAAAGCAGGTGTCACGCTCGGCACAGGTAGCACATGGGAATGAGCTGGAGGTACCCCCGTTGTCGGGAAGGCGGGCAAGGCGGTTGACTAAATCCATACAGTCCTGAAGAAATAGAGGATCAGATTCACCCCGTTCCCGGACATAAAACTCGCTCTGTTCAGAATTACTGCATGACGGGCAGTACAGATACTTCCGGGCCGTCGTCGCATAGGGATGGAGTCCCTTTTGCTGCAGCAGGCTGTCGTCATGGCAGAGTTCCAGTTCTCTGGCGCAAGACGGACAGGGCACGGGCATATAGAGTTGTCTTTCCCTGCAGAATAACAGAGGGGCAAACATTCTCTTTTGTTCGTCGCCAGACAAACCTGGAGTCAGCTCAATCAGACGGTCACCAGGGGCTGCGGATAAGATTCGCTGATTTATACTGTGCCAACTTGTTTCTATATCAATATTTGTAACATTTACGAATGTGGTGTTTTCCAGCCGATAATGATCCCGCTGTTGAACCAGGAAAACGTCCTTCAGTGGGCTAGCGGCATCGGTGAGGAACGAGCCCCGGATAACCCTTGAAAATGGCGCCGAGTCGTCAACAACTGCAAATGGATATGTTGCATCGGTTTCTCCTTCTGCCAGGGCAAGTCTTGGTGCACCGTTGGAGGGCTGGAGAAAGGGCAGGAGCGATGCCTGTTTTGTAGACTCTGTTCTGGACATGAATTCCTCTTAGTATGAATGGAGATACCATTCTGGGAAGTCCTATTTTTTAAATCCCTTTACGAATTTCGAAAAGAATCCCCCTTCTTCCTTTTCCGGCTGCACACTGGCTGCAGAAGCGGAGGACGAAACATTTTGAGCCGAACTTGAGGCAGCCTGATCCTGTTCTACCTCTACAAGGCGGCCCTCACCGATAAAGCGAAAGGTCGGTCCGCCGGGACAGCACTCAATCTCGTCAAATGGCTTGAGTGCCACCTGCGTATCGATCTTCTCATGGTTTACCGTGACTATGTTGACACCGGTCAGGTTCTTAACCCAGTATGCGCCACGGGAATAGAATAACTGCAGGTGCCGCCCGCTCACCCCGGGAAACTGCAGCACAAAATCCGCATTTGCATCTGAACCGATGACCACCGGCAACTCACTATAAGATCGAATAGAAGGACCAAACTGGATCACCAGCGGCACCGCAGCCTTCTCGGGCTTCAAAGCCGGTTTGGGAGGAGGCGGTGCAATGGGCTGCGGTGGCGGTGTGCTGAGCGGCGGCACCTTCAAGGGCTCCTCATAAACTGCATGTACAGGGGGCTCCGGACGTGTCTGCTGGGTTACCGGAGGTGCCGGACTTGGAAAGGGCTCGGCAACAGCACCCTCCATGATTTCAGCATGAAAACTGATCTTCGGCCCGCCTGGCCCAATCTCAAGGACATCCCCACTGCGAAGAAACGTACCCTCTCCCGCCTGCTTACCGTTGACAAATGTGCCGTACTTGCTGTTGTCGACAAGCCGGAACTGGTTGCCCTCCCGCAGAATCGTCGCATGGGTTCTGGAGACACCCTGCTCATCCGGCGGGAACTTCACCGAGCAGGTGTGCTCCCTGCCAATGGTAATCTGATCCTCATGAAAAGTGCTGATCTCACCCTTGAGAGAGCCATAAATGTGAATCATCTGTATCTCGAATCGCGCAGCTTCTCTCATGATAAATGACATGGTCTCCAATTTCTATTGGTGTTTGCTACACTGGCACTATGCTCAAAAAAAACTATCAGTTTAAACAAAAACTATCAGTGGGGTTTATTTCACAAAAATCACTGATGATCGGCTCCACCGTGCAATCACTGATTATTTGCCCGGTGGTGTAGGTGTAAATATAGTCACTATAACCATCACCAACGTTGATTACGTTGGGGCCCTCAAGGCTCCCCTGTGGACAGGTACCACCTACAGAGGTAATAATGCTGTAGCTGGAGAAGCTGTTGTACAAGGTGATGATGAACTGAGTTGTTGAACCGGCTTTCAACGACAGCGGGGTGGAAGGGCTGATGCTCGCAGAATAATCTCCCATCACCGGAGTGACGATGTAATCTCGAATGAAAGTAGGCGCCACCGAGCAGTTATTGGTGATTATTCCGGTGGTGTAGGTGTTGCCGTCAAACGTTCCCTGCGGGCAGGTGCCGCCGACAGGGGTGACAATACTGTAGTAGGTGTCCGGTGTGATGGTGAACTGTGTTGTGGAACCGAGCAATACCGGCTGCGGAGTGGCCGGGCTGATGCTTCCGTTAACCCTGGTAACTGGAAATACGGTTAAATTGTCGGAGATAAATGTCGGCTCCACCGTGCAGTTACTGGTGATTTCCCCGGTCGTGTAGGTGGTGCCCACAAAGCTTCCCTGCGGGCAGGTACCGCTGACAGGCGTGGCAATGTGGTATCCGCTGTTCGGTGTGATGGTGAACTGTGTCGAGGAGCCGAGCAGTACCGGTTGCGGAGTGGACGGGCTGATGCTGCCGTTGGCACTGGTAACAGGAAATACGGATAAAAAGTCGGAGATAAACGTCGGCGCCACCGTGCAGTTACTTGTGATTGCCCCGGTCGTGTAGGTGGTGCCCACAAAGGTTCCCTGCGGGCAGGTACCGCCGACAGGGGTGGCAATGTGGTATCCGCTGTTCGGCGTGATGGTGAACTGTGCCGATGTTCCGCCGACCAACATCTGTTGGGCGGAAGGGCTGATACTACCGTTAGTCCCGGCGATAGGGGTGACGGCTATGGGAGTTAATTCGAAGTTAGGGGCCACCGTGCAGTCATCAGTGACCGACCCGGTCGTGTAACTGGTGCCCACCAAGCTCCCCTGCGGACATGTGCCGCCCATAGGTATGACAATGCTGTAGTTGGTGTTCGGCGTGATGGTGAACTGGGCCGTGGAACCACCGATAAAAGTCTGCAGAGTGGACGGGTTGATACTTCCGTTAGCACCGGCAACAGGGGTGACGTTTACGGTATAAGGTTTCATGTCAAAGGAGATATCCACCGGCTCGCCGTTAAGATCTCGAGACGCTTCGGCTGAGTATATCGACTTCCCCCCGATGTTGAGCGCATTAACCCTGAAGAGCCGGCCGGTACCGTTAGGTACCTCGAAGGAATCCGTGATCTCCAGTTGGCCGAGTATTTGTATACCGCGGTTAATGGTGGCCATGTCGGGTGCCGATACGGTGATGTTAATGTTCTTAACGTCTGTCGGAATCCCGGCCGCAATGGCCCGGCCGGTATGCCAGGCACGACGCAGCAGCAGTTCAGCACGGGCAAGCAGTGTGGCCGGCTGTATGGCGAGGGAAACGGACTTGCCATTGTTGCCGATAACCACGGAAACCAGTGAGGTGCTTTTGTTATTGGATACAGTGGATGAGCTGCCGCAGCCTCCGTTGATGAACAGTGCTGCTAGAAGCAGAATAGCCAGGACAAGTGTCAGGATCTTGTTCATTGTAGGACCTCGCTCTTTCAGAATCTGCCTGTGAGTGATGCAGCAATGCCGATGCCGGTAAAGTCTCTCGCTCCAGCCTTTTCAGGGATATCGGTCGCAGCATCGTGCTTGTAGTACCCCTTCAACATCAGGTCGGCCGTGAGCATTGATGTTATTTCACGAGTAGCCCCTACCCCCATTGAATACTTCTGCTTTTCACCCGTATGGTAAGGCGCGGAGTTGTCGTTGTCGGCAATCAGGCGAACTTGAATTGGAATCGATAATACGGTTTTGCTGTTCAGAGCATAGCTCCCTCCCAAATCGAAGACCGTCTCCGTACCGTTAAAGGCATTAAGTTTCTGCTTGTTGCCCGATCCTTGTTCATAAACAGTGGCATCTTCCCGAAATGTGCCACTAACCCCACCCGATATTTTAAGTTCAGGACTTAATGCATGGGAGAATGATCCACCAATCTGCAGTACATTCCCCTCTCTGAAGTTGTCTCGATCTTCAGCAGTATCAGTGCCATACAAGGCATAACCGGCAAAGATTCTCGCAAAACTTTTGGGTTGGTAATAATAGCGAGCCTCTGCAAGTGTGTTGAATACCATGCCCGGTTGATAATCCTTGAGCTCATCGCTGAAATCATATGAGCCTCGCCAGAGATACCCAAAACCCAGGGCAAAGGTCAAGTTATCCCAACCCTTTGCAATGGTGATCGTCGGATTGACATTGAACCCTTCGCCGTAGGTGTTGATCGGCAGCAGGTCAGGGTCCATTACCAGTAGTGTCTCGTTTGGCGAAAGATCGGTTTTCCCGGTAGGCAGGTTAAAATCCAGCCCGAGCAGCAGTTCAAAAGGGAGCACGTCCGACAATCGGTAAGTAGCGCCGATCTTGGTGTCGAGCAGGCCGCTCATGGTAACATCCTTTGACCCGGTCAAGGAGAGCGAGGTACTGGTATAGGCTGTCATCAGGCGAAACGAAAGATTGTCTTGGACTCCTGTGATCTGCAGAGGAAATGTCAGCTGGCTGGCGCTGACATTATGGTTGTCCTCCCACCAGTCAAAGGCGACACCGGGTTGAACCTGCAGATCCAAGGCCAGACAATGGACGGGAGCGCAGATTATCAGCAGCGATATGATCTGCAATAATAACAGCTGTTTTGCAATCTTCATATAATCCCCTCTCATATAAAGCTTTTCAGGCAGGCATCAGGAGATTCGCCAGTCCTTTAGCCAATAATTACGGGAAGTTGACCCTGATGGTGACCGGCGTCGTTGTCCGTTGGTCCACATTCTTGGTAACATTCTTGGTAACGAAGTGGTTGGTCAGAGATATCTGGCTGCTGACCGATAACGCAGTTTCTTCAAGGGCAGACTTGGATGAAAATGTTCTAGGCGGCGAATACTTTCCCATCTGCACCAGTTCCTGCAGAGCTACAGCAGCGACACAGACATCAGGATCGGCCTTTAGCGCCTCGTTGTAAAGCTCTCCGGCCTGCTGGTACTCACCACGATCGCTGGCATCAACCCCACGGAACAGGGCATCAAGAGCTTTCAGATTTTTCGAGCAAGGCTTGCGGATCTCAGCAACCACCTCTGGCTTGAGGCTGATCTTCAACTGTTCCAATATATTGAACACCAGATCTTTTTCCGTTATCAGAATATCCTCCAGCGTTCCAGCAACAGAAAACTGGCCTGCCACAACAGAGGATGAAACATCGAGAAGACGCGATTGAGTGTCAAATCGCTCCTGTTTTCCACCGACAAAATCACCTCCGGTGATCCATCGGGCTCCAACCAGCCTTCCTATTCGAGGTGCAGCCTGCTCATCCACCAGTCCCGAACTACCAAGCTTCAATTCATCTGTCAGAGCCTGCAATTTTATACGCTCAATCAACTCAAGTTCCGGCACTTGAGACAGGTCCGTCAGCAGCATCAGCGTCATCCCCTTCTCCAGGGAGTTGAGATCATTCCTGCCGGTCCGGTTGAAAAAATAGAGGATGACCATGGTATTATCTGCTGGCGAGACGGCAAGGGTTTTCTCACCTGCGATGGCCTTTTTTGCCCAGTCCCTGGCATCCTGAGTCACGACCTGCCCGGCTGCATGAGAGCTTAATACTGATAACCCGCATATCAGCAGGGACAGCACAACTGGTAACAAAGCTCGTCGAAAATTCATCACGTTGCCCCCTTTTTACAACATTGCTTCATGACACAATCCGTGTCACCCTGGAAAATCGGCTAGTTGTGGCGTTCAGTATAATTGCAGCTTTTTGTCGGACAGAATTTACTGTCTTAATTCGAGATGACTGCGACTATTTGCCGATGTACAATGACTATCAAATATTCCACTTCGCGTAAAACAGTGCTTTAAAATCGAGTTTTATAAAAAACATATACCCCATTCAACAAAATTAATCAAAAAGTTTGTATATAGTTTACCACATTATATTTATTTGGGGATTAGCTGACGTGAAATTTACATACAATCAGAACTTACGAGGAAATAAAAGCAAAACCAGTGAGTCAAGTAACAGAACCTAACTGGTTAATTTATGGCGGAAGTGCACAGGAATCGAACCTGCCGGGGAGATTTCTCATCCCCCCCACCAGTTTTGAAGACTGGGCGGCCCACCAGCGACCGACGCACTTCCCTAGGATATGAATTGTGAAAGTAGCATACTGCGGAGATGATAAAAACCGAAAACTTCTTTACCCCTACTGGCAAACCTCAAGCAGTTACAGAACTGCGCTAACCAACCCGAAAACGGATTAGTCGGCATGTGTCATTAGGTTTCCAGGGCGCCGATCATGCTCTTTACATCAGCCACATTATTTTCGACCAGCCATTCTTCGATCCCCTCGGCAATCTGTTGTGCTGCGCCAGGGTTGATGAAGCTGGCGGTACCGACCTGAACCGCCGTGGCCCCGGCAAGGATGAACTCCAGGGCGTCAATTGCATTCATGATCCCGCCGATGCCGATGATCGGCAGCTTGACCGCCCGGGCCACCTGCCAGACCATGCGCAGCGCCACCGGTTTGATGGCCGGACCGGAGAAACCACCGGTGATATTGGCAAGCACCGGACGACGTTTATTGAGATCTATGGCCATGCCGGTCAGGGTGTTGATCAGCGACAGGGCATCGGCCCCGGCATCTTCGCACGCCTTGGCCATAATCACCACGTCGGTTACATTGGGTGAGAGCTTGGCGATCAAAGGCTTGACGGTGGCCTCGCGACAGGCCGAGATCACGTCAAAGGCACATTGCGGATCAGTGCCGAATACGATACCCCCCTGCTTGACATTGGGGCAGGAGATATTCACCTCCAACGCGGCAACCTCGGCAATGGCATCAAGGCGACGGGCCATTTCCACATACTCGTCAATGGTGTTGCCGAAGAAATTGGCAATGGCCGGGGTGTTGACCGTGCGCAGAAAGGGTACTTTCTTCTCGATAAAGGCATCAATGCCCACATTTTGCAGGCCAATGGCATTCAACATGCCACCCGGCGTCTCGACAATGCGCGGCGTGGGATTGCCGGCCCTGGGCTTGAGCGAAAGTCCCTTGGTGACAAATGCCCCGATCTTTTCCAGATCCACGTACTGAGCGAACTCCTGCCCATAGCCAAAGGTGCCGGAAGCGGTCATCACCGGATTGCGCAGCAGCATCCCGGCCAGATTTACGGTCATATCAGGTTTCATGTTCAATCCCTCCACTTCAGTTCGCCTGATTCAAAGACCGGCCCTTCGGTGCAGACACAGCGAAAATCCGGGGTCTCCTGCGAATGTTTGTGACCTGGGGCAACACAACCCAGACAGGCGCCAACGCCGCAGGCCATATAACCCTCCAGCGACACCTGGCACGGTATGCCCCGCTGGCAGGCGATGTTCGCCACAGCATTCAGCATGCCGTGCGGGCCGCAGGCGTAGATGCTAGCCTTTCCATTGAGGGCATCCAGGCGCCGCACCAGCGCTTCGGTCACCAGGCCGCATTCCCCCAGAGAACCGTCCTCGGTGGCGGTATAGCATTCCACGCCCAGGCGCTCGAATTCGGTGATGCAGAGGATATCATCCCGTGTCTTGCCGCCGGCAAACAAACGCACCGGCGATTCTTTTACCAGCTCCTTTGCCAGCAAATACAGTGGGGCCAGACCGACGCCTCCTCCCACAATCAGCTTTTCTTCGTTAACGTCCCCCAGGTCAAAGCCCTTGCCCAGAGGGCCGAGCAGGTCCAGCAGATCGGTTTCATGCAGGGCAGAAAGCATGGCGGTCCCCTTCCCCACCACCACCCGGTAGAGCATCTCCAGGTAAGGCTGCGCAATTGCACCGCTATGGGCTGGAATGTGGATACCGACATCAAAGACGCCGAACGGACGGCGCAGCAGCGGATCGATGGCAGCGTTCACACGCACCATAACAAACTGGCCGGGGGTTGCCGAGGCAAACTCAGGCGGGGCGGTCATGCGCATCCGCCAGTAGCCGGGAGAAACCTCGGCATTGGAAAGGATCATAGATGTGAACTGCATGCTTGCTCCTATAATATAAAGATTACTACCACTCCTTTAAAATCAACGTCTTCTCCATCAATAGCGCATCCTCTTTGCCTTCGTAATACCCCTTCCTCACGAAGTAGCGCACAAAACCTAAATCCTCATACATCTTTATTGCAGCGGCATTCGACTCCCGGACTTCCAGCGCAAGGACTTCTGCGCCGCGCTCACGGGCAGTGCTGACAGCCAGTTCCATCAACTTCCTGGCTATCCCGTGACCCCGATGCTGTGGAGCTACGGCGATATTAAGTATCTGCGCGTCCTCGAAAAGCGACATCAGACATACATAACCGACAACCAGCTCATCCAGAACAGCAACGTAAGGAAACGATGTGTGGGAGTGAATCTCCTGAATGAAATGCTCGCGTTTCCAGGGATTGGGATACGAAACCTGCTCAATGACCATTACGCCATCCAGATCGGACTTTGTCATGGGGCGTATGTGCACTGCAGCAGGCTCGGACATGGGCCGACATGATATGCAAAAGGAAGGATATTGTAAACGGTTTTAAGCAATTTCAGATAAAGACGATATCAACCCCGATAGCCCATGGGTTGATATCGTCGTCATACTCAATCGACTACCCATGGCTGGTCAACACTGATCTGGACAAGGCATGGGGATACGGGTATGGAGGATGCGGGGACGTTACCCCGTAATTACCTCCATGCAATCATTTCCCGCTGATAAACTTCAACCAGTTCTTATCGGCCTTTATGATATTGCCAGGGATATCTTTGCTCCATTTTTCATACGCAGCCATGCTGCAATTCAGATAAAGCTTTCCGTTAACGATCTTCCATACCTCCGGATCGGTAACGGCTTTCCGTGACTCAGTCATGGCCCAGGCACAATAGCCGTCATATTGGGGCGCGTATTTCTCCGGGTTGGCCTCAAACAGATCCCTGTTCTCTTTAGTCAGGAAATACCAGGTCAGGTTATGCCACTGGAAGGTAAATGATTCACTGCCTTTCAGGGCCTTTTCGGCCTGGAAATATGCGACGGTGTCATATCCCTTTATGGCTACATCACCCTCCAAAGACTTTCCGGAGGCAATTCCTCCTAATCCGGACAAAAGCAGTAATGCCATCAAGAAAATCGTTAAAATCCTGGCAGTTGTGTATGGTGATTTCATATCCGCCTCCAGTTATCGATTATTTATTCTATAATTGAGCCAATATTTGACTTTTACGTTCTTTATATTCGCTTTCATCAATAAGGCCTTTATCGAACAGTCCTTTCAACTTCAGCAGTTTACTTTCAACATCATCGTCTGACAATGGTGTTTGGCTATTTGTGTTTTGAGGTGTTGCCATTGAAATATTGGTGCCGCCGGCAGCAGCTCGTTTTTCTTCAAGCTCAAGGTCCCGTTTTTTCTCCCACCAGTCTCTTTCTATTTCCTGAAGACGTGAATAAAAATATTTGGATTCCTGCAATGGCAAGTCCGTTATTGTAACAGTTCCGGCATTATTTCCTTTATCGGCATTTATCGTTATTGTCCCCCCGCTTAACACCGACGTGTCGAACCGCGCATCTTTCATGTCCCTAAAATAATAGTCTTTAAAGCTCGAAGTAAGCATGCCGTGGTCATAGACGATGATTCTCAGATTGGTCAAAATCAATGTTTTCGCACTGGTAGCAACTGCTTGCGTTATCGTAGCAACAAGCGACTCACCATGAATCAACAATTTCTTCAGTTCTTCTTCTGATACTGATAGAAATTTCGGACGAATATCGTTTTTTGTTTGTTGAATTTTTTCCGTTACCTTGTCAAATATTCCCATTACAGTCTCCTGGTAAAATTGTATTCTTCTTTCCGTGTCCAATTGATTTCAGTATAACACTTGGGGTCCGGCTTTGCAGTGATTTCATCAATGGACACCTGACCGATATCGCCAAACAGGCGTCAACTCATAGACAGTGGGCATGGAGGAAACTAACTGACCAGAACAATCACGACCCTGCGGGGAGAAAAGAGAACAGCGGGCGACCGGGGAGTTGTGACGTCCGACTGGCTGAGATACAGGCATAAACAACGGCGTGTGCAAATGCCGTTTTCAGGTTAATTTCAATCGCCAAAGCACCATGTCTGTGCTAATCTTTCCACGCTTATGTTAAGGAAAATCACCCCTATTATATTGCCTACTGCCATCCTGGTAGCCGCCTGGCTTCTGTTGCCACGCATTCCCCTGATCCATCCTGAAAAGATGGCTTTACTCACTTCTGCACCCTATCTGCTGATTGCCGTCGGTATGATGCTCGGCTTTCACTTCAGACGGGGGCGCATCTTTGTTGTTCTCATGCTGTTTGCCTTCTGCTATCACCTGTATGCAACACGCCTCAGCGGTTTGACAGGACCGACCACCCCTGAAGCATGGCTGATCTACATGGGGATTACCATTCTGCTGCCGTTCAACCTCATGATCTGCGCCCTAATGAACGAAAAGGGAGCGTTGACTAAAGCCGGACGGATGAGATTACTGTTTCTGGTGCTCCAGGGTTTTATCTTCTGGGTAACGTTCCGCTTCAACTATCAGGGGTTTTGGGTACACCTGTCAGGAAAACTCGTATCCTGGTCGCTGCTCGATCACTTTTCCCTATCACAGGCATCCATCATCCTCTTCCTTGCCGCAAGTGGAATTTCCCTGTGGCGGGCACTCTCCCGACAATCCCCCATCGACGGCGGGGTATTCGGCAGCACAATAGCCGCCTTTATTCTTCTGAACTGGATGTGGGTCCCCCATGTACCGGTCGTCTTAAGCGCAGCCGCTGCCCTGATACTGGTGATTGCAGTCATTCAGGACTCACATAACATGGCCTTCAGGGACGACCTTACGAAACTGCCTTCGCGCCGAGCCCTGAACGAACAACTGCCATGCCTTGGCAGTCGCTATGCCATTGCCATGGTCGATATCGACCACTTCAAGCATTTCAACGATAATTACGGCCACGATGTCGGTGATCAGGTTCTCAAGATGATTGCAGCCAAGTTGATGGACGTTACGGGGCGGGGGCGCACCTTTCGCTATGGCGGCGAGGAATTCACCATTATCTTCCCGGGCAAGGGGGTAAAAGAAGCCGCACCGCACCTGGAGAGCCTCAGAAAGGTGATTGCCGGGTACCAGATGTACCTTCGCGACAACGACCGCCCCAAGGATGATGGCCGGGGAAAAGGGCGCCGCAGCAACAAACGTCCGGATCAATACGTTTCAGTCTCGGTAAGTATCGGAGTTGCCGAGGCGGGTGGCCGGTATTCCACACCGCATGAGGTAATCAAGGCAGCCGACGAAGCATTATACAAGGCAAAAAACAAGGGCAGGAACCAGGTGTGTTTGGCAGGCAACAGCAGATAGCTTTCGATGTTTCCAATTTTCAGAGCCCGCTTTCCCTTACCAGAAGAGCAGATACATACCTGAACCACTCCTGCAACAGGCTGCGATTCTCTGCGTCGATATGTGCTACCCCTTTAAGCTTGAACACCGGTACGACTGCAGGAAAACATCCATCGAGACGTATTCTGAATAATGGAGAATCCGGCAGCGGCATCCCCTGACTATCGTTACGGGCTGCGATCGGGCCTCCGTAGGTGGAGGCAAGAAATGGCTCATCAATCACCGGGATATTCACCCGGTCTATTTCGGCAACCCGGCATTCAAAGACGCCAAACTCCGTAGCGTCGGGGATGAAGCGGGCATGGGCGCCAGGGATGATCCTGGCAAGATCCCTCTCGCTCACATATGTATCAACCCTGTTTCTGGTCGTGTCGGCTATAACATACATCGGCTCCTTTCTTGGCAGCCAGAGTCCAGGTGTCAATTCATCATTACGGGCAACGACTACGCCGTCAAATGGAGCCCGCAGGGTAAGCCTTTGCTTCTCATCCTTCAGTCCGGATAATTCGGTGGAACCACCTTCAAAACGACGCTGAGGAACCATGCCCTGACTGAGAAGCCGTTCGTCGAAAACCTGCCGGCTGACCTGCCAGCGGGAAACGGATGTCGAGGTACTCAGCAGTCGTATCCTCTGTTCCATGTCCGGCGACATCAGTTGTATCAACACCTCCCCAGCCCGAACCTTGTGCATTTCGGCTGCAGGTTCGCTTGTCACCATTGAGGGAAGCGGAGCTGAGATCTGCTGTTCATGCGTGGCGGAGAGGGCAGCCGGAGCGGTGAGGCGGCTACGCCATGGAACAGCAATTATCGTTACGGCAGCAATCAACAACATCAAGCTTCTGACGGATACGCATGAGAGATGAATCCGCTCCCTTATTTTCCACCAGGCATGCGCCTCCCTGTAAAGGGGATGGATAATGAACCATCCTATCTCGACAGCAAACAGGAAGATGCCGAGCGCTTTGAAGAAGTAGTGATATACCAACAGGGCAATCCCGATAAATACTGAAAAACGGTACACCCAGACCGCAAGGGCAAACAATACCAGAAAACGTCTGCGATGCGGTGATGCCGGTTCTGGAGGCGAATCGCCCAGCCTGAAGAGCATTTCCCGCAACCACCAGCGGCCAAAGGCAAACGAGCGGGCATGGAGGTTAGGTATACCGAGGAAATCGGACAGGATAAAATAGCCGTCGAAGCGCATAAATGGACTGGCATTGAGCAGTAACGTCATGATCCATGTGGTGGTGGCAAGAATGAATACTGCGCCTCGAACCGGTCCTTCCGGAAGTATGATCCAGGCCCAGAGTGCGGCCAGTGCCAGCAGCAGTTCGGTGGCCATTCCGGCAATACCGATTTCCAGGCGCTGGCGGCGGGAGGTCAGTTTCCATGCCTCATTGGTGTCTGTGTAGAGCATGGGGGTCATTACCACCAGGGCGATCCCCATGGTGGGGATTCGGCAACCGTAGCGATGCGCCGTAAAGGCATGACCGAATTCGTGGGCCATTTTGGCCAGCGGGATGGCGATGCCGATCGCCAAAAGACCTTCCAGGCTCTTGTACGCGGTGAATGAGTGCAGAAACAGATCCCATTGACGGGAGACAAGATAAAGTGCAAAAACCGCTGCCAGAAATACCAGAAAACGAAATACGCCACTGAAAAGCCAGGCGACTGTGGGCGCCATTTCGTCAAGTAATCTCTGGGGGCGCACCAAGGGAATCCTGATAAAGAGATAGTTTTTCAGGAGCCAGGAAGCCCAGCCGGGGCGATTGGCTGCCTGGGCCGCAACAAGCCTTTCGCTGGCCCTTGATGACACGGCATCCAGCAAAAAGTTCTGTTCAAGGAAAGTAATGACACCGAAAACGTCATTTTCGGAAAGTGTAAGAGTTGTTTCTTGATTGACAGCTTCGACTACCGCCTGCAGGGAGCCGAGACCCCAGCGGGAAAGCACTTCAAAAACAGGCCAGCCCAGAAGGAAAAACTTGTTGGCAGCCGGGTCGTGCAGGGTCCACGCCGGTGTTCCGTCGTTTGAAGGCGAAGCGGGAAAGAGCCCAAGCTCCTGGCGTAGCGGCGGTAAAGGGTAAGCTTCTACCATCACAGTTTCTGCCGTAGCGCCGTAAGGGGACGCCGGAATAGAAAGTAACCGAGAGAGACATTCTTGCCGTAGATTCTTGCGGTACCGGTAAGACCGATCCGTGGCGGCTTAACACCGGATGCGAAGTCGGCCTTGAGGCGGTAGACAACTATCCCCGAAGGGATTGTTTCCGGTTTGTAGGCTATATAACGCACCTTTCCGTCAAGTGGATATTGTGGATTTGTCGTAAGGTACAACCGCACCTGGCTTCCCTGGCTCAGCTCAATCGCATCGCCCACCGGCAGACGTATCAGCATCTCGACCAGATCGGGGTCGGCGATGGTCAGGATCCGTTCACCGATGGAAACATTCCTTCCCACCCAGTCACCTTGTTCGGCAAAAACAGCAATGCCGGAACGGGGTGCGCGCACATCCACCCTCCTAAGCAACTGGTTTGAGTAGGAAAGTTCCGTTGCCTTTTCTTCCATCCTGCCTCGACGGGGCGTGATTTCCGCCCTGCTTTTATCATCCACAAGAGCAGACTGAGCCGCCTGGCGATACTCTTCGGCCGCAACCTCGAAGGCCTTGCTTGCCACACCGCGTTTGGCGCTGAGATTGGTCCGGTCGAATTCAAACAAAAGCTGCCCCTGGGCAACCGGCTGGTTGGGCTTGACATGGAAGCGGTCGATGACCGAATCCAAAGGAGACCTGACTACAAAGGGATCCTTGGGAACAACCTCTGCCGGAGCCTGAACCGACATGCGCACAGGTATGAACAGTGCGCCGATAGCCAGCAGAAGCAACGCGATCCTGGCCCATGACGAAGCAATAACACCACCAATCCGGCTCAGCCCCGCCCTGCCCTTTGCCAAGGAATGAAGCCCATGGCTATAGATAGAGGCAAGTTCCGTCAGCAGTGGCATGTCATGGTCATGCCATTCTTCGTCACGAACCAGGAGGAGCATACCGATCATTTCGCCATCTTTTGTATTTAGAGGGACTATAAAGGCATGGGGTGGGAACCACTCTTCCCATGATCGGGAAAGTACATCCGGAAGATCGCCAGAACCGATGCGACGGTAGCCGGAGCCGGTACTTAAATGTTTAAAGAATGCATTCAACCATAGGATGTAAGGTGAGCTCTGATCAGGCTCCGGTATCCCAGACACAGCAAAAACCCCCTTTCCTTTCAGCCAGAGGGCGGATTGGCGATAGTTGATCAGTTGCTTGCTTTCATTTACGGAGATAAAACCAATTTCCTGGGGAGTAGCCGCTTCCCTGACCCGGCGCGAAAGCTGCAGCAGGATGCTCATGCCAATCAATTGGCCGTTGGCAGCCTCGTTCATCTTCGCACCTTGCTGAAACCGGCCCAGCCGCTCATTCCAGGCAAGAGTTCCTCATGTGCCCCGACGATCTCTCCGGTTAAGGGAATAGATTGACTCATCGGATCGATACGGGCGCCGATACGAACAATTCGAGCCTGATAGGAGCGCCCCATTTCATCGATCTGAACAGTGAAACGGTTGCCCGGTTTTAGCCAGGAAAGCCAGCGGGACGGGACGATAAGACGGATCTCCAGACGGCTGGTATCAATAATATCCATCAGCGGTTTGCCCGGAGTAACGTACTGGAAGGCGTCAACGTGCAACTTGGCGATCCTTCCGGTATAAGGAGCCTTAAGGATACACTTCGAGACATTCACCCGCATCGACTCAGCCTCTGCCTCGGTCTCCTTTACCCTGGCAATGGCCTGGTCCACCTCCAGACTGCTGATCGAGTTTAATTCCGCAAGCCGTTTGCTGACCTTGAGCGCCTGACTGGCGGCCTCTGCCGACGCCTCCGCCTTGTTCAGCTGGGCATTCAACAAAGAACAATCAAACTCTATCAGCTGTTGTGTCTCGCGAAACACTTCCCCTTCGCGCAGCGGAAGTCTGGAAATATTGGCGGCAATCTCACTGGAAAGCGTTGTCTGCTGAAACGGGGTAAGCTGGACACGGATGCGGCCATCCAGCGAGCCATCCTGGGCCATCCCGGCAAGTGGCAACAGCAGAAAAACAAGCATAATAAACGGTTGAAAGCGGATGCAGCTGATTAGGTAAATCACGGCGGATTTGACGGCAGTACCCATAAATATCATCTGGTCCCTTTTCTATTCGTATCCATTGGTTTCGTCTTGGAGGCGGCTGGCGGAAATTGTTCATCAGCAGGTTTCAATTGCATGGCCACCAAAGAAACGGGTGTGGCGACAGCAGAGTAAGTTGTTTTCGTAGGAGAGCATAATGCGCCCGGGGCATTAAGCCGGTCACCGATTTCCTTTGACAGCGTACCGATTTCATAGGAGGTGACGGTTTCAGGAAGCGGGTCATCGCCAAGCGTTGCTATGATTTGACCGCAGGCGCTCTGCAAGGAGGCATAATTCTGATAACTGCGGTATTCTGTCATAAGAGCCGTCGTTGCCGAGCGGATCTCGTTCAGGTGATTTTGTGATCCGCTTTTCGCCTGGTTCATCGTCTGCTCGTAAATCCTGGAATCAATATCCTGCAGCTGTTCCGATAGTTCGAATTGCCGTTTTCTGCTGTAGAAGTCCTGGTATGCAACATGAACCTGGGTGAGGATCGCCATGCTGAGCGCCAGACGTTGTGCCTGAGCAATATCGACCTGGCTTGTTGCAATCTTGTACTGGCTCGGTCCGCTGATCAGGTTGAGCAGGTTCCAGGTGAGTCTGGCGCCACCTTCAATCCATTTCTGGTTGACCAGAAAACTGGTGCTGTCAAAATGTCCCCCAACCGTCATCTCCATGCCGGGCAGCATCCTGGCGATCGCCTTGCGTGTTTCATTCACGCTGATCCGCTCATTATAATCGGCCTCGATCAGTTCCGGACGCTGCAACAACGCCCGGATCTCCAGGTAGTGCACGGCATCGGGCTCCTTGGGGATGCTCAGCGATGCAGTAGATGCTATGGCAAATGACTGGCCTGGAGGAAGATTCATGAGCGAAGCAAGCCTTGGTTTGGCCTGTCTCAACTCATCACGGAAAACCTCCAGCTGCTTCATGATCTCTAGCAGCGTCTTGCGGTAGGTCAGGGTTTCAAGGGGAGGGCGCAGCTTTTCCTGCTCGCTGCTGGAGGAATCCTCGAGTGCCTTTTCCACTTCTTTCATAAGTGGATCGAAACGTCCTTCAAGCTGCTGGGCGCCCAAGGCAAGCCAATATGCCTGACGCACCTGCTGCATGATCGTATGAACAACCTTGCGGCGACGCTCCTTCATGATGTGAGAACGATCCGCCTGTTGCTTGGCCTGGAAATAACTTACGCCAAAATCCAGGAGGTTCCAGGTAAGCGACAGGTTACCGTTGTAATACCCCAGGTCCTGAGATGTCGAGGGGGCAAGGGATTGCTGGTTGGTAAATACATTTACGCTGGAAGAGGCATTGTATGAATCACGTTCGGTATATCCGGCAGCAGCAACAAGTCTGGGGAGCATGTCAAAGGTCATCAGGTTTACCTGCTTCAGGGCAAGCGCATCTTCCATAATCTTTAGCCGGTGATCAAGATTGTACTTGATGGATCGGGCCATGGCTTCCTCAAGGGTAATAGGCGCAGTTATCGATTCCTGGTTTTTGTACATGGCCTCACGATCGATAGCAATGCGTTTCAGGATATCTTCTTTGTCAAAAGTTTTGGTTGTAACCGCACAACCCGTGACTAGTGAACAAATCGCAACTAGAATAGCCACTGCTTGCCGCTGTTTCATAATATCTGCTCCTTATGAACGTCATATGATCATTATTTAAAAATTAAACAAATTTACTTTTAGAACCAACACTTTTATTAAAAGCCGAGAAGAATGCGGGCTCTCTGTTTCGCTGGTCAAATGACGCAATCTGTTCCGTCAGAGATGGCCTCCCCTTCACATGACGGGAGACCGGGAGCCTTTGCGGATGTTTTCCGTCTCGGACATCCGGGCTTGTGTCAGGACTGTCTTTGTCAGAGTTGTCACCGTCCTCGCTATTTGTTGAGTCCGGCTCGTCGGCATTTGGCATCTCATTTTCCAGTGTATCGCTGTCATCGTTCATCCTGATTTCTTCATCCATAAGCCGTTGGGATTGGGACTCGGTTATGTGAAAAAGGAACTGGGTAAAGACAACATTACCGAACTGGTCGCGTGCCGTAATCTTGATATCCATATAACCGCCGCTCCCCTTTGGCGGTTTGGCGGTAAATCGCCCACTGTCAGGATCAAAAGTAATCCAGTTCGGCAAGGGCCCGCCATCGGCAAGAGTTGCCTCCACCTTCACTACCGCTTTCGAACTCGAATGCCGGAACATCCCGTTGGGAAGGTTGAAGGAATTGGTTTCATCCACGAGGCCCTCTTGGGACGACGGTGTCTTAATCAAATACAGTCCCTGTTCTCCGATCGACGAATCAGAACCGATAATTACCAGGTAACTGCTCAGGCTGGTGGAAGTCGGCATGACATAGCTGTTCTCCAATGAATTGAAGATATTCTGCGTCTGTTGCGTGGAGCCGCCTTCACTATTGAAAGTCCATGAAACTCCGGTCACAAGGGTCGCCGGAGCGGTTTGCGCCGCTGAGTCAGGCAAGCTTGTTCCATCAGGGGCAGATGATGGCGGGTTACCAGGCGTAGGTGACGTACCGGGATTCGTCACTGTTGCGTTCTGTTGCGTCACCAGTATCTCAGTGGTGTTGGTGACAGTCACATGACCATCATTGGTGGACATGGTAAAGGGATCAACGCCTGAGAAGGATTGACCTGGCGTGTAGGTAAACGCTGCCTGGTCCGCAATCAGCGCATTGATCTCCGTCAGACTTCCCTTGAGAATTACGATACTGTTGCCGTTACCGGTGATGGTCAGGTTTTCGGAAGCAGGATCATGAAGTTGCAGCACGCCATTGGCTACACTGAGGGTGACGGTCACTATGGGAGAATCGATATCATCCACATGGAGTCGGCCAAAGCTGACCGGCGCCTGAAGGAGTGACACGATTGGCTCGGTAGGCAGCGTGTTGACAGGATGGTCATTGGCGCCATGAATTTCAATGGTCAAGGTCGTGGTTGATGTGTCGCCGGCCGTATCCTTCACGGTATAATTAAAGGTGTCTGTGATGGCGTCGCCCACATTCAGCGCCTGGACTGTAGAGTTATTTTCATCCACCACGTAGCTGTAGCTGCCATCGCTATTCAGGGTAAGGGTGCCGTAGCTGCCGACAGCGATGCCGGTCGTGGAGACGGTTTTACTGTCGCCGCTGTCAACATCGGAGTCATTGGTCAGAACGTTGCCGGTTGCCGGGGCGCCTGGCGTGGCGTTGTTCAGACCGCCCGCTTCAATGGCAGTTGCGATATCGGGATTGGCAACCGGGGTGTCGTTTCTGCCGTCAATGGTAATCGTGAGGGTCGAACTGGAAGTCAGGCCAGCGGTGTCTGCCATGGTGTAGTTGAAGATCTCGGTCAATGTCTGACCGGTTACGCGAAGCGCCTGAACAGTTACATTGTTGTTATCCAGCACGTAGCTGTAACTGCCGTCGGCATTCAGAGTCAACGTGCCGTAAGCGCCGATAGTAGCGCCGCCAACCGTACCGGCATGCGTGCCGCTCACCGCACTTACGGACTTGCCATCACCGAGGTCTATATCGGTATCATTGGCAAGTACGCCATGAACTGCGTCAATAACCGGATTTGCGCCTGCGGTGCTGTTATTGATTCCTCCCGCCTCGATTGCAGTGGCGATATCCGCCGATGCCGCAGGGGTGTCGCTTGCGCCGTGGATGGTCACAGTCAGAATAGAACCGCTGGCAAGCCCCGCAGTATCCCTCATCGAGTAGCTGAAGGTTTCAGTCAGGGTGTCGCTGTTGGTCAGCAGTGCCTGGACAGCGCTGTTATTGTTGTCCACCGTATAGATGTAGCTGCCGTCTGCGTTCAGCTTCAGCGTCCCATAAGAAGCGACAAGGCTTTGTCCGAGCGTACCGTTGGTGGCGCCAAAGGAGACAGATGTCACGGAGAGCTGCTCGTTGCTGTTAACAGCCAGATCAAGATCAATGTCGTTGGCAAGCACGTTTCCTGTCGGATCAGTACCTGGCGTGGCATTACCTGAACCACCTGCCTCTATTGCTGCCGCATTATCTGCGACTGCAACCGGTGGGCGGTTCATGTTGATGACAATACTTCCGGTATCTGCCAGCATGCCGCCAAGGCCCTGATCCTGCCCGCTTCCCGCTGTCCCGGAACCACCGGAAATGTTGTTGTTCCGGTCGTTTAAAATCCAGTCAAGGGTAACAGTGCTGTATGCGGGAGCAGCATTGGAGTTGCTGTATTTTATGCTCTGAGCAGCGGTATTGACAAGATCCGTGGTGGCGTTGGCGCCAAGGGTCATGACCAGCGTACCGGCGTTGTTGGTGTATGTGCCGATAATTGTGCCGCTCACGGTGATGTCCCCGCCGGACAGGATGGAGGCGCTGAAGACATCGTCAACCGAAGACCCGCCATGGCGGCTGATCGTAAGGGTGGCGCCGGACCAGTTATTCCGTTCAACTCCTAGTTCCTGGTCACCGAAGTGGACATCGGGATCGATGATGATAGGGGGATCGGTGCTCTGGACATAGGGTCTGGTTTCCGGGGCATTTATCGAGGTGGCATCCAGACCGGTGATGAGCGGAGTGTCGTTAATCGGTACAATCGTGATTCCGATGATACTGGTTGCGGCCGAGATGGACGTTGTTCCTCCATTGCTGCTGGTGTCAACAGTGACCCGCGTTTCGGTTGTCCCGAAATTTGCGCTGAAACCACCGGTATAGGTATTGTCCAGAGCGCGGACAGACAATCCGGGAGGAGTGCCGTTATAGTCGGCAACCGATGCGAAACGCACAATCGCGTTAGAAGACAAGGCCAGCGCATCTGCCCCGTCTCCTACGATGCCTATTTCCGCCCAGGTTGTACCGTTGTCGGTTGAATACTGCCAGAACCCTTGAGATGCAGAATCTGAGGTATTAGCCACGATGGCCAGACCTGTTAAATAGCTGTCGTTGTCCGAATCACTCACTGTAACAAGAGATGAGAGAGGCAAGCCGGACGAACTCAAGTCCTCGAATCCTTGAAGAGAAGAGGTCGCAGACAGCACCGGTGCATCGTTGACACCATTGATGGTTATAACCAGATTGGTGCTGCTGGTATCGCCGTCACTGTCGGTAATGGTATAGCCAAAAGTCTCGGTCAGGGTCTCGCCGCTATTCAGCCTGGTTACTGCCAGGTTTGCGTTGTCCAGGAGATAACTGTAAGTACCGTCGGCATTTAATGTCAAACTGCCGTAACTGCTGTTAAACAATGTGCCGACTATCTGTCCGTTGCCGGCAAAGGTAATCGCTGTTACCGGATTGGCCCTGGAATCAGCACCCAGTCGATCAGTAACGTCGTTGACTGATGCGCCTGATGAGCCAAAGATATTGCCGGTAATTGTGGCAGCACCATCCTCGGTAACAGAATTGGCATCGGCAGTGGCAGTGGGCATGTCGTCGATGATGCCGACTGTGAGCGTGCTTGCCGCACTTGCTGTGCCGCCGGCATCGGTGACGATCAGGGCAATGGCATCGGCGCTTTCAACGGCTGTAGCGCCGGTGTGGCTGAGAT
>JBGSQD010000267.1:0-17991 GCA_041738275.1 Geobacterales bacterium
CGGGAAGAAGGAACAACGGTGCGTTTTTTACATTCACCCATTTGGTGAACCTCCTGAACTGTGATTGCAGCACAATATCAGGAGGTTGAAGCAAAATCAAAAGCTCAACTGCTTTTTATAGGATAATTGGGGTCGGACCAAGTCAACATACCATAATCATTTAAAAATACGGCTTAATTGCCCCATATTCTGAGCTTAGAAGTGCGTTTTTACTGGCAAAAATGAGGCGGGGGGGATGGCGCTTCCCGGCGCGATCTGCTAATCGGAACAGTTACCATGACCAAAACCGAAACCGAAACAATCGAATACAAAAAAAGCGTTGCCGAGCTGAAAGAAGGGCTTATTTCCATTGTTGCCATCTTGAACAAGCACAGGCATGGCGAGCTCTGGTTCGGGATACGCAACGACGGCAAGGCGGTCGGCGTTGAGGCCAACGAAAAGACCCTGCGGGACATTTCTCAGTGCATCGCCGCGCACATCGAACCGAGAATCTACCCCACTGTTGAAATTGCCATTCGCGACGGAGCAGCCTGCATAAAGGTAACCTTCAAGGGTAAGGAAGCCCCCTATTTCGCCTACGGCAGAGCCTATATGCGCGTTGCCGATGAAGACCGGCAGATCAGCGCCAAGGAACTTGAAAACCTGATCCTTTCCAAGAACCGCGATCTGCTCCACTGGGATAGCGAAACCAGCACAGTTGGATTTGACGATCTGGACGATGCCAAACTCAAACGCTTTGTCGAACGTGCCGGGCTTACGTGGGACACTCCGGCAAATGCGCTGGAAAAGCTTGGCCTGATAAAAGATGGGCGGCTGCTCAATGCCGCACCGCTGTTTTTTGCCAGAACCGCTCCCATGCAGCTGCGCTGCGCCGTCTTTGCCACTACCGATAGCGCCACCATCATCGACCGCCACGACTTCGACGGCGACATTCTTGAACTGATCGAGGAAGCCCAGAAATATATCCTCAAAAACATCCGCATTGGCATGCGTCTGAAGGGGCTCTACCGCGAAGATGTTCCGGAAATATCCAGCGAAGCCATGCGCGAGGCCATCATCAACGCCTTCTGTCATCGCGACTATCGCGACCCGGACTACGTACAGATTGCCGTTTTCAAAAATCGTGTCGAAATTCGCAGCCCCGGCGGCTTGTATGACGACATGACCATCGAAAAAATGCTGCACGGCAATGTCTCCAAACGCCGCAATCCGCTCATCGCCAATCTGTTGCGCCGTATCCAGATGGTTGAGGCATGGGGGCGCGGCATGCCGCTTATTCTGAAGAACGCTCCGAACGTCAACTTTCGTGAAATTTCCCATATCTTCATCGCCAGCTTTGATCGACCTTCGTTTGAGGGAGAAGAGACGGGGGGGACTACGGAAGAAACTACGGAAGAAACTACGAAAGAAACTACGAACAAAGAACTGAGATCCGCCGAAAAATTGATTCTTGAAATAGTTGCAGCAAATCCAGTCATTACACAGAAAGAACTGGCAGTACAGATGGGTCTGACCGAAGATGGTGTGTACTATCACATAAAAAAGCTTAAAGCCAAAGGTGTCTTGAAACACACTGGTGCAACCAAAGCTGGACGTTGGGAAATACTGAAGTAGCAGGGTTTGCTGGAGCGTTCGGTTAATTTGATTGCCTGTGACCAGTCTGTTATCTCCCGTCATATTCAGAACGTTTTCAAGGACGGGGAACTGGAAGAAAAAAGCAATATGCAAAAAATGCATTTTGCTTTTTCCGACAAACCGGTGACCCTCTACCCCCTGAAACCCAATCTTCCCGCTGATTCGGTATTCATCCCCCGAAACTCCACATTGTCCTACGGCTTCCTCGCTGTAAAGATCGCTCGTAGCGGTGCCGGGTGCCCTTCAATTGTCTTCGACCCGTCATCCGGATCAAGAAAATCCTCCAGCGACTCAAAGCGCATCCACTCCGTCGAGCGCTGTTCCTCGGGGCTGGTGCGGCTGGCATCGACGCAGGTAATCTCCGTGAACCCGCAGCGCTGTAGCCACAGGGTCATCGCCGCAATCGACGGCAGGAACCAGACATTGCGCATCTTGGCGTAACGTCCTTGCGGCATGAATATCGTCTCCTCCCCCCCTTCCACAATCAGTGTCTCCAGAATCAACTCGCCACCCGGGCGCAGGCAGCCCTTCAACTCCAGCAGATGGTCAAGGGGGGAACGACGGTGGTAAAGGACCCCCATGGAGAAGACACTGTCGAAGCAGGCAGGATTCGGGGGGACATCCTCAATGCCGATGGGGATGACATGATGCTGGGGATCGCACAGGTAACGCTGCATTACCTGGAACTGCATCACCGAAACCAGAAAGGGCTCGATGCCGAGGACGAAGTCGGCGCCGGCGCCGCGCATGCGCCAGCCGTGATAGCCGTTGCCGCAACCGACATCAAGGACTCTGCGTCCGGCCAGCGGCTGAATGTGCGGCAGCAGGCGCTCCCACTTCCAGTCCGAGCGCCACTCGGTATCGATCTCAATGCCGAAGAAATTATAGGGGCCCTTGCGCCAGGGGTGAAAGGCCTGGAGCCGGGTGACCAGCTCTTCGCGGCTGACGTGGCCGAGATCAGAGCCAGAGCCGATGGTGACATTATCCTGCAGCGAAATCCGGGACGGACGCAGCTTTGGCAGCGACTGCAGAACGCTCAACCAGCCTGGCATATCGCCGTACCGTTCCAGAAGCACCATCTCGGACAGGGTCGTTTGCAGCTGCTCGGACCATTGCTCCTGCCCCATGGCAACAAGGTGCGGATGCAGGGAATCGTAGAAGTTCATTTAATCGCGACCAGTGAGGCAAAGTTGAAGCACTGGAACCAAAGATCAGAGGAAGAGAAACCTGCCGCCTGCAGCCGCTCCTGATGACAGGCGAGGGTCTCGGGGATCATCACCTTCTCCAGTGCCGACCGCTTCTGGCTGATCTCCAGATCGCTGTAGCCGTTGGCCCGTTTGAAGTCATGATGCAGCTCTTCATGAAAGTGCTGTTGCCCCGGCTCGCTGAAAGCGATCTTCTCCGAGAGGATCAGAATGCCGCCAGGCCTCAGCCCCGCATGGATCCGCTGCAGCAGCGCCAGTCGCTGGGCCGGGGGGATGAACTGCAGGGTGAAGTTGAGGACAACGACCGAGGCGTTCTCAATAGTGACCTCCTGGAGATCGGCGCAGATCATCGTCACCGGAACGGTCGGCACCGTATCACGCGCCAGGAGCTCACGACCGCGTTCGATCATCGCCGGGGAGTTATCCACCGCAATAATATCACAGTCCGGCTGAGTGATCCGCTGGCGCATGGCAAGGCTGGCTGCTCCGAGGGAACAGCCGAGATCATAGCAGTGACTCCCGTTCTGGGCGTATTTCGCGGCGAGGATGCCGATATTGGAGATGATCATGCCGTAGCCGGGGACCGAGCGTTGAATCATGTCGGGAAAGACGGCGACAACCCTTTCATCGAATTGAAAATCGATCATTTGCTGCAGGGGCGCAGCATAGATTGCATCGGTTTTTTTGCTCACTGTCTTTTGGTCCTTTTCAAACTGGCTGTTTGTAAAAAAGGTAAGATATCGGGTTTGCTGCGGAACATCAACCTTTTGTGAATCGCACCGTATTTACTGGATACTTGAAAGTTGTCTAAGGTGCTGCCTTGCAAATTCAAGCTTCGACTTAGCTCAGCCCCGATGTTGCCTGGTTCCTGAGTCGAAGGTGGTCCCTGAGCGGAGTCGAAGGGGCCTCTTCCCCAAGATCACCATCCAGAAAATCGGCAACCTGGCTGTCCACTTCGATAAGCCGATCAGCAACAACGATCGCTCTCCACACCTCAAAATGATTGTTTGAAAATTATCAGGACATATGTTATCTAAAAACATATAGCGTGAGAGGTGGCAATGGGGGCGGCACGGGAAATCATCAGATACAAGAAGGAACGGGGAGGCCGGATTATCGAGGTGGTTATCTGGCACCTGTCCGAACCGCTTTCCGGCAGCGCGCACCCTTATAAATATCGCCTGTATTACGGCCAGCCTGATGGCAGCTGCATTGTCCGCTACGACAACGAGCGAGGCAAAGGGGATCATCGGCATTTTGCCGACAGTGAAGAGTCCTACACCTTTTCAACCTTGCGCAGGCTCGTCGAAGACTTTGAAGCTGACATCGAAAGGATGTGATCAACATGAAAGAAAAACGGGATATTAAAATCGGGATCAAGAGCGACAAGGAGTTCTTTGACGAACTGAAAGAACTGGCCGGACGGATTGATGACGGTTGGTTGCCCGACAAACCGGTCGAACGGCTCTATTTCGACGATCTTCCCTCACTGCTCAAGCATCTGACCCCCAAACGCTTTGAACTGCTGGCCGAGCTGCGCCGCCTGGGGCACGTCAGCATCAACGCACTGGCAAAACATCTGCACAGGCAATACCGCAACGTCTTCGACGATGTGAAGACCATGGAGCGGTTGGGGCTGGTGGAAAAGGATGCCAGCGGTCATTTTTATGTGCCCTGGGATGAGATAGACGCGACTTTCAGATTGGCGGCTTGAAAAACTGTATGGCCCGCAGCTTCAACCTCTCCATGAAATAATACTCGAAAAGGAGATAACATGAAAAATTTCATCTTGATCCTGGTGGCCGTTTGCTTCATGGCCTTGACCGCCTGTTCCAGCGACCAGGGGAAGCAGCAGCTTGAAACCGCGCAGTTCGAAGAAAAACAGAACAACAGGGAGCATGCCATAAAACTTTACGAGGAGGTCGTCACCAAGTATGCGGGCTCACCAAACGCAAAGATTGCTCAGGAGCGGCTGAATGTGCTGAAGGGGGGCAAGTGAAGGCTGTCATATCAAAACTTCTCAGTAAATTGTGATCTATTCACAAAACTGAATATCTCCGGAATGAAGGCGCGGAAATCACCCTGCAGTTCGTCATGATGACGCAGCAGCTGTTCTTCGCCGCCACTCAAAGGGTTGGGCCGACTGATACGGCGGGACAGGCGACCCAGGGCGCGCCCTATCCCTTCCACCGTGGCATAGGAAGGCAGCAGCTCCTCGAACAGGTATGGTATCAGGTCGTGCATCCGTTCCGGGATATCCGTCCGGTGGTTCTCAACAACCGCGCGAGTCCTGGACAGGTACTGCGCAAAGGGTTCGCCGCACCATTCGTTCCAATCCCTGACAAGATAATAATCATAGAAGATGTCCACCATCACGCCACGATACAGACCATAATCCCCGGAGATCCGGTGCCGGCTTTGGCGGAAAACCGGATGCTGTTCGGCATAGGAGTCTATCCGGCGGTGCAGCGCCACCCCTTGGCGAATGCGGGGCGAGAAACGCTCCTGCAGCGGCCCCTTGACGAAATCCCCTATGAAATTGCCGACCAGGAGTTGGTCGTCATCACCGGAAAGTATCATGTGGAACAGGAAATTCATGGCCTGCCTTCGGGGGCCAGGTGGAAGGTGAAGTGCCGCAGGGGCAGACCGGGAATGTCATGCCCCTGCTCCGCCATGGTCACCTCACCGTCCCGTCCCGCCAGGATCAAGGTTGTCGAGCGGGTGCCGTAGACCTCATTGGTTATGAAGAGGGGCGAAAGCAGCCGCTCCCGTTCCGGACCGATGCCGGTGTCAGGTAGCAGCTCGCCGGCAAATGGTGTCGGATCGGCAAGCGTATGAAGCAGTTCTGCTGCTGTTAGTTCCGACTGCTGCAGCAGGTGGGTCAAACGCTCCTTTGCGTTGACAACCTTGGGCCAGCGGGTGTCGAGCAGATGATTGGACAGGGCATGGATTCCGGCACTTACCGGCCCGGAAGAACCGCCCCGATTGGTGTAATAGCGCAGTTGGCCAAAGGTGCCGTATAGGAGGTTCAACCCGTTGTAACTGTTGCCGGATCTACCCAGGTATGCGCTCAGGTCGTCCGGCGTCATATTGTCATCACGCAGATAATCGGCCACGAGCAGGCCGCGGGATGGAGGGTGGACCACCTGATGCCGCGCATCGCGGTAGTTGGTGACTGCAGCCAGTTTGCCGCCGGTAGTCACCCCGATCCAGGTGCCTCCTGCCTGCAGGTCACGCCCCCCCAGCACATGGGGCGCGTCACCCCAGTAATCGCAGGGATCGGTCCGGCGTACGCGGTACTCATCCCGATTGGCCACCAATACCAGGCTGTACCTTGGGTGACTGTCAATGGCAAAGGCAATCAAACACATCCGGCCCCCTCTGCTGGTGCACTTCAAACCGTGTCAGAAAACTGTCACGGAGCAGCCCCAAACAAACCGATTAGATTCAAAATTTCGACAGCACCCGAACCTGCCAGTTCAACAAAAATACTAACTACACGTAACATACGATAACCACTGCGGTTTATTACATTGGTACGCCTTATGCTTTACCAATGATAATTCCACTGTCCCCAGAGGGAAAGGAGATAAGGAAAATGCCCTGGTATACCAACCCCGTCATAACCTGCAAGGTTTTGAACAAAATAGCCAATCGTTACGAACGTACCGGCATGCAGAACCTTAGATCCGTTCTGGACCACGCGACAGCATTGCTCTGGAAAAAACAGGAGCATTACTATGGAGGCAGCCGGAAATAAAAGGCCTTCGGTGAATCCGGCCTGGAACATCTCCCGCCATACAAGTCAGAAGGAGTACTTGTCCATGCAACCTGTCAACGACAACCGGCTTCAGCATCAGATACTCCCTGCCCGGCAGAAAATACCCGGACAAAGGGAAACAGCTCCGCAACCTGCCAAAACGCCCCCCGTCAGAGCTGCGTCCGCTTTCCCGGAAGATGTCGTGAACCTTTCCACGGACCGCGACGCCATCCTGAGCCCATCAGTCAAAAAACCGCCATCAATACCCGTGACCACAATGGAAAAAAAGGCGCTGCGGGAAAGTTTCTCCGTATATGCCTGACAAGCCCGTTTTCAATCGTTTGCTGTTCATCTGCATGGATTTCCCCATGGAGCAGGCAATATCCGGCTGCTACAGCTGCCCGATCAAGCGCCCCACAGCCGCGAAATAGGCTTCCTGATTGACCGGCAAAATCGTGTTGTGATCCCCCCGCTCAAAGACCAGCAGCTCCTTGGGTTCGTTGGCCCACCCGTACAGACGCTCCGCATGGCTGACCGACACCAGGTCGTCGTTGCGGGTATGCACTACCAGCACCCGACCCTTGAAGCCTGCGATCTTTTCCTGCTGATTGAAACAACGGTTCACGGACGCAACCAGTTCTTCCATGGTCGATCCCACGTCATGGGGCTCGATACGGACAAGAATCCGTTCCAGCGGGTCAGCCAGACCGCTTTCAATGATCAGACCGGCGGCCTGGGGATAACGGGCAACCCCGTGCAGGGCGTAGAGCGAACCCAACGAGCGGCCGAAGAAGATTATCCGCTCCGGAGGAACGCCGGCGGCCTTGACGATCAGTTCCACATCGTCAAGCATGGCGGCAAGCGCCGGTTCGCCGCTGGACATGCCGTAGCCGCGATACTCGGCCAGCAGCAGGTTGGCTCCCATGCCGGCAATGATCTCCTCGAAACCACCCAGGTAATCGGCCACGCTCTCGCCGTTGCCGTGGAAATGGATAATGGTGGGATACCGGTCCGAAACATGCAGATACCGGCACCCCAGTCTGAAACCATGGCCTTGGACAATGAACGGTTCTTCGAAGCTGTTGGGCCAGGGGTAGAAATAACGGTTGGTGAGCATCGGGTGGTCAAGAAACGGATCACTCATTCGGCTGTCTCTTCATGGATATCCCTCCGGTTTTTCTGTCTGAATTACTCCAATATTACCACATCGATCCTTTCCGCGCGTAATGACAAATCAGCCATTCGGTATATTTTCACCATGCCGAACCATGCGACCCGGTTAACGGGCCAACACCGCTGATAAAGAGGTTGCCGGCAATTTAGCATATTTTCTGACTTTATTCTCAAAACAGACAAACTTGCTCTCACAGAGGCACAGAGAACACGGAGAAACCCAGGTTTAAAGGAGTTTTGGGATACAGCAAAAAAAGATTTGCATTTATTGACTTTCCCCGTGCCTCTGTGCCTCCGTGTGAGTTTTTTGGTTCCGGCTTGTCGGGTTAGGAAACAATAAATAATGATATCGGTATATTGGAAATATTACGTAAATATAAAATTGTTTTGTAATTTTTATATTAATGTTTTATTCTGACGCGAAATTGATTCATGCTAATGGTACAGTGGGTAATTACGTGACGAAGGGATACTGTAGACGACATGGCACAACCTGCACATAAAACTGAGCAAGACGGATTTGTGGGCGCTGTCAGCGGCATGTCGCTGGCTGACATCATCCAGGTCAAGGGCGGCAATCGTTATTCAGGGTGCCTTACGATTGAACATCTGGGCAACAATGGCACGGTTTTTTTCCGGGAAGGCGAAGTGGTGCATGCTGAGCAGGGTGCACTTTCAGGAGAAGAAGCTTTTTACGCCATAATGTGCTGGGCTGGAGGCACCTTCCGGAGTGAGCCGAAGGTGGCTACCACCAGCAGAACCATTAACCAGACATTAGGTTTTCTGCTTCTCGAAGCGTTCCGGCGCATGGATGAGTCAAAAAACTGTTCACCATCAAGACAACCGACAGCTGCGAAGGATCTCAAGGGCGGTGAAGGCGTGAGTAACATCAATGCCAAACTCAAAGCCATACCCGAAGTAGAACAGGCGCTGATAATGTCCAAGGACGGGGTG
Source organism: Geobacterales bacterium (assembly GCA_041738275.1). Taxonomy (GTDB): domain Bacteria; phylum Desulfobacterota; class Desulfuromonadia; order Geobacterales; family Pseudopelobacteraceae; genus JACPFJ01. Next base: position 8,728 of record JBGSQD010000267.1, read on the forward strand.
GTTGTAGGTGACTCCTCCTATGAAGCAGAGTTCCTGGGGGCGCACGGCTTGTTTCTGGCGCTTTTTTCCGGTCAGATCGGTTCGCAGTTCGGAGTTGGCGAAATGAAGTCTCTCACGGTTCATGGCAGTGAGCATCACTTGTTCCTGTTTGACTCCAAACGCCATCACCTCTGCGTATCCGCAATAGGCAACGCCAATGTGAATGCAGTTGACGGCGAAATCCGCCGGACTTTATCACAGAAATAAGGGGATGACATGCAGGCGATCTTGATGGGTTTGACAACGGTGCCGGGTGTCATTGGAGGAATGTTCTCGGATGAACAGGGCAATGTCCTGTCCCATTCCTTCCAGCCGGCCTTTGATCAGGGGACACTCCAGACGGCAGCGGAGCTGCTTCTGGACAATACGATCGGCCTTCATGAGGCAACCGGCGGGGTAAAACTTTTTGATATGCGTTTCGAGATGGGCAGAATCATTATCAAAACCTTGCCGCGCATGTTTATGGTTATACTCTGCAAGCCAACGGTCAATGCGCAGCTGCTGCTCATCTCGATCAATGTAGCAATAAAGAAGCTTGAAAAGCTTTCTGCAGACAAGCTGCCGTCCAAGACGACCCAGCAAGCATTGCCGCAGATCCAGACGCATTTGCCGACAGGCCTTTTTTCGCGTCAGGCGGGCGCTGCGCTCACCTATTCCGATTACCGCGCATTATCCGATGCCAAGGGGGTGCTGCTGACCTGCGAGATTATCAAGAAGACCGCCGGGACCTTCTGGGAATCCATGTCCAATCATGCCAGCATAAACCGCAATACAGCCCTGGAGGTCAGCAACTTCTTTAATACCGGTCCATTCAAAAAATTGACCATAACCAATCGCACCAACGGGGTCGGCAAACACATCCCTGTGACTGTGATTCAGCACGATCGTGACAATGCCTATGACGGCAAGGTGCTTGTGACCCTGGCACTGGCGGAACAGCTCAAGTTGAATGACGGAGGACAGGTACGGGTTGAGGTTTTGGTCGGCAGCGGCCTTTTGGGGTGGGAAGGGATTTGACGCAGGGATAAAGGGTTTGCAACTTTATTCAGTAAATGCTTGCCAGATCAACGAAAAGCTGTCATTATGCAGAACGTTTAGGACGGGCCTTGAGCCCGTCCTTTTATTTTGTCTGTTAGGAGCTGTACAATGCAGGAAAGAATTCGTAACATCGCCATCATCGCCCATGTTGACCACGGCAAGACCACGCTGGTTGATGCCATGCTCAAGCACGCCGGTGTTTACCGCGAAAATGAAGCCATTACCGAACGCGTGATGGACAGCAACGACCTGGAGAAGGAGCGCGGCATCACCATCCTCGCCAAGAGCCTCTCCATCCATCACGGTCCGTACAAGATCAATATTGTCGACACCCCCGGCCATGCCGACTTTGGCGGCGAGGTGGAGCGCGTCCTGAAGATGGTCGATTCCGTCCTGCTGCTGGTGGATGCCCTGGACGGCCCCATGCCCCAGACCCGTTTCGTTTTGAAGAAGTCCCTTGATCTAGGACTCAAACCGATCGTGGTCATCAACAAGATCGACCGTCCCGGCTCACGTCCCGAAGAGGTGCTCAACATGGTCTTTGACCTGTTCTGCGAGCTGAACGCCTCGGATGACCAGCTGGATTTTCCGGTGGTCTACACCAGCGCCAAGATGGGCTATGCCAAGCTTGACATAACCATAGAATCCAACAGCATGGAGCCGCTCTTTGCCGTGGTGGAATCCAATGTCCGCCCACCCAAGGGCGACATCAATGCTCCGTTCCAGATGTTGATAGCCAATATCGACTACAACGATTACATCGGCCGCATGGCCACCGGCCGCATCTTCAACGGCAAGGTCAGGGCGGGCGAAACCGTTGCCATGATCAAGCAGGATGGTACGATCACCAAGGGGCGTATCTCCAAACTGCTCGGCTATGAAGGTCTCAAGCAGGTTGATATCGAAGAGGCAGGAACCGGCGACATCGTTACCGTGGCCGGTTTTGAAGATGTCAGCATCGGAGAGACGCTCGCCTCGGCTGAAGACCCCATTGCAGTTCCCTATGTTTCCATTGATGAGCCGACCCTGTCCATGAACTTTATCGTCAACACCTCCCCCTTTGCCGGCCGGGAAGGTAAATGGGTCACGTCGCGCAACATCCGCGAGCGCCTGACCAAGGAGCTGCGTGTCAACGTTTCTCTGCGGGTTGAGGATACGGAATCCCCGGATACCTTCAGGGTTTCCGGCCGCGGCGAGCTGCACCTGTCGATCCTGATCGAGAACATGCGCCGTGAAGGCTTCGAGCTGGCTGTTTCCAAACCGGAGGTTATTGTCCGGATCAAGGACGGCGTCAAGATGGAGCCGATGGAATACCTGGTTGTGGACGTTGCTTCCGAGTTCCAGGGCGCCATCATCGAGAAGATGGGACCGCGGAAGGGTGAGATGGTGGCCATGGCGCCCATGGGCGAAATGGTCCGTCTGGAATTCATTGTCCCGGCCCGCGGCCTGATCGGCCTGCGCGGCGAGGTGCTGACCGACACCCGCGGCACGGCGGTCATGACCCATACCTTCCACGAATATGCCCCCTACAAGGGTGAAATCCCGAGCCGCAAGAACGGCGTGCTCATGGCCATGGAACATGGCGAGACCACAGCTTACTCGCTGGATGCCCTCCAGCCGCGCGGCAGCCTCTTCATCGGGGCCGGCGTCGAGGTCTACGGCGGCATGATTATCGGGCAGCACAACAAGGACAACGATCTTGATGTGAATCCCTGCAAGGGCAAAAAACTGACCAACGTGCGTGCTTCCGGAACAGACGACGCCATCAAGCTCACCCCGCCGCGCCTCCTGACCCTGGAGCAGGCTCTGGAGTTCATCGCCGACGATGAACTGGTAGAGGTTACGCCGAATTCGATCCGCCTGCGCAAGAAAGAGCTGGATCCGACCAGGCGCAAACGGGCGTCCAAGGGGTAACTGGCCAACATTAGTCACCGAACAAAAGAATGCCGAGCTTGAGAAAGTTCGGCATTTTTATTTGGTGATTAAGTTTGAATATTTTCCAGGGTGTTCAAAACGATAAACTGTCGATTTTTGCAGTATGGGGTGTTATAGTTCCCACCTTGAGGCATATAATTCCAATTTCAAATCAAAGATGAAATCAAGGCGGCGAGGATTGAGGCGACGATGGCCCTCACCCGGCCTTTGGCCACCCTCTCCCAGCGGGAGAGGGTAACTGGGTACTCTCTCCCGCTGGGAGAGAGATAGAGTGAGGGGTACGTTGAGGAGCCGAAGACGAGCCAACGAAGATAGCGCTTGGATTTGGAATTGGTATAAGATCCCGCACGGGGGAAGGCTTGTCATGACGCAACAAAAAATATATCTGGTTGGCGCTGGTATTGAAGGGTGGGAAGGTTTCGGCTCCAGGGCGCTGGAGATAATTGCTCAGGCTGAGGTGATGATCGGTCACCAGCGGCATCTTGACATTTTCCCCGACTTTGGCGGCAAAAAGATGCCCCTCGGTGATCTGCCCGAGGTTTTGGAGTTCCTCAAGGGCACCGATAAGCGGGTGGTTGTGCTGGCCTCCGGTGATCCCACCTTTTTCGGCATCTCCCGCTTCCTCCTGCGCAACCTTTCCAAAGAGCGCATCGAAATCTTCGCCAATGTCACCAGCATGCAGTATGCCTTTGCCTGCATCAAGGAACCGTGGGACGATGCCATCTTCGTGTCGGTCCATGGTCGGGGCATGCATGTGGCGGTGGATAAGATTATCGCTGCCGAGAAGGCCTGTGTCCTGACAGACAAGGTCAATACCCCGGCGGCCATCGCGGCAGAACTGATCGAACGTGGCGCCGAGGGTTACGAGGCCTGGTTGTGCGAGGATTTGGGACTTGCCACGGAAAAGTTCACCAAGACCTCTGTGCGCGGTCTGCTGGAGCTGAAACCGTCTGATCTCAACATCCTGATCCTGGTCAGAACCTATGAGCCGAACCTTGTACAGTACCCATTGATCGGCATCGACGATGATGAGTTTCACACCTCCAAGAAGCTGATCACCAAGCAGGAGGTGCGGGCAGTAACCCTCTCCAAACTGCAGTTGCAGGACGATCTGGTGCTGTGGGACATCGGAGCCGGAAGCTGTTCGGTCTCCATCGAGGCTTCCAACCTGATGCCCAATGGCCGCATCTTTGCAGTGGAACGCAATCAACAGTGCATCGGTTTCATCAACGAAAACCTGAAAAAATTCTGCACCCGCAATGTGAAGCTGATTGAGGCCTTTGCCCCCGAGGGGCTGGAGGATCTGCCCGATCCGGACCGCGTCTTTATCGGCGGAGCAGGCGGCAAGCTGGACGAGATCATCGACGCTGTGTCGCAGCGTCTCAAACAGGACGGGATTGTGGTGATCAACGCCGTGACCCTGGATACTCTTTCCCAGGCAGTGGAGTTCCTGGAAGATCACGGCTACACCGTGGAGGCCACCTGCGTCAATATTGCCAAAACCCGCAAGTTGACCGAGTATAAGATGTTCGAAGCCCAGAACCCGGTTTATGTGATTACCGCCTGGAAGGAACGCGAGTAATGCCGACGTTTTATGCTGTTGGTGTCGGCCCGGGCGACCCGGAATTGTTGACCAGAAAAGGGGAGCGCATCCTGCGTCAGGCATCGGTAATCGTTGCACCTGTATCGTCACCGACCGAAGTCAGTGTGGCCCTGGAAACGGTGCGCCAGTTTCTGGACGAGGAGCGCCAGGAAATAATCACCCACCAGTTTCCCATGACCTCCGACCCAGCCCGTCTTATTCCAGCCTGGCAAGAGGTTGCCGCCCTGATTGCCGGCCGGATTGCAGCAGGACAGGATGTGGCCTTTATTACCATTGGCGACCCCCTGTTTTACTCAACGTTCATCTACCTGCTGCGTATCTTCCAGGCATCCTACCAGCATATCCCTGTCGAGGTTGTTCCCGGCATCTCCAGCATCCATGCATCAGCTGCACAGGCGCTCATCCCACTCGTTGAGGGGGATGAGCGGATGATTGTCATACCTGCCACCGCCGGAGTGGAGAGGGTTATGGAGGGGCTGGCGAAATACGAGACCGTTGTGCTGCTCAAGGTCAAGCCGGTGTATGCCGAAATTCTCGAACTTCTGCGGCAAACCGGTCGTGAAAAGAACACACTGTTTGTCGAGCGGGTAGGCAGCGGTCGGCAGAAGGTTATGACTGATTTTGCGGAGATTGCCGCCCACACCCCTGATTACCTGTCGCTGATGATCGTCAAATGATAAAGAAAGGGCCTTCCCTGAGTGGGGAAGGCCCTTTCTGCTTGAGCTACACATCTGTTATCATTTTAAAGCGAGTTTCATTTTACTGGGGCGCATCTTCAGCCGGAACAATAACGGGCGCGGAATCCCTGGACGTGTCCAGCACAGGAACCCTGGTAATCTCAGGGACAACGACCTTTGCCGGTTCAACAACAGGAGCGGGAGCTGCCGTCATCTGAGTTTCCTGAACCTTTTTGATCTTGTCCGGCTTCTCCGCCGGACGCTGCGTTGCATTATTCGCAGGTGCAGCGGTTTCCTTCTTCTTTGTCTCAGCCGGATCATTCTTCAGGAAAGAGATAATCTCGTCAAACTGCTTGCCATAGACCACTGATTCCTGGGTCTCGCGCAACAACAGGTCCTTGCGCTTTTGTTCAAGCGTCAGCTTGATCCCTTCCAGGGTCTTGAACTTGATGTTGGCAGAGGGGGACAGATTGGCCTCGGCTTCGCTGAAATCGGGATACTGCAGGTTGATCATGGGATAGTACGTCAGGATACGGCTGCGAAAATTCGGATACTCCCACAGGACAGTTCCGTTTACGTCGAGAATCTGGGCGCTCATGATCAGGTAGTTGTAGTCGCTGGTCAAGGATGACATCAAATTGCTGGACAAGATCTTTTCGGTCTTGCTGATGCCGCTGACAGTCATTATCATGACCGCGTCCAGATTGTTTTTCTGGATATAATCGCGCAGCTCCATGTTTTTCCAGAAATATTTATTGTACTGGATGGCGGCGTCATCGCGCTTTTCGCGGCGGAAGAACAGATTTCCGTATATCCTCTGGGGATCGCCGTCCAGCAGTGCCACGGTGTAAAAATTGCCGGTTCCCTTGAGCATGCGAACAAACTGCTGCTCGTATTTACGGTTCATCTCGGCCACCAGTGAGATGAGCTGATCCTTCTGGGGGAACTTGATATCGGAGTCCGCATCTATCAGGATGGGAGCAACACCGAGAACCCTCACCTTTTCGGCAAAATTTTTCTTGGGAACATTGAAATAGTTCTGGGCACATCCGAAGGTCAGCATTAACAGCGGCAGCAACAGAAATCGTTTCATCTACATCCTCCTGACCCCGATAATCGGGATAAGCGCGTTAACGAAGTTATTTCCCATCAATAAACGCGGAAAGCAACTTCTATCTTACTGATTCAGCTTGATACACCTGAAATCACTGGGTTGTTTATAGCAGATGCCGCCCTCTTTATCTACTAATTTGATGTATGCGAACCCATATTACAGCCCTGCGCCGCGGTCTGGTCAACTATTTTCAACATAGGGAAACCATGCCTGCAGCCCATTATCATTGCTGCGTTGTCGTGATAAAAAAGCGACAGTGGGGGGAAATCACCCCCACCGGGACAGCCGCATAATTGGTTGACAATCACTGCTATCTTTCTGTATTCTCGGCTATATAAAACCTGCTTATCTAGAGTGGTGGAGGGAAAGGCCCTGCGAAACCACAGCAACCGGCCAATATGGCGTCAGGTGCTAATTCCTGCCGAAAGGCAAAGATGAGAGAGGTGCGCTGCTAACATGTCGTTTCAGCCCCTTCTCATATATTTGTGAAGGGGCTTTTTCATGTCGGTCGGGGTCGTTGCTGAACAATCCATAACCTTTGAAAACGGTATCAAACTGGATAGCGGTCGAATCCTGGCTCCCATCACGCTCGTCTATGAAGCGTACGGAACCTTGAATGAATCGGCTTCCAATGCCATCCTGGTGGAACATGCCTGGACCGGCGACGCCCATCTGGCCGGAAAGCGGAGCGAGGAAGACGCCAAAGGGGGCTGGTGGGACGCCATTGTCGGCCCTGGCAAGCTTCTGGATACCGACCGCTACTATGTTATCTGCTCCAACGTGATAGGTTCCTGTTACGGATCCACCGGCCCCTCCTCCATCAATCCCAAAACCGGCAAACGCTACAACCTGACCTTTCCGGTCATCACCGTGCGGGATATGGTGCGGGCCCAGAAACTGCTGTTGGACGTCCTGGGTATCAAGCGTTTGTTGAGTGTCATGGGCGGCAGCATGGGTGGTATGCAGGCCCTGGAATGGGCTACCCAGTATCCAGACAGCATTGCGTCAGCCATTGTCCTTGCCTGCACGCCGCACCCTTCGCCTCAGGCCATTGCCCTGAACGCCATAGCCCGCTGGGCAATATTCAACGACCCGACCTGGCGCAAGGGAGAGTATAAACAGAACCCAAAGGACGGCCTGGCCCTGGCCAGGGGCATCGGCCATATCACCTTCCTGTCTGATGAATCCATGAATACCAAGTTCGGGCGGCGTTTTTCGGCCAAGGACGGCCAGTTCGACTTTTTCGGCCAGTTTGAGGTGGAACGTTATCTGAACTACAATGGCCGCAACTTTGTGGATAGATTTGATGCCAACTCATTTCTTTATCTGGCCAAGTCGCTGGACCTGTACGATGTTGCCTGGGGCTATGAGTCCATGGCCGAGGCCTTCAGCCAGGTCACGGCGCCAATCCAGTTCTTCGCATTTTCCTCTGACTGGCTTTATCCCCCCTACCAGACCGAGGAGATGGTTACCTGTCTCCGGGAAATCGGCAAACCGGTGGATTATCATCTCATTCAATCCTCCTACGGCCACGACGCCTTTCTGCTTGAGCACGAAACCTTCGCACCCATGGTGCGAAACCTGCTTGATCGTGTCGAGTGCGGAGAATCCCCTTAAAACATGTCGAATCTGCTTGATGAACTTAAAGGCAACCAGCTCTTCAGAAAACTGCGGCATTCGGTGGGCAGGGCTATTGCGGACTTCAGCCTGATCAAGGAAGGCGATCGCGTGGCGGTTGCCGTGTCGGGCGGCAAGGACTCGTACACGCTCCTGCTTTTATTGGCGGAGCTGCGGCGGCGGGCGCCGATCTCGTTTGAGATCGTGGCGCTGACAATTGATTCCGGCTATCCAGGTTTCCGTTCTGACATCATCGAGGAGTTCATCACTTCTCAAGGTATTACAGCCCATATTGAAAAAACCAACCATTTTGAGATTATCAGCGAGAAGCGTCGTCCTGGTTCTTCCTACTGCTCCATCTGTGCCCGCTTCAAGCGCGGCGCCCTTTACAGCATTGCCAAAAGCATGGGCTGCAACAAACTGGCTCTGGGTCATCACAGCGATGATTTCATCGAAACCCTGCTGCTGAACCAGTTCTTTGTAGGTTCACTCAAGGCCATGTCGGCCAGCATGCTGGCTGACAACGGCGAGACCACCGTGATCCGGCCGCTGGTGTACGTAGCTGAGGCGGACATCATCACCTTTGCCCGGAATGTCGCCCTGCCGGTGGTCTGCTGCTGCTGCCCGGTATGCGGCACTGCTGATCTGCAGCGTAAACGGATGAAGAACCTGCTGAAAGAGCTGGAGAAGGATATACCACACGTCAAAAACAGCCTGCTCAAGGCGCTCTCAAACGTGCATCCGCGCCATCTTCTTGATTCCACCCTGGTGCGCGACGATGTTGCGACCGGAGATCGGTAACTTTTTTGCTTTTTCGCTGGTTCTTCTCAGACGAATGCCATGATCATTCATGAAATCAATGATTGAGTAATATCCTCCGACAGCCACCACAGCCAATCCCGCAATCGTTATCGCTTCCATCCCTTGCCTCCTCGTTTCATTTTCGATAACGAGAGCATATCAGACAGTTGTGACACAATAAGTCGTTATGTAAATTCCCTGCTGCAATTAATATGATTGCCGGGAAAGATAGCCGATGCCGGAAGGAGATTTTGTGAGAAGCAAGGATCCTGCTGATATTTTGCGATGGCTGCACGAGAATCCAAGTCTCAAAGAGCTTTGTGCAGAATATCCGGATGAGTGGGAACGTGTACAGGCTGAACTTGGAGCCGTCCTGGCTCAGGGTAAACCTGAAGAGTTGCAGTCCTACCTGAAACGCCTGTCTTTGCAGGGAGCGACCC
>JBGSQD010000311.1:0-17001 GCA_041738275.1 Geobacterales bacterium
GCTGTTCATCAAGCGGAATAGTTATGAGCAGTGCCAGCCCAATCAGATAGCCAAAAGCCGCCTCCTTTGCAAGTAGTGCTGTACATGCAGCTGCTAAAGAAACAAGTAAAAACATTTTTGTCGTGGTTTGCAGATAACGCAGACAGCAGTAAACACTGATGAGAATGAATGTGCTCATTATTACATCGGTACGCCCAGATATCCAATTGACCGACTCAGTAGCCAAGGGATGGAGCAAAAAAAGCAGGGACGAAAAAAAAGGCAGGTACGAATCTCTTTCCTTAAGATAGAGCCGGACGGATTCGCGGCATACGAAAAAAACCAGTAGTCCATTCAACAAATGTGCTAACACCCCTTCAAAATGCATCAGGTGTTCATCGAGAAACCAGAGTTCTTTATCAAGCCAGTAACTGAGACCGACCAGAGGACGATAATACCCAGCTCCAGCGCTGTGTGGAATAAAAATAGATTTTAGTGAAATGTGTTCGGATGCAAAGTATCCGGAAATGGCCTCAAGGTCATCCACCGGACATATTTGTGCAAACTGTGTTGGATAATATACCGCTAGGACTATAGCGATTATCAGCATGATCTGATAAGAAGTGGATAATATTTTCATATAGAGGGTATCAAAAAAAAAGGGTTGGCTTAATGCCAACCCTTATATCTTAGTAAAATCGAAATATTACATCGAGCTCCAAGTTGTAGTGCTGGTGTAACTATCTGTTGTTGCTGCACCTGTAAGAATACTTGTGTCTGCAACGGTAGTCACCAAAAAGAACATTCTTGCATCGCCTGCTTGTGCGCCAACAACCTTGTCACCACCGGAATGTTTCGCACGGATTGAATACGTTGTACCATCATATACAGTAGATGCCGTACCATTGGAAATACCGAATACAGTAACTTTATTGGAAGCAGAAAAGCTGGTACCAGTTGTAGGTCCACCGATATTAGTAGCACCTGTATAAGATGATGCATATGAAACTGAAGCAGTTGCAGCTATACAAAGTGTAACTACGAAAGCTATTTTTAGAAGATTTACTTTTTTCATATTAATAAACTCCTTTCTAGTAATTTTTAAATCAAAGGATAACCCTGACGATCGGCAAAAGTTGCCTCCAATGTAGTCTTGAAGTTTCTAAGGTCACTTGTAGCTGCAGAATTGAAACCTTTGATGCGGTACGACGAGAACTGTGGGATGGCCACTGCAGCCAGGATGCCGATGATCGCAACAACGATCAAGAGCTCGATCAGGGTAAAACCTTTTCTGTTTCTCATTTTCTGTAACATCTTTTTCTCCTTTCCATTGTTGTGCGCTCTGCAAGAGAGCTGTTTAAACTGCATTACATTTATATGTTGTATTTTATAGAGCAAAAACAATACCACGTCCAATGAAAAAATATAATACCACATAATATCGGTAATATACTGATATCAACCAGGCAAAACCAACATTATAATTCCAAGTTAAGCACCAATAACGTCATGTTTTGGTGACAATATTTGTCACACAAACGATACATCGCCAAATCAGCAACAGATGTTTAGCATCTTATCAGCAACAACCTCAATATCAAGGCCTAATTAACGAATACTTTGCTGTATACTCTTGAAATAGCACTGCCGCTAAAGGAGTATCCATGTTCTCTCACCACTATGACGTGATCATCGTCGGCACCGGCCCGGCCGGTCTTGGCGCCGCCTTCCATCTTGCCGAGCACTCCCCTTCCCTCTCCATCCTGATGATCGACCGGGAGAAGATCTGTTCCGGCGGCCTGCTGAACGACTGCAAGCAGAACTATACCTACCCCATCGGCTTTGACATCGAGAACTGGACCAGGGAGGACGCAGAGCAACTCCTGCCTCTGGTTGAAAACTGTCTGCAGCCGGCCATCAAGGAAAAAAAGAACCTGGAGGTCTACCGACGCCGGGCGGAACGGCTTGACGTAACCCTGCTCGATATCCGCCAGGCCCATGTCGGCACCGACCGCAGTCGAGCCCTGATCCAGCGGCTTCAGGACGAGCTCACGAACCGAGGGGTGAGATTTCTGCCGGAACAGGAGGTGACCGACGTTTTTGACGATGCTAACGGTACAGGGATCGTTATCGCCGGTACGGAAACCGTGCTGGCCAGAAAGGTGATCGTGGCTCCAGGTCGGAAAGGTTTCAGCTTTCTCCAGCAGGTTATGGAGCGGATGGGTATCACCTACATCGACAATGTGGTTGATGTGGGCATCCGCGTCGAGACAACTCAGGGCAATTATCCCATCGTCAATGACTACTACGACCCGAAATTCATCTTTCCCGACGGAGTGCGCACCTTCTGCACCAACTCTGGCCATGCGCGTGTAGTGCTCGAGCGCTATCAAGGATTCAGCCTGATTAACGGTCATGCCCTTTCCGAGGAACAGACTGGGAACAACCTGGTCAATTTCGCCCTGCTCAAGACCATCGGTTTGAAGAATCCGGTCCGGAGCGGCCAGCAGATGGCTGTTTTTCTCGCCAGGCTGGCCAACGAGATCGGCGGCGGCATGCCGCTGATGCAGCGCGTTGGTGATTTTCGTATGGGAAAACGTTCCACCACCGAGAACTTCAACGAAGATCTCTACTCCTTCCCTCCCAGCTGTCCGGTCACTGCCGGCGATCTGGGTCTGGCCGTGCCTGCCAAGATCATGCGCCATATCTGGGCGGCTTTGAAGAAGCTCGACACCATCGTCCCCGGCATTCTCCACCCGAGCACCATCATGTACTACCCGGAGATCAAGATGTACGCCAACAAGCCCGCCTTTCTGGACCGCTATTTCCGGGTGAGCTCGAACATCTACATGATCGGTGACGGTGCCGGGACGTCACGAGGAATCACCGGCGCCTGGGCCAGCGGGATCAGGGCCGCAGAGGGCATCCTCCATGGGCAGTGACACGGCAGTTGATCTGACTTGACCGTCAACATCCGGATGCTACTATTTGAAAAACAAAAGAGGAGGAGATCATGAAGGAGGCCATGTTCTATGTACGGGAGTCAGACAACCGGGTACGGTGTGGTCTGTGCCGGTTTCGATGCCTGATAAGCGATGGCGCACGCGGTATTTGTGCCGTTCGGGAAAACCGTGGCGGCGTTCTCTACACCCTCGTGTACGGGAAACTATGTGCCGAACATGTGGATCCGATTGAAAAAAAACCCCTTTTCCATGTCATGCCCGGCAGCAAATCATATTCCATAGCCACGGTGGGATGCAACTTCCATTGCCACCACTGTCAGAACTACTCGATCTCGCAGGTTGCCAGCAATGCACCCATTCATGGTTCAGAGCAGTCCCCGCAGGATATTGTAAAACAGGCCATCAGTAATGATTGCAGTTCTATCTCCTACACCTACACCGAGCCGACCATCTTCTTCGAGTTCGCCTACGACACAGCGCGTCTTGCCAAGGAAGCAGGACTTCGCAATATTTTCGTCACCAATGGATATATCAGTAAAGATGCCCTGGCAACTATTGCCCCTTTTCTGGATGCGGCCAATATTGATCTGAAGGGTTATTCGGAAGCATTCTACCGCGACTTTGTCCATGCCCGCCTGTCAGAGGTGCTCGATTCGATCGTCGAATATCGCAAACAGGGGATCTGGATCGAGATCACGACCCTCGTCATACCGGGTCTTAACGACTCCGAAGCTGAATTGCAGGGGATCGCCGCTTTCATCGCCGATAACCTTGGTGTTGATACCCCCTGGCATGTGTCACAGTTTTACCCGACCTACAAATTAATCGATCGTCCCAGAACACCGGTCGAGACCCTGCGTATGGCACATGATATCGGCAAGGCAGCAGGGTTGCGTTTCGTATACGAAGGAAACGTACCGGGTGAAGGCGGCGAAAACACCTGGTGTCCATCATGCTCTAGCCTGTTGATCAAGCGCTATGGCTTTCAGATTGAATCCAACATGATTCGTAGCGGCGCATGCCCGGATTGCGGCCTCAAGATACCAGGAATTGACATGTAGTTTGAGGGTTAATGAATCTGTTGTCTGGACAATGCAAATGTGGTACAAAAATTAGAATTAAGTTTCCACTTTCTTTTCTGAAGGTGGCTATTTTTACCTGGGGGTTATTACGGAATGAAAAAAAGAATATCTGCGTTACTCGTTGCAGGCATGTTGGGACTGGTGATGTTACTTTCCGGAGGCTGTTTACATATGCACCGGCACAATTGTGACAGACCTCCGTGCGGTGACAGATCTACGGGTTGTAACAAGCCATGCGGTGACAGATTCTCGGATTGTAACAAGCCCTGCGGCAGAATGACTCCCCGTTGCGATAAACCTTGTTGCGATAAACCACCAACGGATTGTCCCATGGCAGAACAAAAGAAATAGTCCATTTCCCGTGCAGTCACAATTTATGGGCACCGCTGATTGTTCCAGACACAGCGGTGCCCTTTTTCATACTCAATCTATGATCTTGTGTTTACAGGCTATAACAGTTATCTGGCTTCAGGAGAAGGTCCGGAAATGAAGGCTCTGAAATCACTTTGCCTCTGGTGCATGCAATAGGTTCTGGTTGGACTGGCTGTAAAGGCATACCTGCAGTTTGCTTTGTTGGATAGACATCTATATAGATGATCCATTATACACTCAGTGAAGCATTGCTCCACTTTGGGTATGTTTCCGCTTAAAATATTTTTCGACCTTGGCATGGTGTGAGCCTCCTTTCCCAATTTTTAAATATTTTACTGAATAATTTTTTTGTTGTAAACAGTAAAAATTAAAATTGTTTTATTATTTGGCTAATGAAGAAAAATAGTACGGGATGATTGTTACAAATAAAATGGCAGGAATAAGTGGTGAGGAGAAGATGCAGTTATATGGGACAGTGAGGAGACGATGGTAAGCCTTCATAATCCTCAACGAGCTGAATCCTGCGCAGCAATTCGAGCTGCCTGTCCAGGCCGTCAACCACACTCAGACCGACCCAGTCAAGAAGTCCCGGCATCTCCAGATCGGGCTCACATCTTGGATATGGTCCTGCAGAGAGATGATGGATCAGCTTCATGGTTTTGAGGCCGTCAAACCAGCCGTTAAATGCTGTCAGTAAATTAGATCGGCCATTGCTGTTGCGCTGCAATTTATCCCATAGCTCCTCGAATGAGACCATGTCGAGATATTCCGCCAGTTCTGGTGAAACATCCTCAGCCCTTGACCTGATTGCAGCACCGCCCATGCCGGCATTATCTGCAACAAGAGCCAGCCATTGGGCAAGGACCTGATAACAGGCGACATTGTAAAAAGACACCACGCCGCCTTCTTCCGCTAGAAGTCGTGAGACGCTCCGCCCTGTGCCGAACGGGACGCGATGGGAAGCACGGGAAGATGGATAGACAACTGTTCCCCTGACTTGGCCGACGCCAGCAGTCCTCGCCAGCTGCTGCAGAAAATAAAAATCCTCTCCCGCAGTGCGGCTGTTCATACCGCCGATCTTTACGTAAGCAGATGCGCGGCAGGCCATCGCGCTTCCCACTGTGTGGAATCCATATGGGGAACCGGCATGTGACAGACCGAGCACGTAACTCCTCAGAAACAGTTCGTAACGAGTTATAGCCCGCTCCCCTTCAGGGGTTTTCCCCTGCTGATGAAGAAACGGAATCACGGCAGCACCGGTGAGGGTTTGCTCGAAGTGCCGGATCAATGCCGGGAGGTAATCAGGCCTTACAAGGGTATCGGCATCAAGGCAGACCAATATGGGATTGCCGCAGTTGTGATCAATCCTGGTCAAGGCAAGATCAAGGCCAATCCTGCGGGCAAGTCCGACGCCGCCGTTTTTGGCCGGCAATTCCAGTCCCGGAGATGCAGCATCAATCCAGGCAAGACATAGGGCTGAGGTAGAGAGATTACCTGAAGCAAGCAGACCCAGGGTTGACAGATTGTCCGTTTTATCCGCAGCAAAGGCATCTTCACGATGGTTGACCACAACCACTACCAGGAATCTTGATAGTGTATCAGGCGGATTTTGCGCCAGCGAATTAAGGGTTGCCATCAGGGTGGAACTTTCCGCCAGCGCAGGAATCACCACTGCACCGCAAAAACCGCTTTCTGTGCAGCCGGCAATTTTCCATGGACCTTGTATGGCTTTTGTATCCAGATATTTGGCGATAATTTCCATTACATTCCAGTGATTCTTGATATTATGGTGATAACCATTTATTCGCCGCGCATCCTGTTGATTTCCTCGATAACTTCATTTCTGGTCAGTATCCCTTTTTTTTCAAGGACACCGACAAGCGCCATGATCTCGAATGAGTGATTGATCGTCAACTCCTTGATTGAAACCATCTCTTCATCAGCCATCTGCTGTTCCATGTTCCCCCCACTCTATTAGTAATTTGACCTGATAATAGCATCACTGGAAATTTTCTATTGAAAAATAATCCTGTTAAATGTATAAAATATTCTAAGAAAATATTAATTTTGGAGGATAATGGTGCCTTTACTGGTTATGTTGGCTGACAAACAAATTACATATGTTACAAAAGACGATTTTAGCGACCTGGTAACTGATGGAAAGATTTTAGTTTTCAAGAGGCCAGGCAGCAGTGACTGGATTGATCCCAAAATCGGACCGTTGCGTGGCAATGGACCATTTCAAAAATATAACGGGCCTGAAAGAAGAGCGCGATTTTAAATTGATTTTGTTATGTTGCGGGTGAATACACTCTGCAGTCTGGCCAATTTACAACAGATATCAGTGTGTTCTTTCCCTCACTTAAAAGCATAAACCTTACCTATCAATCTCCAGGCTTACATCAGCAGCAATACTCCACATACCCTGAAATCAGTAATACAAACGTGACAATCATCAGCTTTGGGAGGGTCCGACTTGAATGTTTCTGGTAAATCAGTATGGAATTCGATGCGGAGTACCATTTGTTGCTGCATAGCTCTGGCTGTTTTTACTTTCCTTGCTCAAAATGCAACTGCCGAACCCATATTACTCGCCGGTTCAGGTTCCAACCTTCCCGCAACAAGGTTGCTGGTCAAGGCCTTCAACCGGCTTCATCCTGAAATCCCTTTTGAAACACCCATAAATATCGGCTCAGCCGGTGCGATCCGGGCAGTTGCAGACGGAGCCGTGGCAATCGGTCTCATATCTCGCCCCCTGCTCGGCGATGAAATGAATCTCGGTCTTTCTGTCGATACTTATGCCCGTACCGCTGTCGTAATCGGAACTCACCACCTGGTCAAGGATGACGGAATAACCTTCAACGAGCTGAACAGTATCTATCGCGGAGACAAAACGACCTGGAAGGATGCTCACAAGATCATCGTGTTGAACAGGGAACCGGGAGAAAGTAGCATCTATGTTCTGGAGGAGAATGTACCTGGATTCCGTGAGATATATGCGGATAGCATAAAAAAGAAGCGCTGGCCGATAATTTTGAAAGACGAGGGGATGAACAAGAAAATCGCAACCGTGCCCTACTCCGTCGGATTTTCCGACGTAGGCGCTATTACCTCACAGAACCTGAAGATAAATATACTGAAATTAAACGGCATCTATCCTTCTGCAAAAAATGTCCTGAACAACACCTACCCACTTTATAAAACATTATCCTTTGTCTACAGGCCGGAGCGGCTTACTCCGGCCATGAAAACCTATTTATCATTTGCCTGTTCTCCCGAGGGGAACAAAGTCCTTCTAAAAAACGGCTACATACCCTTTTGCAATCCCCGCAAATGAAACCTGACAAAATGGTACAGCTCAATCTGAAACGTTACCTCTCCAAACAAATTTACCCTCTGTCGCTGGGAATAGGATTAATCATCAGCCTATGCTTTCCCGTCACCTATTTTTTTCTCGAATACAAGGGGAGCGAGCGCACCGCTTCGCATTATGCAAAAAAATCTGCGGACAAATTTCAGGAAATAATCATTGCCTATCCAAATCTCTGGAAATATCAGATCTACAGTTTTGCAGAGATTGAACGGGAAATCTCCCAGGAAGAGGATGTTATTTCTATTCAGCTCTTCGATAAAAACGGGGCGATAATACCTAATTACTATTATCATCTCAAGTCTGCTGAAGCAACGGCATGGTGGAACAAACAGGCACCAAAGGGTGTTGCAAATATCGTCTTTAACAATGAAACTGTCGGGCGGGTGGAGATCGTGGTTTCGCAGAAAACCCTCTTGATCAAGGCCACTCTGCTTCTCATTATTTCTGCAACTATCGGTACACTGCTCGCGTTTCTATCCTATCGATTTCCCCTCAGAGTAGTACTTCGGCAGGAAGATGAACTTAAAAAGTTGTTCGGCAACATGCAACATGCATACAGGGAAAGTGATCATCTTAGGTATGCCGCCCAGGAGTCAGAAAAACGTTTCCGGGATCTCGTGCATGGACTTGATGCTATTGTTTGGGAAGCGGATGCCGACACCGGGCGTTTCTCATTTATCAGCCATCAGGTGGAGAATCTGTTTCTGTATTCAACCAGCGAATGGCTGAATGCCGGAAAATTTTTTAAAGACCAGATATATACTGAAGACAGGAAAAAGGTGCTGGACGCTTATCAGAGATCTATTGATCAAGAGGTTGATTGTCAGATCGAGTACCGGCGGGTGAGTAAAGATGGCGCCGTTGTCTGGGTACGGGACAATATCAGATATATTCTTGCAGATGAACGGCACAAGCAACTTCGCGGGGTCATGGTTGATATAACAAATAAACGACATGCAGAGGAGTCCCTGCTCAAACTCAATCGTGAGCTGAAATACTCTGTACAGCAACTGGAACAACGCAATCGCGAGATTTCCATACTTCACGAAATGAGTGATATGTTTCGACTTTGCCTTGATCGTGAAGAAGCATTCCGCATCATTGGGGTTGCCGCGGAAAAACTGTTTTGCGGCGATTCAGGAGCAATATACCTGCTGAATTCATCAGGTAAAATGCTTGCCCTCTCGATTCCATGGGGCGATTCGTTGACCCATGAAATGAATTTCACACCTGATTCCTGCTGGGCTTTACGCAGGGGGAGGACACACAGGATAGCGAACGGTGCAAACAATCTCGTATGCAAAAACATCGGCTGCGAAAATTCAAATGAATGTTTCTGTATTCCAATGGTATTCCAGGGTGAAGCCTTGGGTGTATTCCATATTGAATGTCATTTTTCAGAAGAGCAGTGCAATAGCCATTTAAGTGCGGAATATGAAGCAAAATACCAGTTGTCTGTCTCAATGACAGAACATGTGGCAATGGCGATTGCAAACATGGCACTCAGGGAGACCCTGCAAATTCAGGCTGTTCACGAGTCACTCACCGGACTGTTCAACCGTCGCTACATGGAAGAAGCCCTTGTGCGGGAATTAGCTCTGGCAGAACGCACGAAAAACTTGCTCGGGGTCATCATGATAGACATCGACCATTTCAAGCATTTCAATGATACACATGGACATGATGCGGGGGATACACTGCTGAGAGCGTTTGGCGGATATCTCCTGAATAATATACGCGAATATGACATCGTCTGTCGTTATGGTGGCGAGGAATTTATCTGCATCCTGCCGGGAACTACCCTTGACAATGCTATGGAGCGGGCGGAACAACTGCGTAGCCATCTCATGTCCCTGAAAATCGAGCATCTTGGCCGACCCATGGAAATGGTCTCCATCTCCGCAGGGGTAGCAATCTATCCGGAACATGGCACTTCTCCGGAGACACTTGTCAAGGCTGCGGACGAAGCGCTCTACAGAGCAAAAAAGAAAGGTCGCAACCTGGTTGAAGCGGCTGGCGTTAATGTGATGAATTTTAATATGCCCGACCTTGTTAACCAGGATAGTACGTTTGCCAAATAACTTCATCGTTCCAGGTCCAGACCGCTTTACTTCAATTGACCAGTTACGCTGAACCTCCATACGTCCTTAGCCGAAGAGTGTCCACGTACATATCCAATTTCAAGCGGCCTGGACCGATGTGTACTACTTGTCAGCGGTTAGCAGGGCTGCCATACCCGGTACCGTCCATTGGCGGAACAACATTTCCGGTTCCATCGCCAGGACCGAGCCGACGCATTTTGCCCTGTCCGCCCCCCTGCTGCGTGACGCCAGGTGTTGCAGCGGTGCCATCCTGCAGGCGTTGGCGCTGCATGGTTTTAACCTGGGCCTTAGTCTGTGTACTGACTGCCGTCTGATTTTTTACGCAACTTCCGTCACGCAGCCGAGCACCTTGTCCATTGCCGGCTCCGCGAGCCAAAGCATCGCTGCCGAAAGCCAAGGCACATACCATTGCAGATATTGCGACCACTGCCAGCTTTGTCCTTTTCATGATATTCCTCCTTTAAAGCTTTATTAATGCTGCTAATAAGAAATAATCATGTTTTGTGCCAAAAGAAGCACGTATCGCAACCACCTGATATCATGGTGCATATTTAAACTATTCGCCATATTGACTGTTGATATTTGTGCAATATATGCATAAAGCATACTTAAATCTGCACTGCACAAAACTAACTGCCCCGTCAGGGCAAACCTGTGCCTGCAATATCTAATTGCACAATTCCATATGACATACGTGTAGGATCATAAAAAAACTGGCAGTAGACCATAATTCAGCTATCATGTTTGAAATTTTCGACGAGCATGATGGAGTACTTCGACAGGACACCGGCAATATCAGCATTACCAATGAAAACAACCTGGAAAGTGGGACTAATAATTATGAGTTGGGATGAACGTTACAGCGAACCGGGTTTTGCCTACGGCACTGCCCCAAATGATTTTCTTCGATCCGTAGTGAACAGGATTCCGCAAGGGAATATTCTGTCCCTTGCAGAAGGTGAAGGGAGAAACGCCGTTTATCTGGCATCGCTGGGATATCAGGTGACCGGAGTGGACGGTTCGCAAGTAGGTCTGCGTAAAGCCATGGAACTGGCAAAGGAGCGCGGTGTCGCCATTACGACGATACATGCTGATTTGAATGAGTTCGAGATAGAACCGGGAAAGTGGGACGGAATCATCACCTGTTATTGCCACGTACCTTCGGCAATCCGTATTCCGCTCCACCACGCAGCGGTTAGAGGACTTAAGCCTGGTGGTGTTTTTGTGTTGGAGGGATTCAGTAAAGAGCAGATCTCCTATGGCACCGGAGGGCCACAATCACTTGACATGCTTTATTCGCTGGAGGAACTGCGGGGGGAACTGGCCGGACTGGAATTGGTCCACGCCGTAAAATTGGAGCGTGATGTGCGTGAAGGCCGCTGTCACACCGGTATCGCATCCGTAGTGCAGATTCTCGGGATCAAAACGGCATGATGCCGGAATGCTAGTAAGCGCCTGGCTCTGCAAAGAAGTGCAAAGATCACAATGCTGGTGCATATTTTGCACGATATATATAAAACACGATATTAGCCATGCCCAAAATCATCAATTAAACAAGTAGGTTAAGCTTTTGGCATGCACCCTGCTTTAGTAAGGTCAGATTGTACATCTCACCACACTGAAGGAGCGGCATTATGAACAAACGTATTATCACGACAGCAGCAGTAGCAGGAATTCTTGCGGCATTGGCAGCTGGCGACGTCTTTGCAGCAGGGCGCGGCAATGGAGGGGGCAAAGGAATGCGTAGCGGGACCTCTTCCGCCACTCAGACAGCAACCAACGCAACAACAACCCGTCCAGTTGGTTCACAGCGTCGCGATGGCACCTTTCTGACCACCGGCACAACAGCCAACGGATCCACCACTCGCCCAGGCAAAGGCAATGGCCTGATGGATGGTTCCGGCATGACTGCTACAACTACTACTACAACCACAGCTCCAACAACTACACCGTAACTTACTAATCCCGATCAGGTAATTGATTTACCTGATCGGGATTAACCAGAGGTTGCTGATATGAAACGAACCATTATTGCCATTGTAATCTTTGCCGCCATGATAGCCGGCGGTCATCGTGAAGCGCTGGCCTTCTGGGGCAGCGATGCCGGCAAGAGCGCCAGCGGGCTTGACGTTGCCGGGGGTTATGATGTCAATACCGTTACCACCGTAAGCGGAACCGTCATTACCCCCCCTGCAAGAATCGACCAGAGCGAACATGTCCAGATGACCATAGCCACCCAGCAAGGCACCATTACAGTGCTGCTGGGTCCGTGGTCATACTGGGAGCGGCAGGGCTTCAATATATACAGGGACCAGGAAATCAGCATCACCGGTTCCCGCGCCCAGGGCAAGGATGGCACGCTGTACCTTTTTGCCCAGCGGGTTGACAACATAACCAACGGCACAACAATCACGCTTCGCTCCGAATCAGGTTCCCCCATGTGGTCACGCAGCAGTTCAGGTTCCGGCAACAGAGGTGGTCAGCCTTCGGGACGCGGGTCCGGTGGAGGTTCCGGTTATCGAGGTGGAGGTACAAGGGGAGGCGGTAGACGATGAAGTATTGCTATATAACAGGATTAAGTATCTTTATGTTGTTGCTCTTTTCGGGTAAGGCATCGTGGAGCGCAGAAATCTCCGGCCCTGTCGCATCAGTCAGCATCGGAGCAGAATACAGTTCGGGAAAATACAATACGGATAGTACCACCCGCGCTGTCTACGTGCCGCTGATTGCCAGCTGGTATCCTGACGAGCGTATAGATATAAGCGTGGAGGTGCCGTATATCTACCAAAGCAATTCCCAGGTAACCACATCCATCTTTCAAACCAATGCGGCCACAAGCAATTCCAAGACCCTGGCCCGTCGCGGAGGACCAGGAGGCGGAATCACAACCGGTACAACCTCTTCGACCAACAACAGCAGCAGCGCGGTCTCGGGATTGGGGGACATCATTGTGCGGGCTGGATATATCATGTTATTCGAAAAGGACTACCTGCCGCAGGTAAGAACATCCCTGCTTGTTAAAACGCCGACCGCTTCCGTATCCGACGGGCTCGGCACAGGCGAGTTCGACTTCGGCGGCGGTCTCGACCTCACCAAATGGTTCGGGGACCTGCATCTTGCCGGAGAGGCGCTCTACAATTACCAAGGGAAGGTGGACGGTTTCGGCTTGAAGAATTATGTCAGCTACAACGGCACGGTCGGTTATCAGGTTACGCGCTTCATCCGGCCGATGCTGATCATCAAGGGTGCAACCGCGCCGTCGACATTTTCCGATGATCTCCTTGAAGCCCGTGTTCGGCTTCTCTGGGATCTTACGTCCGCAACAACCATTGATCTTTTCGCATCCCGAGGCATCAGCAACAGCAGCCCTGACTACGGTGGCGGAATCGCGGCAATATATTCATTTTGATGCAGAAGAACGATCGCTCCATCATAAAGCGGATAAACTTGTTAACAAAACCATTCTCCGGAATCAAAACTCAGAAAATGGTTATGTACCTGCTGATTATCCCGTTCTCTTTCACCCTTCTGGTGGGGTGGTTCTCATGGAGCGCTTTTCAGACGGCACCACAAGTAGCGGCAGAAAATCTGCGCGGGGCCGGGCTTTCCATTGCAGCTGCCATTGAGCAGCTTGCAGCTGTCAATTCCGGCTTCCGTTCACTTGCGAGCTATTCTACTCCCGACATCGCCTATTTTGCCCTGATCGACCGGCAAGGAACAGCCCGTTTCCATACCAATCCCGGCCTCATTGGTCAACCTTATGGCGATGCTGATCAGATGCACCTTCCTGACGGCGTCTCTGAACAGCGGGAGCAACTTGGGACTGGTGAAAATGTCTATCTCCTGCGCAAAAGGATTCATTCTCATCACGACGAATACCTTCTGGTTCTGGCACTGCACACCTATCGCGCAGATCAGGTTATTCGTCGGGCAAAAACCGGTATTACAGTTGTCTCAGCGCTAACCGCAGCACTCTGGGGCCTGACTGCGTTGATCCTTTTCATGCTGCGCCGGGAAGAGCGGCATCGAAGGGAGATGCAGCGACGTGAAGAATTGGCGCGGCTTGGTGAGATGGGCGCGGTCATGGCTCATGAAATACGCAACCCGCTGGCCGGCATCAAGGGTTTTGCTCAGTTGATTGATACCGCAGACGACATGGTGCAGGTTCGGAACTATGCCGACAGGATTGTTACCCAGTCACTCAGAATGGAGGCATTGGTCGATGATCTGCTCGCCTTTGCCAGAGATGACCAAGGGGAGCGGCAACCAGCTGATCTATCGATATTGATTGAGGAATGCGTTGAACTGATATGTCTGGAAGCTGCACACCAGAGGGTAACAATTGAAGTACCTGCAATGTCGCAGATCAAGGCGCATGTGGCTGTTGATCGTATCGTCCAGATGCTGTTGAACCTGATGAAAAATGCCCTGCAGGCGATGCCTGAGGGTGGGGAACTGAAGATCGAGTTGCATCAAAAAAACGCCTCTGCGCATATCCGTATCTGTGATAGCGGCGTCGGCATACCCCCGGAACATCTTCCGCACGTATTTGAGCCGTTCTGGACCAGCAAAGCCAAGGGTACTGGGCTTGGACTTGCCCTCTGCCGCAAGATAGCCCAGGAGCATGGCGGCAGCCTGACGGTTGAAAGCTCTGTTGGTGTCGGCACGGAATTTGTCGTTACATTACCTGTATCGAAATCAAATGGGGAATAATCATGTCAGCAACCATACTCATAGTAGAAGATGACGAAGTCTTTCGGGCGCTTCTAACCACCATACTTGATTCTGCCGGCTATACCGTAACAACAGCTGCCGACGGTGGAGAAGGTTTGCGCCGCATCCAGCGTGAAAGGTTCGACCTGGTTCTGTGTGACCTGAAGATGCCTGTCAGAAGCGGCCTTGATCTCTTTCTGGCAACACGTGGCGAACCGAAAACACCGCTGTTTATCTTCATAACCGCATATGGCCGTTTGGAAGAAGCGGTGTTGGCCATCAAGGAAGGCGCCTTTGATTTTCTTTCCAAACCGCTCAAAGACCCGGCAAGTCTGCTGGCTGTTGTGAAGAGAGCCCTTGAGCAGGTAGAGCTTGAGCGATTGACGATATCCTTGCAGGAGATTGAGCAGGCCGGCCTTCCTCCAGAGGAGCTGATCTTTGCCGGCAACGCCATGGACAGTGTCAGGAAGCTGGTGCAGGATGTTGCCCGAACCCAGGCTACCGTGCTGCTGCACGGCGAAAGCGGCACAGGCAAGGAATTGATTGCCCGGATGATTCATCTTGCCAGCCCCCGCAAAAACGCTCCGTTTATCCCTCTCAACTGTGCCGCAATCCCGGAAAATCTTCTTGAAAGCGAGCTTTTTGGGCACGAACGCGGCGCATTCACCGGAGCGGTTCAGGCAAGAAGGGGCAAGTTCGAACTGGCACAGGGCGGAACGATCTTCCTGGACGAGATCGGCGAGATGCCGCAACTGCTTCAGGCAAAACTGTTGCGCGTCCTGCAGGAACGGGTATTCGAGCGGGTGGGAGGAACCCTGCAGATTAAAGCGGATGTGCGGGTTATTGCCGCTTCCAACCGCGACCTTGCTAAAGAGGTGGCTGAAAAGCAGTTTCGGGAAGATCTGTTTTACCGGTTGAATGTCTTTCCGATTACACTGCCGCCGCTTCGGGAACGTGCTGATGCCATCCCGCAGCTTGTCCGGCATTTCTGTGCCCGGTTTTCAGCTGCGGCAGGCGCCCGCCGCCCTATCGGCATCTCACAGGAAGCGCTGGCTCTTCTTCAGCAGCACAACTGGCCGGGCAATGTCAGGGAACTGCGGAATGTCATCGAGAGGGGCGTTATCCTGGCACGGGGAGAGATCACACGAAGAGAGCTTCCCGCAGAACTGCTCGAAAACATCCACCCGGTTGAAGCAGGCACAGGAATACTCAAACATCAGGAAAAGGAAACCATCCGCAAGGCGCTGCAACAGTTTCGGGGAAACCGGCGGCAAACGGCACAAGCCCTCGGTATTTCTCTTCGAACGTTGCAGTATCGCCTGAAAGAGCTTGGACTGTTGATGAAGGAAGAAGTGTAACCTGAACCATTGCTAACGTGGCAGTACATTTGATAAAAAAAAGAAAAGGCTTCGCGGGAAATCCCCGTAAAGCCTTTATTGTCTCTTGGTACCAGAGGCCGGACTCGAACCGGCATGACCTTGCAGTCGGCAGATTTTGAGTCTGCTGTGTCTACCATTTCACCACTCTGGCGTGATTCGGACAATATACTGCATGAATGATAAAACCGTCAAGAGTAAAGCGCGGTCTGAATATACAAAATCGCAAATATTGGTTGACATCAAATATTTGATCTGGTAAAAGCAAGGTTCATTTTGATGTGGGGGTGTAGCTCAGCTGGGAGAGCGCTTGAATGGCATTCAAGAGGTCGACAGTTCGATCCTGTTCACCTCCACCAAAAGAAATTTCGGGAGTTAGCAACAGCTAACTCCCTTTTTTTAACCTCAACGCCGTATTAATGCCACTTGAATCAAAAAAACTGCAGGCAGTGCTGTTTAGTCAACGAATTGTGGCATCTGGCGGAAAAGCCAGGAATACCGGTCAAATAGCTCCAAGCATTATATGCATCTGGGGGATAACCCTCACATCCGGCAACCGGCTCGCTGCCACCCCCTGTAACTGCAGAACATGAACGGCACTGATACCGACACCACCGCCGGGAAGCGATACAGGCTGAAGGAAGAGGGGTGTTGCATGGTCTACCGCTGCAATCATGTCGCATACCTGTTGTATTTCGTCGTCTGTGGTGTCATTACCAACAATGATTTTAACCGATACATTATGCTTGATTGATGCTTGAAGAAAGAGACGGTGCATCTCCCAGAGATATTCGCTGCAGCACGCCGTTGATGGAAGTTTCATGTCCATGCTTATGAAGTCTGTATGACGAATAACCTGTGCGAACTCAACATGCATTGTGCCGTTTGTTTCCAGGTGTATCGGGAGCAGCTTGCGGATCTCTGGGAGCCACACAGAAAGAATATCAGCGGATAGCAACGGTTCCCCACCGGTAATACTGACCGAATGATGGGCGCCAGGCAGTGCCGCAAGCCACTCCGTAAGAATCCCAAGGACCGTTT
>JBGSQD010000062.1:0-18089 GCA_041738275.1 Geobacterales bacterium
CGCATGGCGGATTGGATATCGCGGTCAATGCCATGAGATTGGGAGCCTATGACTATGTCAGCAAGCCGTTTAACCTTGACGAGCTCTCTATAATCATCAGAAAGTCACTTGAAACCTCTGATCTCAAACAGGAAGTTGCCAGGCTCCGAACCGAAACCAAACAATCCGCGCCCAATATTATTGGTGACAGCAGGCATATGCAATACCTGATGGAGGTCCTTGACAAGGTTGCCAAGAGCGAGGCCACTACCGTACTGGTTCAGGGTGAGTCCGGTACCGGTAAAGAGTTGGTAGCCAAGTGGATTCACTATAGTTCGAATCGCGCCGGTAAACCATTTATTGCCATCAACTGTGCCGCAGTACCGGCAACCTTACTGGAAAGCGAGCTGTTCGGACACGAAAAGGGCGCCTTCACCGACGCAAAAGCCACAAAAAAAGGTCTTTTTGAGCTGGCAGACGGAGGTACTGTCTTTCTGGATGAAATAGGCGACATGGAGATGGGGATGCAGGCCAAATTGCTCCGTTTCCTGGAAGACCGCACCTTCCGGCGAATCGGCGGAGGGCGGGTTTTTACGGTTGATGTGCGCATCATTTCCGCCACCAACAAAGATCTGCAAAAATCCATAGAAGATAAATCATTCCGCAACGACCTATATTATCGCCTGCAGGTTATTCCAATTTTCCTGCCACCTTTGCGAGAGCGCAGAGAGGATATTATCCCGCTGGCAGCCCATTTTATTGAAGTTTACAATAAAGACTTTAATAAAAAGGTCCAGGGTATTGCCGCCATGGCTGAACGATTGATGCACGATTATAATTGGCCAGGCAATGTGCGTGAATTAAAAAACGTCATAGAGCGGGCTATTATTCTGGGTAATGACGAAACTCTGCTTCTGGAACACCTGCCGTTGGAGATTGTGGCCAAGGCATCCCCACAAGGTGGTGCTCCCATGTCAGCATTTAGACTTCCACCCGAGGGTATCGATATTGAAGAAGTTGAAAAAGAACTCATCCGCCAAGCATTGGAAATTACGGAATGGAATCAGTCTAAAGCAGCAAAAAAACTCAGACTTGGTATTGATGCCTTCCGTTACCGCATGAAAAAATTTGGATATTTGAAGTAGACGACATAGAAAAACAAATGTATTAATTGGTATTAATGCCCCTAATGCTAATTATAATGCGATAATATCTTTGCGATGGCACTAGAGTTGCACTTTGTTATTGCGGACAAGAAGAATATTTGAGGTATATCACCCCCTTAAACAAAATATCTCCTGTCATTACGGAGGAATAGAAATGAAATCCAAATATAATGTGTCCATAGCGCTCCTTGGCGGGCTGTTGGTTACACTGGTGATATCACTGTGTGGTAACGCGTTGGCAGCCATTGCTCCGGCGGTTGCAACTCTTGAATCTATTGTAGATGGCCTACGGACGCCGCTTAAGATGGCACTTGACGGCGACGGCAATATTTACGTTGCAGATCCGCGATCTGGCGGAGTTGTCGAGCTAAACAAGTATGGTGTGGTTGTTAAAGTCATGCCGACCAGTGTACCGGTCGGTTCTGTTGCATTGCTTAACGGTAATAACACCATCCCTGGAGGTAAGGTTCTTGTTGCTTTGGGTGATTCTGTTGCGGTGCTCGATCAAGATGGTGTAGAGGTTGCTAAATTGGGTTCTGGAACTGGTCAGTTTGTCAGGGTCGCTGATATGGCTGTGGATCCGAATGGTACTATTTACGTTGTCGATGCCGGGGCTTATAATGTCAAGGTGTTCACTCCCGCCGGTACGTACCTCCCGGCATCTACATTTGGTAGCTATGGGACCGCAAACGGCAAATTTGTACTACCGAACTCAATAGCTGTGATCTCTGAAACTATCTCCGGAGTTGCAAGTTCACGAATTGCAGTTGTTGACGGTCTCGCAGGCAAGGTAATTTTCTTCTCATCAACAGGAACTTTTTTGCAGACAATTGGCTCGCTAGGAGCCCCTGCACCATTGAAATTCAGTTATCCATCCGGAGTTGCCTTTGAATATGCCAACGGAGTTGCATCCCGTATGTATGTTCTTGACATTTTCCAGGCTCAAATCCAGGTAATAGACCCGGTATCGAAACAGTTTCTCTCTTATGTTGGCAGTTATGGTGATAAACGGGGTACTCTGCTGACTCCCAGTGATCTGCAGTTTGATCCGATTAATAAGCGGTTACTTGTTGCCAATGGCATGAGTAATCTTGTCAGTTTTGGTATAGATGGAGGTCAGAATCCCGTTAACAGTGTTCCTCCAGCCCTTGTTATAAACCAACCAGAAATATCCGTCAGCGTACCTTCCGTTGTTCTGACCGGCACAGTGGATATTGGATGCACGCTTGCCGCCTCGGTAAATACCGCTGCTCGTATCAGTGCCGCAAGCTTCCCATCCGCAATGTCGTGGATGATTCCTGTAGATGGCCTTAATCCTGGCGCCAATGTCGTTTCAATTACTGCTAAAAACGGCTATGGAACAACCATTACCAAGACCGCGACCATTCAGTATAATCCTCCGAATGCGGTTTTTTCGATAGACGGTTTCCCGCTTCTGACTTCACAGCCCTCGATTGTGCTGAGCGGAACGGTTGAGTCGGGTTCAATAATCTATATTGCTAATGCCGCCAATAATCTGTCTGGCCAAGCAGAGGTATCCAGCAGCGGTACATGGACGTATACCCTGATTTTGGCGGAAGGAATCAACTCGATCGATGTTACGGCTGCTCGTAGTGGTTCTTCACCGAGTTATAAGAGCATTGCAATCACACTCGATACGCAGGCTCCTGTACTGACAGTTGCTGCCATGCCCGATGGCAGTTCTACCGCCAATCAGGTACAGAACATCTCCGGCACGGTGTTTGATCCTAATCTGACTGGTGTTGTTGTGAACGGCACTCCGGTTTCAGTCCATAATGGCCTGTTCAGTTACGCGATTGCCCTTGTTAAAGGCGATAACGTTATTTCTGTCAGTGCTGGCGACAGTCTGGGCCATATCACAAACAACACCCGGACGATAGTTTTTGATACGGAATTACCAAAAATCATGGTATCGGCTCCGGCGGATGGAGCATTCACCAATGTAATAGATGCAATGATAACAGGAAGTGTTGACGAGGCAGCCACGGTCAAGGTAAACGGAGTTGTGGCTAACCACCCCGGTGGCGGACTCGACTGGAGCGCTTCAGTCAGACTTTCAGCAGGTCTGAATGAAATTAATATTGAAGCCACTGATCTTGCAGGACTTGTTGCTAACGAAATTAGAACTATCTTGTATGATCCGTTTGCGCCGAATGTCGCCATTACCAGCCCGTCACAGGATGTGGCTGTCAAATTGCCTGGCTTGACTATTAAGGGTACGGTTGATGACAACGCAGGTATAGTCCTGGAGAGTATTACTGCTTCGGTAAACGGTGTTGCTAAGCTGGTGACACTAGTAAATGGAGAATTCAGTCTGTTTGCTGACTTTACCGAGGAAGGCACCTATTCGGTTGCGGTCACGGTCGGTGATGACGCCGGCAACTTTACAACCGCGAGTCGCACGATTGTGTACGATGTTACTCCCCCCATGCTGACGGTTGATCCGGTAAATTCGGCTTATCCTGCAATGATCACTGGAACCGTTGAAGCTGGGGCAACCGTTGTTGTTAAAGACGCAGCCGGTATCTTTGGTACGGTAGCATTTGCAGAAAATATATGGACAGCGGATCTCTCCGGACGCACCTATGACATCGCGACCCTCTCAGCCGAGGCAACAGATGCCGCTGGAAACCTCTCTGTCGCTCGCATCAGTGTGCCGGTTCCGGATGGAGATTTGAACGGTGATGGTAGAGTAACAGTCGAGGATGCTAATATAGTTATCAAGCTGGTTGCATCGAAGACCAAGCCAACCTTTCAGCAGCTTGTGCATGGCGATGTTGGTCCGTTACGCAATGGAAAAATCAATCCTAATGGGAAACTGGATATGACAGATGCGCTTCTCATACAGAAAAAGGCTCTTGGAAAAATATCCTGGTAAACAGCCGAATATAAGTTATTACGCTTGCCTTGTTTATCCGGGCAGGATGGATTAGATCCACTGCACAAAAAAAAGTATGAAGGAAATGTCCGTATGAAAAATCAGGTACTCAATATACTTCTGCTGGTTATGTTTGTATATCCTGCACATACCACCTTTGCCGAAAAATTTTATGACGTGAGGTTCACGGTCCATAACCTTTCTAATAATGATGTTGCAGCAACTGGACTAACACCCGCGCAGAGACAATATTATGCCAGAACAGAGGGGGCTGATCAGGTGTGTATCTTCTGTCATACTCCGCATAATGCCTCACCTGCCGTGCCGTTGTGGAACAAAGTATATGACAGCGCTACAGCTTCGACATATCGTCTTTATACCTCATCAGGAACCCTGTCAAATACAGTAAGGCATTCTTCAATTACTGCGACCAGCGAATCCATGCTCTGTCTCAGTTGCCATGATGGCAAGACAGCTGTCAATGTCCTGCATAATTCATCGGTCCGCGAAGCCACAGATGTCAATGGTGATGCCATTATAGATTTCGGTATTGGTTTCGATGCAACCGGGCCTCAAGCTTTTGGCGATTTATGGATAGGCACAACATCATCGTATCCGTCCAATCTTGGTGCTGAACGTGACGCCGATGGCAAAATACCCTCAAGTGCTGCTTCCTTAAATGGAACAAACCTGACGGATGATCACCCGATCGGTTTCTCTTATCAAAGCGTGTTGGGAGAGGCCGGCAAATCAAGTGCCTTGAATACGCTTGTAGAAGCCAAGCAAAATGGCCTGCGCTTTTTTGGACCAAATAGCGATAGAGTAGAGTGTTCGTCCTGTCACAATCCACATGTCTATTACGGATATGGGTTGACCGGGGGTGCCAGGGTGGAACTGCCTGGTGCTACACAGGAGTATAAAGACAGAACCCCATTTCTGGTAAGGGACAATAACGGCAGTTCGCTTTGCCTTGGATGCCATAAAAAATAATCGATGATTGATCTATTGCTTGTCTGGAGCGAGCCATGAAAAATAGTCATAATACAATCCTTTTGGTATTGATTGCCATATTATTGGTGCCGGTAGCGGCCTTGGCAATCGTATTCCCACATGACAGCACCTATGGCTATAGATGTACGGTTTGTCATAATGCGCATTCGACTTTGGGTACCACCGGATTTAACAACATCTGCACCTCCTGCCACAACCCCAATGACCCGCTGGGCGGCAAGAAACCATTTTATCAGACAGATGCCGCCAACCCCTATAATACAATCATGAATGGCTATTCCGGCAACGTTACACCCACCAGAATATATCAAACATCACACAACTGGGCAGGTCCCGACACGAATCCTGCGGCAGGTGCATCGCCGCCAACCGCAGCTGCCATGAATGCAACCAGTACTATTAAGGGGCTGCTTTTATGCGTCCGTTGCCATTCTGTTCATGGTGAATACTCGTCTGCCACTAATTCCGCCCCTTTCCTTCGCGGGCGAAACGATAGAGACCAGCTGTGCCTTGATTGTCACAAGGTTCGTAGTACCACTACTCATATGACCGGGTCCCATCCTATCAATATCAACTACACCTCTGCGATTAAACAACATCCGGACAGGTTTCAGCCGGCTCCGGAAAATGCAAATCCCGCTAACGATTCATCGAATATGAAGTTGTATGACGGCAATCTACTCTGTTCAACTTGCCACGGAATTCACTACACGGACTCCAGTAGCGGCACAAATGACGGAGTTACGACCTACAACCAACTCTCCACATCCAGGGGGCATCTGCTCAGAACCAATGCACGGGGCAAGACTGCCGATGACATTAATATTTGCACCAACTGTCATGCCGGTAAGAAATCTCACAATGGCACAGGACAGAATATTCAGTGCAATGACTGCCATTCCGGTCACGTGGAATACGATCCTGACGCCGTTGCTGGAACAGAGGAAATGAACCCCAACCTGTATATTCTCCGCCGCTTCATGATAGTTTCAACCGCATCGGGCAAGTATACGAGAATCCGGACTTTTTACCGTTATACCGGGGCCAGGAAAGAGTTCTACCGCGGGCCAGTTCCGGCTGATGGAGCTTTGGGTGTTTGCCAGGCGTGCCACTATGATAAAGATACATTTAAAATCGGACATTACGTGGATAAAGATGATCCAACTCAAGGAATCAAAACTGACCGCCAGAAATGTGACGACTGCCATAATCATGTAGGAAATTTTGGCTGTTCCTCCTGCCACGGCTTCCCACCGAAAATAAATGCACGAGGTACTGATGGTTATGCTGTCTGGTCGACAGCCACAAATCAGGCCGACAGGGTCTATCCCGTGGACGAATCCAGAACCCCTCATGCCACCCACGCCGATGGAATCTTATATAAGATTGCGTGCAGTGAGTGTCACAAGGGCAATACAGCCCATAATACCGGTAACTTCCAACAGGTGTTTCTGGATGATAATGTTATTGCAGGAGCGAGTGCAGCGTATGATAACGGCGCACGAACCTGTTCCAGCACCTACTGTCACAGCAATGCCCGGGGCGCGTCAATTACAGTAAGTTGGGTGAACACAAAGGACACTATTGTCAATGCCTCCAACCGTTGTCAGGCATGCCATGGCGATAAAACAACAACCGGATTGCTGAGTGTCACGCATGAACGGCATGCCGCATCTTCCGGAATTAATTACTCCTGCCAGAACTGCCATGCAATAACATTGCGAAATAAAGCACCTTTTGCAAACAATTCAGGACTGATTTTCCCGGCCACCAATCATGTCAATGGTGTAAAGAATGTTTCTTATTCCTTCTCTAATACCGGGCTTCAGAATCTTGTCACAGATTCAATTCTACCGTATAACAACGCACAAACCTGCAATACGATCTACTGCCACTCCAATGGCGCCGGACAACAATCCAAGGTTGCTCCAAACTGGAATATCCAGGCGACTGGTCAGTGTGGTTCCTGCCACGGGGTACGAGGTCCCGAGAGCGCTAATACCTATGGCATGATCAATTCCAATGCCCACTTTGCCCATCTTTCCAGCACCTACGGTCCTAGGTTTGCCGGTGTGCCGAATGCCTGCCAGAAGTGCCATTCCAGTTTTGTTGAAGAAATATCGCACGTTGATGGCAATAAGGTTGCCGATCAAAGCTCCGGCAGTATCTGCTACAAGTGTCATGGCGGATTGCAGCAGGGACTTCTCCCGACATGGTCTGATAATAGCCGTGTTGCGTGTACCAAGTGTCATCCGATTTGGGATACCTACTCGGCGTCTCGCTACGGCACGGTGCTGGCGCCAAAGCAGATCAACTACACAACTTCAGGGCATGGCAAAACTGCAGCACCTTACAATAAAATGACTTGTATCGAATGCCATGACCAGAACAGCGCCCATATCAGCAATCCTCCTTTATTGGGTGATAATAAACGTCTGGTATTTGTTGAATATACTGCTGTCAGAAGAGGTGGCACCAATGCCATCTGCGGTAAATGTCACTGGGAAGGTCAATCAGCGGCAAACAAGGTGCGGTTTACCCATGTGACATCGACAGGCGAAGCGCGTAATGGTACGCCGACCATGGCCTGCTCCAGATGCCACAATGTTCATGGAACAGGTAATTTTGGTATGATCAATAACCAGATAGTGTTCAATTCGATCTCTGCGCCAGTGCCCATTGTCTATCAATCTTCGTACACAAGTATTGGATTAAATAGAGTGCAGAAAAACGGCCCTTATAACTTCATACAGACAGCAGCCCCGTTCCGCGGCATCTGTCAAGTCTGCCATTCCAATACCATACACTTCAAGCGCGGTGTAGATGAGGCTGTTGACGGCCCCTCAAGCGGTTCTAATGCCAATTTCAACGGTTCCTTTGCCAACCACAGAAGCTTTGGCCCGGATACAAACTGCCTGGCCTGTCATCCACATAATCCACCACCTGGTTCCCCGGCAACCTTTGCCTTCTACCCCTATGGTGTATGTGATGCGTGCCACGGTTATCCACCGGTGCCGAAATCGCATAATATTGTTCAAAACAATTACAGCAGCGGCAAATTCGAGGATTATACCGGTGGCGGTGGAGCGCACATTGTTGCAGGTCATGTTCCTGCTTCAGCTAATCCGTCGCAAGGTTGGTCTCTCTGTACCGGCTGTCACAAGGAAAGCGATCATCTTTCAGTTCCTGCTTACGCACAGGTCAAGGTTTCTATTAATCCTAACCTCCAGTTCAGCCTGGATCAGACAATTCAGACCAAATACACGTCTAACCGTCTTGGCGGCACAGATCACAGGACGGGTACCTGTTCCAATGTAAGCTGCCACTTCCAGAAAACACCAGCATGGGGTAACCCTTCGATGCCGTAAATTTGAAGTAAGTATTTTGTTCGCGGCCATACAAACATCACAAAGCTTTATGATGGGTTTGTATGGTCGCTGTTTTTTATTTACATGTTGTTTTATCCATCTGTTACTATTAAGCACATCATTTAATCGTATATACAGGTTGCAGCAGAAGGCTCTGCATGGCATCTTCCAATCATACATGTTGTTATCATCCCAGCCTATAATTGAACTCCGCTGTCACTTTATGAACTGCAATAACAGTTAAATAACCTGTTTTACTCTTGATTTTATAATTCAGCTGTTCTATTGTTCAATTTATGAACAATAGTCGCAATGGCACCACCGAAGATTTTAAGGCCTTCCAGCTTCTTTCCGAAGTGGCGGATGAACAACCTGTCTCCCAGCGTGAGTTGGCTCATCGCTTGGGCATTGCACTGGGGTTGGTAAATTCCTACATCAAGAATTTTGTGGCCAAGGGCTACATCCGCATCAAGAACTATCCCCAAAACCGTTATGCGTATCTGTTGACACCCCAAGGAATTGCGGAAAAGGGCCGACTTGCCTATCAGCATGTACATTACTTTACCAGTCTTTACACGGTAACACGCCAGGACTATCTTGCAATTTTCAAGGGACTTGCTGAGCGTGGTATTACGCGAGTTGCCTTCTGTGGTGTTGATGAAGTCACGGAAATAGCCTGGCTCTCCTTGCGCGAGGCCGGGCTGGACTTGTCTACGGT
Source organism: Geobacterales bacterium (assembly GCA_041738275.1). GTDB lineage: Bacteria > Desulfobacterota > Desulfuromonadia > Geobacterales > Pseudopelobacteraceae > JACPFJ01. The sequence continues at coordinate 9,142 of JBGSQD010000062.1, forward strand.
TATGGATGACCGGAATGTCGGCAGTGACTTCATGGGCTGGAATGTCGTGAGCCTGAATCACGGCCTGCTGACAGGCAGCCAAAGAGTGATTATTACCTCGATGAAGCGCTCGGAGTATCTCAGGTCTTGCTTACGGGAACTGGGCGCCGGCAATGAGATGATTTTAGGGCTTGGAGATGCTGTTACTCAGGATAATACGCCTCATACCTTATAATGCTGAATATTCAAAAGGCCGATTGAATGAATAAACATGCAAAAATATTTATCGCCGGGCATCGCGGCATGGTGGGATCGGCTCTTGCTCGCTGTCTACAGGCCGAAGGATACAGCAATCTGTTGCTCAGAACGCGGGCTGAACTCGACCTGCGCAACCAGGCAGCAGTTGAGTTCTTTTTTCGTGAACAACAACCCGAGTATGTCTTTCTTGCGGCTGCCACGGTCGGCGGCATCATGGCCAACAGTTCCTATAAGGCTGAGTTCATCTATGACAACCTGATGATCCAGACCAACATTATCCACAACTCCTGGCTGAATAATGTCAAACGCCTGCTGTTTTTGGGCAGTACCTGCATCTATCCCAAAAATGCTCCCCAGCCAATGAAAGAAGAGCATCTTCTCACAGGTCTGCTTGAGCCGACCAATGATGCCTATGCCATAGCCAAGATCGCCGGCATCTTCCAGTGCCGTGCCTACAACCAGCAGTACGGAACGAAATACCTGGCTGCCATGCCGAACAATCTCTATGGCACCCATGATAACTACGACCTGCATAATTCCCATGTTTTGCCAGCCATGATAAGAAAATTCCATGAGGCGAAGGTGGCGTGCGAAGAGAACGTGATATTATGGGGAACTGGCACCCCCTTACGTGAATTCATGCACGTCGATGACCTGGCCGCTGCAAGCCTCTATCTGATGAATCTGGATGATGAACGTTATGAGGGTTTGTTGGATTTTGAACTAGCTCCGGCCTTGATTAATATCACTTCAGGCCAGGAAATAAGTATTCGTGACCTGGCGCTCCTGGTGAAGAAGGTGGTTGGCTTTGAAGGTGAGATTGTTTTTGATACATCCAAACCGGATGGCACACCCCGCAAACTGGCTGACGCATCCAGAATTCATTCTCTTGGTTGGCGGCACACCTTTGGACTGGAGGAAGGAATAAGAGATGCGTACCGGTGGTTCGTCGAGCAAACAGGACGGAAATAAAGAATGAGAATGTGCGCATATTCTATTGATTAATCATGGAAATGAAAGTGCGGATAATCTTTAACTACTTATTTTGAGGGTCACTGTGAAATCAATAATAAATGAGCTAAAGCGACTAATTGTAAAAACAGCGGCTGCCGCAGGTGAGGGGCATATCGGGAGTGCTTTTTCCGTACTGGATCTTCTTTGGGTTCTCTATGCTCAGGTATTGCGAATTGATCCGAAGAATCCCAAATGTGATGACCGAGATCGTTTCGTTTTGAGCAAGGGACATAGCTCCTTGGCGCTATATGCAGTTTTGGCTAAAAGCGGTTTCTTCCCAGTTGCTGAATTGGAGCGTTTTACTGCCTTTGACAGCTTCCTTGGTGGGCATCCAGATCACAACAAGGTGCCAGGAGTCGAAGCTTCTACAGGCTCTCTGGGGCACGGGCTGCCTATGGGCACTGGCATGGCCATGGGTATGGGTATTCGCAACGTAGACCGACGCGTCATTGTATTGGTTGGAGATGGTGAGTGCAATGAAGGAAGTATTTGGGAGTCAGCGCTTTTGGCAGCTCACCATCGACTGTCGAATCTTACCTGCATTGTGGACTACAATCACTCTACAGATAGGGCGCTATCACTTGGTGACATCGCGGCCAAGTTTGCATCTTTCGGGTGGGCTACTACCACTATCAATGGGCACGATCACAAGGCAATATATGATGCCATGATTCGCACCGATCCGACCAGGCCAACTGCAATCATCGCTGAGACAATAAAAGGATTTGGCTGTAAAGAAATGGAGAACAATCCTGCCTGGCACCATCGTGCGCCAACCCAAGATGAACTCCCCGTTATTCTTAAGGAGTTGGCATGAGAAAACAATTTGTAAATACCATAGAAGACTTAATGGCTCAGGATGAGAGCTTGGTCCTGTTATTGGGGGATATTGGCGTTTTCGGTTTTCGAAATGCCTTCGAGCTGTACTCTGAGCGCACCTATAACATTGGTATCTGTGAGCAGGCAATGACCAGTGTGGCGGCCGGATTGGCAAAAGAAAAAATGATACCTGTGCTTCACAGCATCGCTCCGTTTGCGGTAGAGCGCTGTTTCGAACAGATCAAAATTGATCTTTGTTACCAGAACTTACCCGCCAATATTGTTAGCGTCGGGTCATCTTATGATTATGCCTCGTTGGGTTGCACTCACCATTGTCCTGGAGATGTGGCTATTCTCAGCGCATTGCCGGGGATGGAAATTGTCATACCGGGAACACCTGCAGAGTTTGATCAGTTGTTTCGCGCTGCCTATGCGGACAATAATCCAACCTATTTCCGTCTAAGTGAGCAAAGTAACCAACAAAGCTACGATGTTGAATTTAGTCGAGCGCTGGTTATTCAGCGTGGCAAGTTAGGTACTGTTGTTGCAATCGGACCAACACTTAACAGTGTACTTGAGGCCGCACATGAGCTTGATGTGACTATCTTATACTACACGACAATTTCTCCATTTGATGGAGACACTCTGAGAAAAAACTGTCCTTCTGAAAAAGTTGTTGTGGTTGAGCCTTTTTATGAAGGTACATTGGCACACGAAGTTATGTTTGCGATGAAAGGCAGAGCTATCATGTTAAATTCAATCGGAGTGCCGCGCCAGTTCCTAACTAGTTATGGACACGCTAAAGACCACGACATAGCATGCGGTTTGACTTCAGAACACATAAAAGAGCGATTGGAGCATTTTCTCAATGTATAGGCTCGATTTATTGGAAGAGGACGGACGTCACAGCCTGAAAGGGATCCCAACTTCGAAACTGGATGGCAAGACTGTTTTAATAACTGGGGCATCCGGACTGATCGGAACAAATCTCTTGTACGGACTCTTGCACTGCCAAATGGAGTTGAGACTGCGACTAAAAGTCATAGCAGTTGTCCAGCGAGGTGTTTCAGACCACCTAAAGCCGCTAGAGAAACAAGGATATGTTTCATTCTTATGCGGAGACATGACTGATACCAATTTTCTGGAGAGACTACCGCAAGCAGATATTATCATTCACGCTGCGACATACGCGCAGCCGGGTCTGTTTATGGAGAACCCTTTAACGACTCTTAAACTAGGAACTATTGCCACCTTCGCTTTGCTAGAAAAACTATTGCCTGGTGGACATTTTCTCTTTGCCAGCAGCAGTGAAGTCTATAGCGGTTTAGCCAACCCGCCTTTTTCTGAAGAGCACATAGGAACCAACAATACAACTCATGCCCGCTCTTGTTATATCGAATCCAAACGTTGTGGTGAAGCCATTTGCAACGCCTATCGGTCCAAAGAGATTGACGCTAAATCAGCGAGAATAAGTTTAGCTTATGGCCCGGGTACTAAACCTGGGGATAAGAGGGTAATGCATACTTTTATCGAAAGTGCTTTACGTGAGAAGGCCATCCACCTTCTTGATCAAGGATTTGCAAAAAGAACCTATTGCTATGTGGCAGACATAGTAAACATGATGTGGCTAATTCTTCTTGGAGGAAAAGATTCTGTTTATAATGTCGGGGGAATATCAGGCACAACCATTGCTGCTCTGGCCCAGCTAATTGGTAAACAGTTGCAGGTACCTGTGTATATCCCTGAGGTAAGTAGTTTGGGAATCGTCGGTGCACCCGAGGATGTTCGTCTGGATCTTAACAAGTTCATCAACGAGTTCGGGGCAGTTTCTTTCGTTGATTTGCCTGAGGGTGTAGAACGTACCATAGAGTGGCAAAAGGCCAATTGTCTGGAAGCATAATGATTAAACAGAATAAACTGCACGACTGACATGAAATTAAGAAGGAGATTGTCGTATGTTTTGGAAGCTCCAAGAAAATATCGTGACCGAATGCGATCTAGACCTGTTGGTTGAATTTATCAGGGAAACCAAGAGGTTTACCCAATTTACAAAGGTTGCAGCTTTTGAGCATGCCTTCGCTGAGTGGCAGGGCTGCCGCTATTGTGTCTACGTTAACTCGGGCAGTTCAGCCAATCTTCTGTTGGTCCACGCTGCTAAAGAGTTGTTCAACTGGCAAGACGGTGATGAAGTGATCGTCCCAGCGGTGACGTGGCCAACGACGGTAACGCCAGTCATGCAATGCGGACTAACTCCAGTTTTTGTTGATGTAAACCTGACGGATCTCTCCTTGGATTACTATAAGCTTGGCTCGAAGATAACGGCAAAGACTAAAGCTATCTTTCTTGCTCATCTTTTGGGATTTCCAGCAAATATTAACAGGATAAAAGAGATTATCGGTGAGCGTGATATCGTTATTCTTGAGGATAGCTGTGAGTCACAGGGAGCCACGCTGAACGGAACAAAGGTGGGCAATATTGGCTTGGCCGGGACGTTCAGTTTTTACTGGGGTCATCACATGACGACGGTTGAAGGTGGAATGCTTTGCACCAATAGTGAGGAACTTTACAATCTCCTTCTCTTGAAACGCTCACATGGCTTGGCTCGCGAACTGCCACCGGAAAAACATGTTACGATAAAAAAAGCGCATGAGAATATTGATTTCAACTTTTTGTTTCTGACGGACGGGTTCAATGTGCGTAACACGGAATTCAACGCAGTACTTGGTCTGGCTCAGTTGGAACGGATTGATGAATATATAACCATTCGCAATAGGAATTACCGTAAATTTCTCACTCTGTGCAGTAAATACGAAGATGATCTTGTTCTCCTTGATGCCCTGGGAATTTCTTCTTTTGTCCTGCCATTTCTGTTCAAAAACCGTGAACGCAAAGAGGCGTTTCAATCGCTGATACGTGATGCAGGTATCGAATCACGTCCCCTTATCAGTGGCAACCTTCTCCGACAGCCTTTTCTGAGCAAATACTACAACCCAGTAGACTATCCGAATGCAGATTTCATCCATACGAATGCCTTTTATATCGGCAATAATCAATTTGTTGATGAAAATCGACTTAAAGTCCTCGCTTCATTAATACACTCTTTTTTCGGAGAATCTGAGTGACATTTATTCCGAAAGAAGAATATGAAAAAATCTTAGAATGCTTACCTATATTGTGTGTAGATTGCGTGATCACGTATGAGGGTAAGTGTCTCCTGCTGAGAAGAACGAATGATCCTGCCAAAGGGCACTACTGGTTTCCTGGTGGTAGGATAAACAAGGGAGAGCTCATCGTTGATGCAGCAATCAGAAAGGCTCGCGAAGAAACGGGTCTGACGTGTCACTTCGATAAGCTGATTTCGATTGAAGAGACAATGTTCCCCAAAGAAGGCAACATGGCTTGCGATGTTCATACTGTGAATATCTGTTGCCACATGGAAGCGTTATCACAGGAAAGTATCAAAATAGACAAATATCATGATGACTATGTCTGGGCAAACATGGAGCAGGCTCTACAACTAAAGGTGCATGAGGGCGTAATTAATCCTATGCGGAAATGCCAATAAGATGAAGACCTCTTATCAGCCATTGGTTTCGATTTTCTGTACATGTAAAAACGCTGAAGCGACCATCCGCAGACACATACAAGCAGTGCTGGTGGCCATGCAACGCTATGAAAACATTGAATACGTAGTCCAGGATGGTCTGTCCACAGATGGTACACTGAAAATCTTCGATGAATACAGAGGGAAGTTTGGAGATCGGTTGCGGTTGATTTCCGCGTCTGACAGCTGTTGTGAAGAGGGTTTCTGGTTGGCGTTGTCACGTTGTCAAGGTGAAATAATATGCGCATCATTAGCTGACGAAGAAATTTTGCCTGATGCCATCCCTTTAGTCGTGGCAAAATTTCGAGATAATCCCGATATAGATGTAATTCATGGCGATATTTACAATACAGATATTGAAGGAAATATCATATGTAGAAATCAATCAACTAAGTTCGATCTCGTTACCTACCTTTCTCATAAATCAGGCGTACATTTAGCCGCAAGTTTTTTTAAGAAGTCTGCTTTTGAAAAATCATATTTATTGCCATTCCCAGGTAAATATGGCTTGTTAAAAGATGATTTTTTCACTTGGGCACACTTAGGGCTTCATTGTCATATTGAGTATATCCCTAAAGTATTTGCCAAATATGCTGTACACGAAGCTGCTTTAAGTGTGAACCCAAAGAGAATACCAGGCATAATGTCTGGCAGGTATGATTTTCTTAACTCCTATTTTAACCTCAAAATTTTGCCCGATTCTATTCAAAGTAAAAGAAATTATATTATGTATAATTTTTTTTCACATGTAGCCGACCTGCTGCAAAAAAATCAATTTAATGACGAAGTAAAAGTATATTCTTATAAAATGAGAACCATTGAAAAAAATACACCAACAGATGCCTTAGTTTACAAGAAAAAAGTAATATATCTGCAACCAAGCAAACTAATTATTCATTTTATTAATATTGTGTGGAAGTTTCGCCGGATTTTGCGGCAAATGTATAAGCATTGAACCAGCGTAATAGTAAAGTCATTGCGCTTGAAATTATAAATGTGTGTAAATACTAGGTAACCCGCCTTGAGTAATCCTAAAACTATTGCCTTCAATACATTGCTGCTGTCTGTGTGCCGCATCACAAGCGTGATTGTCCAAAGTATTGCGTTCATCATCATTGCCAGAAGCCTGGGAAAAAATGGTTTGGGGTTGTACAGCGTGGTTTTTGCGTATCTGTCGTTTTTTCAGATCATCACCGGCTTAGGAATCGATTCTCTTGTCATCAAAGAACTTTCTATCAATGATCGCCACGCGTCTATAATCGGCAATGCAATTATTTTGAAATTAATCGGCGGAGTTCTTGCCGCTGTATTAAGTGTTATGGTACTGCAGTTTTGTGGTTACGGCGCAGAAGTGAAAAAAATCATCTACATCGTCTCGCTTTCTCTCCTGTTTGGATTCAGTTCTACCTTTGCCGGTCTTTTTCAACATCATATGAAGGCATATTATTATTCGCTGCCAGAGATGATAATCTCAATGCTCACCTCTGTGGCCATGGTTGTTGCAGCGGTCATGGGCGCACCCATCCTACTGCTGGTCGTATTCAACGCATTCTCCATTATCTTGGTTATAGCTATTTGCTGGATTCTATGTGTGATAAAACTGAAACTGAAGCCAGTCATGAAACTGGACCCGATCATTTCTAAGAAACTCCTTAAAGCTGCATGGCCAATACTTATCGCGAGTTTCTTCATTGCAATCAACACTAGAATTGATCAAGTCATGCTCTATCGGTTAAAGGGGGATGCTGCGCTCGGTGAGTATTCAGCGGTGGTAAAATTAACAGAAGGTTTAAACTTCATTGCGATTGCATTTTCGACAGTGATGTTTCCGTTCATGTGTCAGAGCTACACCCGTTCTCAGGAAAAGTTTGTATTTGTGTTCCGGCGTGCATTCAAATATATGGCCATGATTATAATCCCTGTTGCTTTTGGGACTTGTATCCTGGCCGGCCCGATCATGGATCTTATTTATGGAAACAAATTTACCGGGAGTACTATGATTCTAGCCGTCTTAATCTGGTCACAGATATTTGTCTTTATGGGGTGTATTAATGGGAATATTCTGGTGATTTTGGGGCAGCAGAAGCTAATGTCTTTCCTGACGATGGCAAGCGCTGTTTCCAATGTTCTTCTAAATTTTTGGCTGATTCCAAGTTACTCTGGTCTTGGGTCAGCCATAGCCACACTTGTCTCTTACAGCCTGATAGGTGCTTTTCTTCAGGCCCTTGTATTGGCAACACGCCCTATTATGGTTGACTACTTTGTTGCGACAATTAAACCAACAATTGCTTCTGTCATTATGGGGATAACCATTTACTGTCTACTGTCACTTCCTTTGGCTGCTGTTATACTCATCAGCGTGACAACCTATGTTGCTGTGATGCTTCTGATAAAAGGTGTTGATGCGGTAGATATCGATTATATTCGGCAAATAATGGCCAAACGAAAAGTTTCAGATGTCATTGAATGAGCTTCAACCGACAGATTAGTACTGAATTGCTTACTCTTATAATGATATAAATGCCATAGGAGAGCTTCGGCAGATTAATCAAATTACTTGTTTTTACCAAATTAATTAAGCCGGGTGGAGTGTCCAAGCCATGAAATATCCTGTTTATTACATATTGCATAAAAAGACGGCCATACTTAGGCATTTTCTCGAGAGAATAGCATTCACAACTTTCACTTCCCCCCCTCTCAAACACTTGGAAAATTCCTCATTTCATCGTGATTACTTAATGGCCATAAACGATGCTTGTGAATATCTGAATACCAATTTGAAGGGTTTTATTGAAATGCTGACAGATCATTCCCAGTGGCCTCAAGAGCTTTGGGACAGGGTCGATGGTGATGCAGTAGAGTTTAATCGAAATATAACCGGTAATATTGGTCGCAAGAATATCTGTGCAAACACAGTTTGCTCTTTTGATCTTAAATATACCTACAACACCCTATCTTCTGTGCTGCAGATGCTTGGTCAGCAGCAAAAATCAGTCAGTCTTTGTGATTACGGTTGTTGTAACGCGAATGTATCATTTTCTATGCTAATAGGTGGGCATGTCTCTTCGCTCAAGATGTATGACCTCTATTCAGAATCAACAGAATTTATAAGGAGTCGTATAGTAAAATACGGTCTGGAAGATAAGGCTGGGTGGAAAAATGTTGACGAACCCGCCACTGGTGAACTTTTTGATGTTGTTTACTGTATCGATGTTCTGGAACATACTCCGAATCCTTCTGAAATTCTGGAATACAGAATTGCTCCACTGCTGAA
>JBGSQD010000074.1:0-11494 GCA_041738275.1 Geobacterales bacterium
GTGAGGTGGAAAAGATGAAACTGCGCGCCCGGTTGATCAGCAGTTTTCGCAGTTCTTTTGTCAGTGCCACATAGGCGCCGAAACTTCCCAAGGCCTTGCCGAAGGTCCCCATATGGATGTCAATATCCCCCATAACACCTAGCAGTTCCGCGCTCCCCCTCCCCTGACGACCAAGTACTCCGCTGCCGTGGGCGTCATCAACCATAAGGAGTGCATCATGCTTGATCTTCAGTTCAACCAGCTCTTTAAGCGGCGCAATATCACCGTCCATGCTGAAGACACCATCCGTGACCAGCAGGCATCGGCCTTTTCCGCGATGTTTCATCATTAGCTGATCCAGGGCAGCAACATCATTGTGGGGATAGCGCACCAGCCTGGCACCGGACAGCAGGGCGCCATCAACAATACTGGCATGGTTGAGACGGTCAGAGAATATGACATCGCCCCGCCCGACCAGTGCCGCTATGACGCCGGTATTGGCAGCATAGCCGCTGTTAAACAGCAGAGCTGCCTCGATAAGCTTAAAGCCGGCAATCCGGGCCTCCAATAATTCATGAAGTTCCATGGTACCGGAAACTAGCCGGGAGGCGCCGCTGGAGGTGCCGAAGCGCTCTGCTGCCAGGACCGCGGCCCGAATGAGAGCAGGATGGTCAGCCAGTCCCAGGTAGTTGTTGGAACAGAGCATGAGTACCTCATGCCCATCCAGCACCACACGTGTTGACTGCTGACCATGAATGAGACGAGTCATGCGAAGCAGGCCCTGCTCTTCTATCTGTGTAAGTTCGTACTGTATAGAGGTATGCATGACACTCCTGGTGGTCAACCATAAATAACAGCCGGGTTGACAAGCTGTGCAAAAAAAAGCTGAAATATCGAAGCAATTTATTCTTCATCCGGATACCAGTTAATGCGCTTACAAACAGCTACTGCCCCGCTTTGCAAGTTCTTCAACCACCTTTTTTACATCCTGAGCACGCTCCCGCTCACAAACCAGTAAGGCATCAGGGGTCGATACGATGATCAGCCCATGTACTCCTATGGTTGCCACAACTTTATTGTCGGTGTAGACCAGGCAATCAGAGGAATCGATGGACACGTGCTCAGCGGCGTTGACGCAAATCATGCCGGCATTGTCGGGTACAATCACCTCGGGCAGGGCGCTCCAGCTCCCCACATCACTCCACCCCATTTCAACGGGGACAACCTGAACCTTGGTTGATTGTTCCATAACGCCATAATCTATGGAAACATTTTCCAGGTTTCTGTACGCTTCCTCTATCTGATCGTTCAGATCGGAAAATCCCCAGACATCGCCGGTAAAGGAAATTGTTGCCAGGGAACTGGCCAGGTCAGGCAAATAAGAGGAAATTTCTGCCAGGATCGTGTCAGCACGCCACAGGAACATGCCGCTGTTCCAGAAGAAATTCCCGCCTTCCAGATATTGAACCGCATCTTCCAGCGGCGGCTTTTCAATAAAGCGCCTGACCGGAAAAGGCCCTTCACCGCGCAGATCCATATCAGCCTCTATATAGCCGTAACCGGTTTCAGGGCGTGTAGGTACGATGCCCAAGGTGACCAGGTAACCGTTTCGCGCTCCATGGCAGGATGCCACAAGGGTTTCACGCAGTGCATCCTCATCCCTGATGAAATGATCCGCCGGTAATACCACCATAATGCCATTTGGATCATGGGCTGCGATAATGGTGGCGGCCAGACCGATGGCGGGAGCAGTATTTCTCCCTAATGGCTCGGCAATCACATCCATGGGGATTCCATGGTATCCGGCGACCTGGTTCTCGGTCTCGGCCGCCTGGAGGGTGTTGGTGATGATTATGATGCGCTTGGGCCTGAGCGGCAATACCCGCTCAACAGTCCTTTGAAGCATGGTCCGGTCGCCGGTAATGGAGATAAGCTGTTTGGGGCGTGCAGCGCGCGACAGCGGCCAGAAACGGGTTCCTGAACCACCGGCAAGAATGACGATATACACAACTGCCTCCGTTACTTGTACTGGATTCGATCGATGAAGTCGGCCACATCACGCCCCAGACGGCCAATACCTTCTGTTGTGTCGAACACATCCCACAATGTTTGCCTGCAATAGGCCACTTCCTGTCCGGTAGCTCCATCCAGTAGAAATGTTTCAATAGAGACTCTGAAGCGCCCCATTTTCGTAAATTTGCCTTTCAGGATCAAGGTGTTGTCAGCAGCTGTTTCACCTTCCAGAGAAACATTATTGTAGATGCGTTTTGCCTTGATGTAGCGCAGGATCTGCTCGGCAAGCTGAGCAGGAACCTGGGCGTAACGACGTTCCTGCGAACCCATCTTGGATTCAGGGACATCGCTGTACAGTTCACGTTTCAAATCAAATTTCTGGATTACCAGAGACTTGTAGGTTGACATCGGCTTTTGGTTGCTGACCAGTTCTTCATCCATAATAGTGGTGGATGTGGCTGCACAACCGGTCAGTAATGCCATGAGAAAAATTATGGCAAACAACCCGGCCAAAGGCTGTTTGCAGATATGAAACGTTTTTGTATCAAGCTTCATTTGGAACTTCGCAGCGGTTATAATCATCATCGAAACGGACGATGTCATCTTCTCCTAGATATTCACCGCTCTGCACCTCGATGATCACCAGCGTAATCTTGCCGGGGTTTTCAAGCCGATGGTTCTGACCGATGGGAATAAAGGTTGATTCATTGACGTTGACGACCTGCTGTTTTTCCCCGCAGGTCACCAGGGCGGTCCCTGACACCACGATCCAGTGTTCGCTGCGATGATGGTGTTTCTGTAATGACAGTCGTTCGCCAGGCTTGACCTCAATACGCTTGATCTTATAATTGACGTTCTCGTCAAGAACCGAATACGAGCCCCAAGGACGTTCTCCACGTTCCATTATCTTTCCTTTCCTATCAAGCATTGCGCGACTTCAGGTACGATTGCAGCGCGTCGCGCCATGGTTTCAGGCGCAATCCGGTGTCCTGCTCCAGTTTACTGCAGTCCAGTGTTGAATTGAGAGGCCGCCTGGCTGCCCGGTTCAGTTCTTCCGTTGTCATCGGCTTGACCTTCACAGACAAACCAGACTCCTCAAAGATCGCCTCTGCAAACTCGTGCCATGAGCAGGAGCCGGCATTTGTTACATGATAAACCCCCTGACACCCTTTCTCGATCAAGACCAATATAGTCTTGGCCAGTTCCACGGTCCAGGTGGGTGAACCGATCTGGTCATCCACGACGGCCAGTTCGTCCTTTTCAGCTCCCAGACGCAACATGGTCTCGACGAAGTTTTTGCCGTGCCGGCCATAAAGCCACTGGGTGCGTACGATAAGGTGCCCGGGATTGAAGGACGCATTCATCTCGCCGGTCAGTTTTGATTCACCATAGATACAAAGCGGATGGGGCGGGTCGTCTTCCTGATATGGGCTCTTCTTGCCGCCGTCGAAGATATAATCGGTACTGATCTGTACCAGCCTTGCCCCCAGTTCACGGGTTACCATAGCCAGATAGGCCACCCCTTCGCCGTTGACCTGCATTGCGGTATCCACATTGGTCTCGCAGCCGTCCACGTCTGTATAAGCCGCGCAGTTGATGACCACGGAAGGATGCAATGCCGTAAGCACCCGCTCGACAGATTCATGGGAGGTTATATCAATATCAGCTATATCGACACCCCTGCATCCGTCTCCCAGAAGGGCCATCAGGTCCTTGCCGAGCATTCCGTCGGCACCCACAACAACAATCATGATTGTTCTCCATATTGGTCAGAGTAGTATTCGAGATATGCACCGGATGTAACCTCTGCCACCCATTCCTGGTTTGCCAGGTACCAGTCAATGGTCTCGCCGATACCCTGCTCAAAGCTGTGGGCCGGCTCCCAGCCCAGATCCTGTTTGATCCGGGCGGCATCAATGGCATAACGCCGGTCATGGCCGGGACGGTCCTTGACAAAGCTTATCAACTGCCGATTCTCACCGGCAGCACGTCCCAGGCGAACATCCAGAAGATCGCAGACCAGATTGACGATATCGATATTGCGCCATTCGTTGTTACCGCCGATGTTGTAGACCGAACCGGGCGCAGCTGTTTTCAGCACAACCTCGATAGCCACGGCATGGTCGCGCACATGCAGCCAGTCACGCACGTTAAGGCCATCGCCGTAGACCGGCAATTGCATGTTATTAATGATGTTGTTGATCAAAAGCGGTATCAGTTTCTCGGGAAAATGATAGGGGCCGTAGTTATTGGAGCAACGGGTGTTAAGGGTCGGCAGGCCGAAGGTTTCGTGGTAGGCACGCACCAGCAGATCCGCGCCCGCCTTGCTGGCCGAGTAAGGCGAATTGGCCGCCAGCGGCGTACCCTCGGTGAAAAAGCCGGTATCGCCAAGGCTGCCGTAAACCTCGTCGGTAGATATCTGGAAAAAGCGGAAGTCAGCCACCGAGCCGGACTGCCAATGCTTGCGGCTCTCCTCCAGCAGGACCTGGGTACCGAGCACGTTGGTTCGGACAAAGATCTCCGGTCCGGTGATGGAGCGATCCACGTGGGACTCAGCTGCAAAATGGACCACAGCATCGATCTTGTGTTCCGCCAGAAGCCTCGCCACCAAAGGTGCATCGCAGATATCACCCTTCACAAAACAATAGCCGGAATGGTGTTCGATGTCCTTCAGATTATTCAGGTTGCCGGCATAGGTAAGGGCATCCAGATTCGTCACCCGGCATTCAGGATTGGCGGCAATAAAGGAGTGGATGAAATTTGATCCGATGAAGCCGGCGCCGCCGGTCACCAGGATGGATTCAGGAGAAAATGCCACTGATGAGCCCCTTTCAATTAGTGGTCAGCGTTTACTTTTAGCATATTTTCTGCCTGAGTGTGAACACTTTTCAAATGGCGGCCGGAACAGATTGAAGGCTAGTGACCGGCATCGATCTTTATCCAGTCCCGCTTGCAGCAGAATGAACCAATTGCCCCTGAACTCGTCAACTGCATGGTAATGGCGTTAAACACCTCGTCGACAGTGATATCCCGCATGCATTGGGCAGCGATCGAACAGGCAGGTGTTGTGCCATAGGTTGTACAGGGGGAACAGGGCAGCTCCTTGTTTATGACGATATGTCGTTCCCCCCTGGGAGCCCACTTCCTGGCCCTTCCCGGCCCGAACAGCGATACCGTCGGCTTTCCGAGACCCACCGCAATATGCAGCACCCCGGAATCACCGCTGACCAGCAGAACACTGCTATCGATAATTGCCGCAGTCTCGACTAATGAAGTTCTGCCTGCCAGGTTCAGCCCGCCTCCGGCAACAATCAATTCTCCCTGCTCCTTATCCGCATTGCCACCGATGACAACAACCGGAATTCCAAGAGATGACAAAAGTTCCGCCACCTGCCGGAACCGGTCGCCCCCCCAGCGCCGTTCTGCAATGCTCGCTCCGGGGAATATGACGACAAAATTGTTGCCGGCCAGATCTGCCAATATTCTGGAGACATTGGCGTTGGCAGTTGCAGGAATCACCAGAAACCGCTCTGAAACCTGGTGGTGTTGAACCCCCAAAGGGGCTGCCAGGTTGAAAAAGCTTTCTGATTCGTAATCATCTTGAGAATAAGGTGTCCGGATGTCAAACAGCCGGGAACGCTCGTTGGTAGCATAGCCGATCAGCACCGGCGCACGGGTCAGCCTGGCCACGATTGCAGACAGGCGGTGCCACTGTTCGGTGTCGATAACCACATCATAGGTGCCTTTTATTGCCGTCATCAGTTCGACTGGACGATCATAGCGGAGAACCATGTCAACATCGGCACAAAGCGCAAATACCTCGCTATTGCGGCGTTCGGCAAGGATTGTAATTGTAGCTGCGGGATATTTTTCTTTGATGGCGTGGACGGTCGGAATCAGAAGCACAGCATCGCCGATGCCGCCTGGACGGATGATGAGGATGGAAGCGACATGGCTAATGCTGGTGGATAAGCGCTCGGCAAACCAGGGGATCAGAAAAATTGATAGCCACCGGTCCCATGCCTTTAAAATTGTGGTTTTGTTCATATGCAACAGCCCTCCTAATCCGAAGCCAGTACCCTTTTGCAGCGGTGTAGAAAGACGAGCAGCGAATGAATAACTATTTTTGCCAGAAACAGCAGATTTACCACCAGCCAGGGATATCCGTAGCCAAGAAAGGTCCGGCGAACCTCTTCATATCCCTGCAGCGCAGACTGTCCGCTCACCCCGCCAGCCTTCATCATGGCAAGAGGAACCGGAAGATACTTCATGGCAACAGATGACTTCTTCCACCTGAGATACATGTCCACATCCATGGCAATCCGCAATGCAGTATCAAAGAGTCCGAACCTTTCATAGATGCTGCGGCGGACAAAGGTTGCCGGATGATTAAACAACACCAACCGCCATGGATACCACCAGCGTCCGGCAGGGGTCATCTGCTTGACGGTGCGTTCTCCATCACAGAGCAGAACATCGCCATGCAATACATCGATATCAGGGTTTGAAGAGAAAAAGTTGCAGACCAGGCTTATTGAGTCCGGCAAAAGAGAGTCATCGGCGTTGATCAATCCGATAATGTTGCCTGAGGAATGCAGTATACCTTTATTGAAGGCATCTGAAATACCGTTATCCGGCTCGCTGACAAAAATGTCCACGGAATTGCCGAATGACCTGATGATCTCCTGGGTTCCGTCGGAAGAATCACCGTCTATTACGATATATTCAATCTGTCCGAATCTTTTCTGCGCTACTACACTTTCAATAGTTTGCTGGATGCTCTGTGCGGCATTTCTGCATACTGTAATGATCGATATCGCAGGACAGGTCATACGGTACTCTCTCGGCCATATAACCGTAGGACTGAAGCTTCGAATTTCCTGGTTGCCCCATCAAGTCCCATTTCCAACGCAGTAGTACGGCCGTTATTGATAAATGACTCGCGCAGCTTCCCATCATTCAGTATACGCATGACAGAAGCCGCAAAACCAGGCTCGTCGTCAATATCAACAACAAGGGCATTATAGTCATTTACAGCAACTGCTGATGAAGCGCTTGAACAGACAACCGGACAACCGCACGCCATCGCCTCCATAGGCATTAAAGGAAGCCCTTCATGTCTCGAAGGGTAAAGAAACAGGTCTGCACTGCTCATAATCCTGCGAAGTTCGATCTCATCCACATACCCGAAATCCTTATGCGGTAAACCTGCAAATCTTCCGGTTGCTGCTTCACCGACCGTCCATACCTCCAATGTATCTTTGAAATTGCTGTCAACAGCCACTTTATTCATGGTCTTGACAGCCATATCAAAACCCTTGCGCCAATCGCTCCGGGAAAAGAGCAGCACGGCTCTGCGGTCTGCTTTGGATGCAATATAGTCAGGGTTTGGCTCAGGATAAAACATGCTGGTATCTACGCCATTTGGAACAACAGTTATGGAGGCGTCATATGGTTTTCCCAATTCATCGGCAAGATTATTCGACACGGCAATGGTTGGAATCTTCAGCCATCCAAGCCCGAAATGGTACAGAATGCGAATTAGCAATCGCATTGCAGACGAGGAATAATACGATTCATCATTGTCTTGAGCAAAGTAAGCTATCCTGCCATGATTACACAATGAGAGAAGGCAAGCCATGGGGATAATATCGGCGATCACGAGGGTGTCGCGATAAGATGTAAAGGCTGCGGAAAAAATGGTTCCGATTTTTCCAGGGAGTCTGAGGGGAACGAGCCTGACCAGCGGGTGTATTCGATGTACCGTATCAAAACGATTGGCCGCAATGATAACCTGATGTCCCTGGGCGGCAAGAAATGATGCATGGGCGACAACCATCTTGTCGCCACCGCGGTTAAGAAGTGAATGTCTGAAAAAAACAATCTTCATGGTACGGCGTATATCCCCCATCCCACCATACACACCCAGAGCATGCTGACCAGAAGTAAAGGAATATCCCGCGTCAGCGATTCGGTCGGGTCACCGTCTTTGCCGGATTGGATCCGCAGTATGTAGCGCAACAATCCGAAACAGCATAGCGGCACGGAATAAAGCAGCAACGCTGAATGCCGTGTGATTACGTACATGGTATAGGTCACTAACACAGTGCCGCCGGTCATGTACATTACGCCGTCAAGAAAACCTGCCGGATAGGTGACAAGTGCCTTGCGATGGCTGGCGGCCTTGTCGCCCAGCCGTTTTTTTTCACTTAACCGTTTGCCTGTGCTGAGAAAAATCGACAGCAAAAAAACACTTAAAAACAGCCATTCGGATACAGGTATGCCAAAGGCGGCGCCACCTGCCTCCAGCCTCAGCAGGAACCCGCCGGAAATGCAGAAGATATCGATGATTGCATACTCTTTAAGACCCTTGGAGTACGCAAGCGTCAGCAGCAGATACGCCACAAGATACATGAAAAATGTGGTGGAAATGGTCCAGGCGATGACCCCTCCCGTAGAGGCAAGCAAAAAAGAAAGCTGATATGCCCTGTTAATGGAAATCCTGCCGGACGGAATAGGCCGCGATTTCTTGTCAGGATGGTGCCGGTCATTGGCGCAATCATGGATATCGTTGAGGATGTAGCCGGCGCTTGATGCCATACAGAACGAGATTAATGGCAACACACCCCGAAAAACAATATCAGGCTGGAGAATTGCCCCACCCAGAAAAGGCGGGAAGTAGATCATCAGGTTTTTTAGCCACTGTAGTGGCCGCACCAATTTTAGATAGGACACGGTATTTGTCACAAGCACTCATTGAATGGCATGCATTCCAACGTATCTTGATGCAGGCAGATATCTACCAGAATCCGTGATGCCGAAACACCGAAGCGCGCGGAATGCTGGTGTTGATCGTCGCTTACGCCGGAACAAGCCTGGTGCTCCGGGTGCCCTCCGTCGAACTGTCTCTTTGCCAGGAAATGCAAGAACTCAGGCTTCCGCGCAAGCGAAGGCGTGAAGGTGTCACGGATTCAGGATCTAGATTTCCATATCCCTGGTCTCATCAAGCAACGCAAGCAGTTCGGCAATCTGAAATTCACCGATATCAAGGATGGCCGCTTCCTTTGTGTTTATCAAAGCCAGATCAGGCTCATGTTTGAGTCCAAGACCTGCATGATGGCAGGCTAGATTGACGAACCGGACAATGGCAAGCATCTTGTTAACCGTATCCCACTCATCTGAATGGTGATATTTGATGATATCACAGTACATGGCAGGAAAATTCCAATGCTGCATCAGCCTGAATCCCTGTTCGACATGCATGGCATCAAAAATTTCAGTAATCAGTTCTACATCAAACATGGAACTGATTACGCCGGCACTCACGAGACGTTCAATTGACTTGAGCAGATACAGCTTGCCGACATCATGCAGCATGGCGGCAAGGTAGGTTTCGTCGGCAACACCGCGCATCCCGCAATTGAGAGCCAGCCAGCGGGCGCCAAGGGCAGCTCCGTGGCTATGGAGCCAGAGAGACTTCATGTAGCAATCAAGGGCAGGGTTGACGGAATCATGGGCAGCTGACTGTGAGGCGGCGATGGCGATGTTGATCACCTGCTGGGCTCCCAGGCGAATGACCGCTTCCTTGATGGTTGCCACCTTGGTTCTGCCCATGTACATGGGTGAGTTGGCAATTTTAAGCATCTGAGTTGCCAGGGACATATCCTCATTGGCAACCAGCGCCACCTCTTCAACCGTAAAATCATAGTTTGAGAGCATCCGCTGGAGCTTGAGCGCCACCGGGTGGAAAATCGGCAGCTCAATCGGCTGGGACGCGAGAAGTTTTCTGACTGTTTCCGGAATTTCCGCTGTTGCCATGAAATATATCCCTTCTTCAAAATTTATCCAACAACAGGCAGGCTGGGCACACAACAAGGTGATTACCCGGCAGATAGCCGCCAAGCCTACAAAATACAGGATTCAATAAATATTTGCCATTCAATTAAAATCAGTGCCGGTGAAAATCAGTCTAGCAGCCGCAACCGCAGTTGTGACAGACCTTTCTGAACTCACTATCCGGGGCTATGGTCTCCGGGGCGAACGCCAACCTGTTTACCGCTGCCCTGATATCTTCCATGATGTCCAGGTTTTCACTCTTGCCGATGATGTGACCTATGCACTGTTTGCTGTGGTTAACATCAGGTGAGGAAAGTTTGACGACATTAAGCAGATCGGCATAGCTTTTGATCTTGATCACCACATCCTTATTATGTTCCTTTTTTAAAGCAATCCCCTGCTTCTTCAGATCCTTTGCCATTTGATCGAAGAACTGCTGAAATGCTTCGCCTTCAAAATCGAAGAGCCAGTCCTTTCTGATATGTTTCTGATTAAGAATCGTCATCGTTACCGGTTTCAATACCTTGTATGCCATTGTATCCATACCCCTGAACTAAAGTAATCAGCCCCTTTGCGGGCATTCTTCTTCCCAGGCGCCGTAACCATCACCTGTAATGGCAAGAAAACTTTCTATCCGCTGCCGGTAAAACTCCGTCTGGCTAGCTTCGTCCTTGATGAAAGCCAGCTCATCCTTTGTGATGAGATGCTGTTTATGAAGAAATATGTACAGTTCTCGAATGGCTTCCAGGTGCTGTTCCAGTGCCTTCATCTCGGGATCAAGCGTGTGGGTGATGTACCAGGAGGCTGCAAAACGTCTGACAACGCCTGGCTGAGGACGCGCAAGATTCTGGCGGGTGAAATCCAGCAGATAATCCCGCAGATAGAAATCAGCGCAATAGGCCAGGTCAGAGGCCGCCTCGGGAGCAAGCCCCCTGCCCTGCAGATGCTGATAGAAACGCTTCAGTAGCGTCTGGCAGCGTTCATCCACCCGCAACTCTTCCTCGATAGTGTCAAAGTCGAAATCGTCATGCTCAAAATCTATCTCGGGCGGTTTGCAATCTTTCATAAGCTCAGTATTCCCCTTCTACGGATTCAACTCCAACAGATCTTTGTGGATAAAACGGCCATTTTTCTGGATAAGGACATCGTCAAACCATATTTCTCCGCCATCCGTGAGAA
Organism: Geobacterales bacterium; assembly: GCA_041738275.1. Classification (GTDB taxonomy): domain Bacteria; phylum Desulfobacterota; class Desulfuromonadia; order Geobacterales; family Pseudopelobacteraceae; genus JACPFJ01. The sequence continues at coordinate 11,008 of JBGSQD010000074.1, forward strand.
TCCGTACCAAATCCCAATGCACTGCGGAGCGGTTGCCGTTGTCGCACTCATCGTAAGCCTGGCCTGGGGTGAAATGTATTGAACCGAATATTTTCTCATCAAAGAGAATATTGCGCATGGGCTGACGGATGCCGGGATTCACCCCTATGGCAAATTCTCCGACGTAACGGGCTCCGCCATCGGTATCCAGAATCTTGTTGAGCTGTCTGCTCATGCCCGCCTCGGCAGTCGCCTTGACGACCTTGCCATCCTTGAACTCAAGCCGGACCCCATTGTATTCCTTGCCCTGATAGATGCTGGGGCAGTTGTAGGTGATATACCCCTGCACCGAATCCCTGACCGGGGCGGTGAAAACCTCGCCGTCCGGCATATTGTAACGCCCGTCGCACTTGATCCCCGGCAGGCCGGCAATACTGAAAAGAAGGTCAGTGTCAGGAGCAACGATGCGGACTTTGTCGGTTCTATCCATCAGTTTTTTAAGCTTATC
>JBGSQD010000152.1:0-7422 GCA_041738275.1 Geobacterales bacterium
GATAAGAGCGTTAACGAAATTATTTTCTGCCTGATACCGCAGAAAATAATTTCTAACTTACTAATGACACAGAGGGTCTACAATGAAGATTATCGTGACGGATGAAGTATCGGCGGAAGGACTTGCCCTGCTGACACAGGAACCACGTATCAAACTCGACGTAAGGCTGGGGCTGAGCAAGGCAGAACTGCTCAGCGCCATTGGCGAATATGAGGTCATTATTACCCGTAGCGGCACCACCGTTGACAAAGAGGTCCTGGACGCCGCCAAGAAATTGAAAATTGTCGCCCGGGCCGGAGTCGGCATTGATAACGTTGACGTGGACTACGCCAGCTCCAAAGGTGTAATCGTGGTCAACGCCCCCTTAGGCAATACCAACAGCGCCGCCGAACACACCATGGCGCTGCTGCTTTCGTTCTGCCGGAATGTGACCACCGCCAACAACAGCCTGAAATCCGGAGAGTGGAAACGGGCTCCTTTCACCGGCCACGAACTGAAGGGTAAAATCGCCGGCGTGATCGGACTGGGCAAAGTTGGCGGCAGAGTTGCCACGCGACTGAAGGCCTTCGAGTGTGAAGTCCTGGCCTGCGACCCCTACATCGCCGTGAAACGCGCCCATGACCTTGGTGTCAAGCTGGTTTCCCACGACGAAATCTATAAAAACTGCGACATCATCACCGTCCACACCCCACTCAACAGCGAAACCCGCAACATGGTAGGCCCCAGGGAATTTGCTCTGATGAAAAGCGGCGTGATCATTCTCAACGTAGCCCGGGGGGGCATCATCAGCGAGCAGGCCCTGCTGGACAATCTCCTCTCCGGCAAGGTTATCGGCGGCGCGGTGGATGTGTGGAGTGAAGAACCGCCCACGTCGGATCATGTCAAGCAGTTGATCGCCTGCGACCGTCTGGTTGTGACACCGCACCTGGGGGCCAACACCTTCGAGGCCCAGGTCAATGTGGCCATTGACGTCTCCAGGGAGATCATCAACTATCTGGATGACAAACCGCTGGAGAATGCCGTCAATATTCCGAGGTTCGACATGGCCTTGATGGACCAGATGAGACCTTTCCTCAACCTGATGAGCGTCATGTGCGACTTCGGTATCCAGTTGCTGGACGGCAACCCCGAAAAGCTGACCTTTTCATACGCCGGCAACATTGCCCATTACGACTGTTCACCTCTGACCGTGTGCGGCCTCTCGGCCCTGCTCAACCGCATGGTAGACCAGGATGTCAACATGGTTAATGCATCACTGGTTGCCGAGCAGATGGGCATAGTGGTCGAGGAAAACAAATCAACACACGCGGAAGCGTTCTCAAACATCATCACCCTGGTTGCCGAAGCCGGCGGCAAGCGTCGCCTGATTTCCGGGACCCTCTTTGAAGGTGCGCCGCGTATCGTGAGACTGCGCGATTACACCATGGATTTTGCCCCGGAAGAGCACATGCTGCTGCTGCATTACGGCGACCGCCCCGGAATGATCGGCAAGATCGGCACCATCATGGGACAGCACGACATCAACATCGCCTCCATGAACCTGGGCCGCAGTGAAAAGAAGGGCGAAGCCATGGTCATCCTCTCCCTGGATTCGGCAGTTCCGGCAAATGTCGTGGAAGAGATCAAGGGCGCAACCGAGGCCACCTTCATCAAGGCGCTGCATATGCGAACCGGATCGTGCAGTCGCAGCTGCGGTTGCGGCGCGTAAGGTAAAAGGCTCCACAATGCAGTTTCCCACAATCGATCCCGTATTCCTGAGCATCGGCCCGCTCCAGTTTCGCTGGTACGGGCTGATGTACATTCTGGCTTTTGTCGCCTCCTACTTCATTCTCCGCGCCGAAATCCGGCGCAAACAGCTTCCCCTGACCACAGACGACGTGGCCGACCTGGTTTTCTATGGCGCCATGGGTGTGGTGCTGGGCGGGCGACTCGGTTACATTCTCTTTTACAACCTGAGTTTTTACCTGGCCAATCCGTTGCGTCTTTTCGCTGTCTGGGAAGGGGGCATGTCGTTCCATGGCGGCTTCCTGGGCGTAATTGCAGCCTTTGTCCTTTACGCCCGCAGGAAACGGATTTCCTTCTGGGCACTGATCGACATGGCTGCCCAATGCGCACCGGTAGGCTTGGGATTGGGGAGAATCGGCAACTTCATCAACGGCGAGCTGTACGGAAGAGAGACGAATGTTCCTTGGGGCATCATTTTTCCGGGTGGCGGTGAAGCACCCAGACATCCATCGCAGCTGTACGAGGCATTTCTGGAGGGCCTGCTGCTGTTTCTGATCGTCCGGTTTGCCGCAAGACGATCGAGCGCCACCGGTGTGGCCGGCTGGACCTTTGTGGCTGGTTACGGCCTGTTCCGCTTTATCGTGGAGTTCTTTCGCCAGCCCGATGCCCAGCTCGGCACCTTCCTCGGGCTCTTTTCCATGGGACAGCTCCTCAGCTTCCCCATGTTCCTGCTGGGCAGCGCCATGGTGCTCAGGATCACACGTCGTAAACCCTGACGCTTGATAAAGACCCTTTGCAGGATATACTTTCTTCTCAACATCACACAGGAGGCCAACAAATGATCAGCAAAAAGATGTCGGATGCGCTTAACAAGCACATGAACCTGGAACTTTATTCAGCCCATCTCTACCTTTCCATGGCATCATACGCCAACACCATGGGGCTGAAAGGAGCGGCAAACTGGTTCACGGTACAATATCGCGAAGAGATGACGCATTTCTTCAGATTTTATACCTACCTGATCGACCAGGGTGAAAACATTGCCCTGCTGGCCGGGAAAGCAGTGCCCAACAAATACAAGTCATTGCTTGAGATGTTCGAGAAAACCCTGGCGCACGAGCAGTTGATAACGAAATGCATCAACGAACTGAGTGAACAGGCCGTACAGGAGAAGGATCATGCCACCCAGATCTTCCTGCAGTGGTTTGTCACCGAGCAGATCGAGGAGGAGAACAACGACCGGGACCTGATTGCCAAGCTCAAGCTGGTGGGTGACAACGGACACGGCATTCTAATGATTGATGGGGAGATGGCGCTGCGTGTTTTCACCCCCGCTCCAGGCACGCCGGTGATGATCTGACATGAAGATCCGTTTCTGCGAGCATAACAAGGGCAAGGGCAAGGTTTATCGTCGGCTGAAAGAAGAGTTTCCCGACATGAACATCAAGATCAAGGACTGCATCAAACAGTGCGGAGTCTGTCACGAGATGCTCGCGGCTACGGTTGACAAGAAAAAAGTCACCGCGACCGATGGAGACGAACTATACGAAAAGATTGTTGCTCTGATAAAGGATGAAACGGTTGAACCGATAATTCCCAAAAATGCTTCTTCAGAATAACCCGGATTATTGACTCCACAACAAAAAACCGCCGCAAGTCTTTAAGCTTGCGGCGGTTTTTTGATAGCGCTTCAGGTCTGATCTTATTTGGAGAGAGTTACCACGCCGTCATCCAGGTCATACTTGGCAGTAACAATCTTGATCTTGCCCTGCTCGACCAGGTGCTTTAACACCTTGGATTTCTTTGTCAGATTGGCAGCCACCATTTTCATGTTGGCATTGGTGGCGCATTCCACCAACTCCGCATTTTTCGTCTCTTTGCAATTCTTGACACCCTTGCAGGCATCACATTCCTTCGCACCAGCCTTGACCGCCGGGGCTATGGCCTTGACGATTGCACCGATATTACCTTCAGGTTTACCCTTGGCGTTCACGGTGGCGGTCACAGCGCCGCACCGCTCATGCCCCAGTACCATGATGAGCGGTGTACCAATATGTTCAGCGGCATACTCGATGCTGCCGAGAATAATCGGATCAGGGATGTTGCCGGCAACGCGAACAATAAACAACTCGCCCAGACCCTTGTCAAAGATAATTTCAGGCGGCACACGGGAATCTGAACAGGACAGGATGATGGCGTAGGGTTTCTGGGAATTTGCAAGTGCGGCACGTGCAGAGGCTCCGCTCTGTTTGCCGGAGGTCATCTGATTTTCCACATACCGTTTGTTGCCATCCATCAGTTTCTGTAAAGCCTCATCAGCCGACTCAGGAACACCGCTATGGCCGCTGGCAATGGCCATACCAGCGACAAGCGCCGTAAGCCCGAGTGCCGCAGCACATTTTCCAACCAAATTCTTTTTAAACATTTCACAACCTCCTTATTAAATTTTTATAATACTGTATCCATACTGATGCCCATGTCAACGATTTTCTGTATACAGCATTGTCCTTGCCTCGATATCATGCTCAAGGTATAACAGTTTAACGCAGGTATTTGATCCGGAGGACCCTATTGATGAAATCAGAACAGAATGACTTTGAAAGCCTGGTAACCATAATGAAACGCCTGCGGGGTCCAGGAGGCTGCCCTTGGGATGCCGAGCAGACCCATGAGAGCCTCACGCGTTACCTGTTGGAAGAGACCTATGAGGTAATCGAAGCCATTGAGTCAAAATCACCGGAACTGCTCAAGGAAGAACTGGGCGACCTGCTGCTGCAGCCGGTTTTTCATGCCGTCATTGCCGAAGAGGCCGGCACGTTTACCATGGAGGATGTCATCAGGACCCTCTGTGAAAAGCTTGTTCGACGCCACCCGCATGTCTTTGGCGATCTCGAGATATCCGACAGCAGCGCTCAGGTTGAAAACTGGGAACGAATCAAGAAGATTGAAATGGGGGACAAACGAAAATCCGCCCTGTCGGGAGTTCCTCCGCAACTGCCGGCACTGCTCAAAGCGCAGAAAATAACCGAGAAAGCAGCTCGAGTCGGCTTTGATTGGGAGCATGTTGATCAGGTTGTTGCCAAAGTAATGGAAGAACTGCACGAATTTGAGGAAGCAATGATCGGAGGGGATAATGACCGCATGGAGGCAGAGTTGGGCGATCTGCTTTTCGCCATAGTAAACCTCGGTCGTTTTCTCTCCATAAACCCGGAAGAGGCATTACGAAAGACCATCAAGCGTTTTGAGCAGCGTTTTCAGCATGTTGAGGATACGCTCCATTCTCGGGGACTGCAGATGCAAAATGCATCATTAAAGGAAATGGACCTGCTTTGGGAAGAGGCCAAAAAACGCGAAAAAGAGGGACTTTCGGGGTAAGTTACAGGAATACGACATAATTTACAGTCATGTGTCTGCTTATCCACAAAAACTGTGGATAAGTTGTTGACAACGATGTTGATGAAGATCGAAAGTTGTATTTTTACAAGAGATTTTTACGGTTTGCCATTTTTTTATACATACTATAATATCTTAAATATCAATATGTTACAACGTTGTCTATGTTTTAAGGCAGTTAGCGCGTTGAAATTAACATGTATCCATTATTTATTAATACAGACCTGCTTTATCTTGTTTATAACTAGCATTTTTTTACTACAACCTCTCCTTTAAATTCAACACGTTCCATTCTTAATAATATTCTCTTCATGTCCAGACCTCCAGGAGCGCTGTAACCTGTCAACCTGCCGTTTGCAGCAACAATACGATGGCAGGGAATTATCACAGGCAGCGGATTTGCTGCCATAGCACCACCTATTGCCCTGGCTGCCCGGGGCACACCAGCCATGGCAGCAACATCACCATAACTCCTGATTTCTCCATAGGGGATTGCCCGGATAAGCTGCAGTATGCGTGCTCTGAATTCGGTCAAAGTGTTCAAATCTACCGGAATCATATCAAATGGTTGCGGTTCGCCCTTAAAGTAAGACTTCAACCTCAAGGCAACCTGCTCCGTTAGTTGTGACGATTTCCCGGCTTTCTGTTTTAACTGGTTAATAAAGGTTTCACTGCCGGCATGGGGTAGCTGAACTGAGCTGATGCCCTTTTCTGTGGCAACCACTGCCCCAACACCCAATTCGGTCTCATACAGGGACATATACTCCATCATCTGCCTCCAATCTTTTTCCTTATAACAGCTATGGCCTCCAGTGCATCCTCCGAGCGCAGCAGGCGGGCACAGACAGCGTAGATGGCCACTCCTGCAGCTATTGCAACAGCAAGTACCAACGCCTTGAGTCCCTTTTGACCAGAAATTGACCAGTCTATCAAGCTGCATGCATAATAAACCGCCATGGCCATGGGCAAGGCTGCCATAAGGGATTTAAAAGCCGAGACAATTACCCTTCTCCCCCCAAACGGCCCGATTTTTCTTCGCAAAAACCAGAGCAGCATCAGCATGTTACAGAAGGCCGAGAGCGTTGTGGCCAGTGCCAGGCCACCATGCTTGAGCGGCCCCATCAAAACCAGGCTGAAACCGAGGTTGAGCAGGAAGGCGGCAAAAGCTGTCCAGACCGGGGTTTTTGTGTCCTTCAGCGCGTAAAAAGCAGGCGCCAGCACCCTGGTCAATGCCACAAAGGAAAGTCCAATGGCGTAATAGAAAAGCGCTTGAGCGGAGTTAACCGCCTTGGCATAATCAAACTCACCACCCATGAAGAGCAGGCTGAAGATGGGGGTGGCACACACCATCAGACCGGCCATGGCCGGGATAGTGATAAACAGCGTCAGGCGCAGGCCAAATGCCAGCGACTCCTTCATGCCGACCATATCGCCCTCGGCCGCCTGTCTGCTCATGGATGGAAGCACCGCCTGGGCCACGGAAACGGTGAATATCCCCTGGGGAAACTCGAACAGCCGCTGGGCAAAATACAGAAATGATACGCTCCCCTGCGGCAGAAACGATGCCAGAATGGCGCTGACGGTTATGTTCAGGTAGTACACACCCACACCAAAGGCAGACGGTACCATCAATAGGGCAATGCGACGTACATCAGGGTTGCCGAAGGCAAACCGCGGGCGAAGGGGAAAACCCTTTTTCCACAGCACCGGCAGCTGCAACAGCAGTTGAATGACACCGCCGATCAGTACCCCTGCAGCCAGGGCGGTAATGGGAACCTCGAAGAAACCACGCAGCAGGAGCGCCGACAGGATCATGGAGATATTCAGGAACACGGTTGAGATGGCCGGAGTGAAGAAATGGCGCAGGGTGTTGAGGATTCCCATGCAGAGCGCCACCAGGCTGATGAAGAAGATGTAGGGGAACATCATCCGGTTAAGCAGCACGGTCAGCTCGAACTTGCCCGGCACGCTACGGAATCCGGGGAACATCAGGCTGACAATCCAGGGAGAGAAAAGGATTCCGGCCAAGGTTACAGCCGCCATAATGATGGTCAGCAGGGTAAAACAGATATTGGCCAGCTCCCGCGCCTCATCTTCACCCCGCTGGGTCAGGGTTGCGGAAAAGGTCGGCACAAAGGCTGATGTCAAGGCACCTTCGGCAAAAAAGCGGCGCAGCATGTTGGGGATCTGGAAGGCGGCAATAAAGGCGTCGCTGGCCAGGCCTGCTCCGAACAGGCGTGCAACAACCATGTCCCGCACCATGCCCATGATACGGGAGAGCATGGTGGCGCTGCCGAGGATTCC
>JBGSQD010000167.1:0-3264 GCA_041738275.1 Geobacterales bacterium
AGTGATCCTTGATGTGGTATTTAATCACACCTCCGAAAACAACCATCTGGGTCCGACGTTCTGCTTCCGTGGTTTTGCCAACAACGTTTACTATATTCTGGCTGCGGACGGAACCTACATAGACCACACCGGCTGCGGCAACACGCTCAATACCAATCATCACGTGGTCCGCAGGCTCATCATCGACAGTCTCAACTACTGGGTAAGGGAGATGCATGTTGACGGCTTCCGCTTTGACCTGGCATCCATACTGTCACGGGACGATCAGGGGCATCCGCTGAAAAATCCGCCCATCATCTGGGATATCGAATCGGATCCGGCACTGGCCGGAATAAAGCTCATCGCCGAGGCATGGGACGCGGGAGGATTGTACCAGGTCGGCAGTTTCATTGGTGACAGCTGGAAGGAATGGAACGGTGAGTTCCGCGATGACGTGCGCAGTTTCCTCAAGGGAGACGACGGGATAATCCTGCCCTTTGTGCATCGTCTGTTGGCCAGTCCCGACATCTACGGCCATCAGGATCGTGAACCCGAGCAGAGCATAAACTTCATAACCTGTCATGACGGTTTCACCCTGAACGATCTGGTCTCCTATAACCTGAAGCACAACGAGGCAAACGGCGAGAGTAACCGGGATGGGGCGGAAGGCAACGTAAGCTGGAACTGCGGTTTCGAGGGGGCCACTAACGACCCGGTCATTGAGGAGCTCCGCAACCGTCAGGTGAAAAATTTCCTTGCAGTAACCCTTCTTGCCCTTGGCACTCCGATGATCCTGATGGGGGACGAGGCACGGCGGACTCAATGGGGCAACAACAATGCTTACTGTCAGGACAACGAGCTCAGCTGGTTTGACTGGAGACTGCTATCGCAACACCATGACATCCACCGTTTCATAAAGCTTTTGATTGCCGCACGCCTCAGGCGAGGCGGCACCTCCGCGGATGAGATGACCCTGAACCAGCTTCTGAGACAGGCGCGTCTGGAATGGCACGGGGTGCGGCTGCATAAGCCGGACCTGAGTCATGTATCACACAGCATCGCTTTGACGGCCTGGGTTTCCCGGAGAGTCGTCTTCCATTACATGATCAATTCTTACTGGAAACCGCTAGTCTTCAGCCTGCCAGCTCCGAAAATGCTGCCGGGCGGCGCCTGGCAGCGCTGGATCGACACATCACGAGCCACACCGGAAGACATCGTGCCCTGGGATGAGATGCAATCCATCACCGATAAAAAATACCGGCTGCCCGGGCGCTCGCTTGCGGTGCTCATTGCCAAGAGCTCTGTGGCCCCGGCCGTTTGAATTTGCCAGGTCTGGCTATCAGGCGTTTAGCAACGGGAAAACCCCTGTCACTGAACGCATTGTGTCCTGTTACATATGGTCGATCTGTTAATTAACACAGATTGTGTTGACGGCTTATCCTCAGTCCTGCCCCATTTCATTTTCTATTACCCTTCATATTCAGACCATTACACTCCAAGTATTAGCTCCTGTTCACTGGCACGCTAGTTGCGCTTTACTTTGCTCAGTAATTAAACTCAGCAAAGGAGAGTAATGTATGCACCGTATTATTTTTGTACTGACGCTGCTATGTGCGACAAGCGCATATGCCAACACGTGTATCGACTGTCATACCAGCGAAGCCGTCATGAAAAGCCTTGTCGTCTTTAAGGCCGCTGGTAGTGAAGAAGGGGTTGGCTGAGCAGGCGCACCGCCTTCGGTGAAGGCGGACGAGGCCTACAAAGGCTACCTTGTAGATAAGACCTTATTGACGACAGACGTACATATTTCGCTTGGTTGTGTCAAATGCCATGCCGGGGACAGTACCGCCAAAGAAAAGGATGCAGCCCACAAGGGTTTCAACCGCCGCCCCTCGGACAACCTGGCGCTCTGCGGAGAATGTCACAGCAAGATTACGGAGTCGTACCGCACCTCGCTGCACTATACAACCCATGGCTTCGAAATGGGTGTGGCCCCCCGTTTTTCTCCAGCTGAAAACAAGATCTTCAAGGATAAAGTGTTCCCGAAAACATGCAACAACTGTCACGCTTCCTGCGGTGACTGCCATGTGCGGGGACCGGTCATCGGCGGAGTCAGCATCGGACTGCTTGCCGGTCATAAGTTTGTGCGTCTGGCCGAGTCCAAAACCTGTGGGGCATGCCATGGCGGCAGGGTCTATCCAGAGTTTGCCGGTGAATCCGGCGGTCCGCCGGATGTCCACTATCAGGCCGGCATGAACTGCATGAACTGCCACGGTCTGGCTGAGATGCATGGAGACGGCAAGCTTTACTCATCCCGGCATGAGCTTCCGTTACGTCCATCCTGTATCAAGTGTCATCCAACCTCAACCCCCAAGTCACGGGAAAGCCATGATCAGCACGGCAAGCTGCTAACCTGCACTGCTTGCCATAGTGCAGCACCGTACAACAACTGTTACGACTGTCACTTCGGCAAAGGGGCTCAAGCCAAACCTGGAATGATCATCGGCAAGGATTGGCGAACCGGCAAAGTGACAACTCTGCGGGTCGTGCCGAACGTGCGGGACACCTTTGCGGCAGTCGGCATCAAACAGGAAAACTTTGATGCCTTGCCAAACTATTGGGGCGCATCTCCTCACAATATCAAGAAAAGAACCGAACGAACACGCAACTGCGATACCTGCCATGTAGAGAGAAAGGATTATCTGGAAACAGAAAATCTTCTCCCTGGCGGCTCGAAACTGAACAAGGATCTGATAATACAAAAAAAGGGGAAATAACCATGAGAACATTTATCATCGGTTTGTTGCTGTTATGCACCACCGCCACAAGCTGGGCCAGGGATCTGGCGCCAATTGTCACCGTTGACTGGCTCGAAAAAAACCTGACAGAGGTTAAAATCATCGATATCCGTAAGGCCGATGAATATCGGGAAGGCCATATTCCTGGCGCTGTAAACGTCATGTATGGCGGGCTCGCCATAAAAAAGAACGCGCTGGACAATGAATTCCCTCTGCTCGACGACTTTACGGATATTCTCAACGCAGCCGGCCTTACCAGCAAGTCAAAGGTTGTAGTATACAACAAGGTGGACAATATCCTGGAACGGGCGAATATGACCAGAATAGCCCAGACCCTTGTTTATGCCGGAATAGCTAACGTGGCAGTACTGGACGGCGGATGGAACAAATGGATTGCTGACAAGAAAACTGTCATCAAAGATACAGTTGCCGTCAAGCCGGCGACAGGAACGTTCGTATTCAACAACAAAATTCTTGTTGATCAGAA
>JBGSQD010000175.1:0-4867 GCA_041738275.1 Geobacterales bacterium
GACTTTTACGAATGTGATACGGATGCTAAGCCCCGTGAAATTAAAAACGTGGCGAATGAACTGGTCAGAGATGGCGAACTGATGTTCTGGTCCTCTGGTTCTACGACCATGTATGCCCGTCCGGATCGTATTCAAGACGAGGAGCATTAAATCTCGTCCCCCCTAACCGGGCATTTTTTATAAGCAGAGGTCCTGAACGGATCTCTGCTTTTTTTTTCCTTCCTGTTCATAAATGGTTTTGTTGCTGGCATGATTATCTCTTACCAACAGATCGATTCCACCAATCGGGTTGCTAAGGAATTGGCGGCGGAAGGCAAACCGTCCGGGACAGTTGTGGTCGCTGCTTCGCAGATAGCAGGCAGGGGGCAATACGGCAGGAGTTTCAATTCTCCTGTGGGCGGCTTATATTTTTCTTTGCTCCTTGAACCGGTTATCCCCATTGAAAAGCTTCCCTTGATTACGTTGGCTACTGGTCTGGCCTGTCGCAATGTTCTTCACCAATCCTTCAACCTGGAACCCCTTATAAAATGGCCCAATGATATTTACCTTGGGGGTAAAAAAACAGCTGGTATTCTTTGTGAAAACCTATCGTTAGCTAATGCCCACTCCAGTAGAATAAAGGTTGTCATTGGAGTGGGAATAAACGTCAATAATAAAAAAGAAGATTTTGCAGCAGAGATACAACCAATTATCACAACGCTCTTCGAGCATTTGCAGCGAACCGTTGAGCTGGAACCCCTCCTTACCCTCTTACTGCAAGCCATTACCACCAATGTGACGAGGCTCTTAGACGAATCGCCGCTCCTGCTCAACGAGTGGCAGCAGTATGATCTTCTTTTCAATAAACCTGTTGTCCATGCGACCGAAGCTCTGACCATTCATGGTATCGGCAAAGGTATCTCACCGCAGGGATTATACGTGATCCAAGGTGAGGATGGAGTGGAACAGATGGTGATTGGAGGACAGCTCCGTCCCCAAGGATGAAGGACGAGCGGTTGCCTTTCGGTCTTGTGGCCATCACGATTTTTTTTGGCCAAGATTTTGATGCTTTTGAAGGATTCTACCCGTCGTATGACATTGGTACTATGCAATGGACGAACGCGATTTTTCAGCACTTGTAGTCTATGAGGATGATGCTCAGAATTTTCAACGTCGCATTTGCCGGAAATCAGTCAATGAGCTCCCCGCAGGCGATGTCCTTATTCAGGTCAAATATTCATCCCTCAACTATAAAGACGCCCTTTCGGCGACCGGTAACCGTGGAGTTACCAAAAGATATCCGCACACCCCCGGAGTCGACGCAGCCGGTAGGATCGTCGAGTCGGTCGATCCTGCTTGGCAGGTTGGCGAAGAAGTTATCTGCACCGGTTATGACCTGGGAATGAACACCTCCGGCGGTTACGGTCAATACATCAGAGTGCCTGGAAGTTGGATTGTCCCCAAACCTCCTGGGTTAACGCTTCTGGAAAGCATGCAACTTGGGACTGCGGGATTCACAGCCGCGCAGTGTCTTTTGCATCTCGAGCACAACTCCATCACTCCTGCCAAAGGACCTATTCTTGTGACCGGGGCAACGGGAGGTGTAGGGACGGTGGCTATTTTGTTACTGCAAACGTTGGGATATGAGGTGACCGCCGTAACCGGTAAGGACACAGAACACGAATTTTTATATTCCATAGGGGCGAAGATCATACTCAATAGACAGGAGCTGCTGGCCGGTCTAGAAAAACAATTGCTGCCCATCCGTTGGGCCGGAGCTATTGACACCGTTGGTGGCGATATGCTGGCTGTTGCTATTAAGAGTACCGGTTTCGATGGTGTAGTCACCAGCTGCGGCAATGCCTCCTCAGGAGATCTCCCCTTGACGGTGTATCCCTTTATTCTGCGGGGGGTGCATCTGGTCGGCATTTATTCGGCCAATTGCCCCATGAAAAAGCGGGTGTTGGTCTGGGGAAAATTGGCGCAGGAATGGAAATTGAACGAACTATCACGCATAAGCCGTCTCATTCAGCTCAATCAGTTGGATGAGGAAATTCAAGCTATGCTAGCCGGACGAAGCAAAGGAAGATGTGTCGTTGATATGGAGGGAGTCGCGTGAGTATTGCACTGGCAAAAGAGGTCTTGTTGATCGAATCTGAAGGGATTCTCGCCGTTCGCGATAATCTGGGAGAGGAATTTGAAAAAGCTATCGATATCATCATGGCCTGTCCCAGCCGTCTCGTGGTTACAGGCATTGGGAAATCCGGGTTGGTAGGGCAAAAAATTTCAGCAACCCTTAATTCAACAGGCACGGCCTCCGTTTTTCTGCATCCGGTTGAAGCTATGCATGGCGATTTAGGTATGGTCGCTTCCACCGATGTGGTCCTTGCTATCTCCTATTCCGGTGAGACTGCGGAGCTCAATCGGCTTTTGAGCAGTCTGAAGGAGCGGCAGGTTCCAATTATCGCCCTTTGTGGCCAGAGCGAGTCAAATCTAGCCCAGCATGCGGTCATCACCCTCAATGTCGCTGTCCCCCGAGAGGCCTGCCCGCTTGGTCTGGCCCCGACCAGTTCAACGACAGCCACTCTTGCCATGGGAGATGCTTTGGCGGTGGCCCTCTTGAACAGAAAACAGTTCCGGGCCGAGGATTTTAGGCGGAATCATCCAGGGGGCAGCTTAGGGGAACGGCTGAAGGTTGCGGTGCGGGAGGTCATGCTGACAGGGGAGAAGGTGCCGGTCATCAGCAGCGAGGCCCCCTTTCTGGCGGGTGTTGTCGAGCTGAACAAGAAAAATCTTGGGGCTGTGTTTATTAAGGACGGCGAGGGAAAGTTGCTCGGCATTATCACTGATGGTGATATCAGGCGCATGCTTTCATCGGGCAAAAATATACAGGAGATTGATTTGGATGCAGGGATGAAACGTAACCCGGTGGCTATTTCGAGTGCCTTGATGGCTGCCGACGCCTTGAGTATTATGCAGCAGCATGAAATCACGGTGCTCGCAGTCGTCGACGACCAAAGGCACCTTGAAGGGATCCTGCACTTGCACGATCTATTGGGCAAGGGGGAGTTCAGGTTTATGATTTAGATTGTTTCTTCGTTCGAGGAAACACGAAGAATCATTTACTGTGTTCTTCAGTCGTTATACACCGACCATTTACCGGTGCTGGAATCAAACTGGTAACTCAACTCCAATTTCGATGAGCTTCCTTGGCTCCGCTCCAGACAAGTGAGACTGAAAATCATCTTGTTGCCGACTTTCTTCAAGAAATCCGCTTTCGGTTGCATGAGCTTTGAACCCTTGAAGGTGGGATAGTTAGCGCGAAAAATCTCCTCAAAATGTTCTTCCAGCCAGGCGGTTTTTTCATTCTGGGTGAGCAGTTCCTGCTGTTTTTCCATTTTTTCGTTAATCTTCTGCAACACGGTTTTTACTGCAGGGTCTCCCTCATGGTTGCTTGTTTTGATAAGCCGTTGGATTTCTTTATAGTGGGCTAACACGGCGGACGTATCCGCCTTGCCTTCTGCCACCAGCACCAGATCTTGGAGTTGTGAGATCTGAACCATCAGCAGAGTCTTCTCAATTTTCCCGCGAGACTCTCCCTGCATGTTTTCTGCCGAATCCGGCTCGCTTGTCAACAGGTTGAGAGCGTTCTGGTACTCCTCGATGGCTTGCGGCCAATTTTTTTGTTGGTAAGCCTCCCGTGCGGTTGAGAGCATCATATATAAACGGGAATTAAAGAGCAGTCGATGCAGATCCTGACGCTCCTTGTCGGTGACAATGTTGGGGTTGACATTGATGGCTTGTTGCGACTGTTCGAGATACTTGATCGTCTCCTTCCATTGTGATTGGTTAAAGGCCTTTTTCGACTGATCAAGATCATGGCGGAAGGTGGCCGCGGTCATGCGATGGGTGATATCGCTTGCTGTCCCCAGATTCTTTATGTTTCCTGAGAGAGTCAGTGCCTTCCGGTAAGCGACTGCCGCTTCATCCCAGTTCTTGTTCTGTTCGGCACTTTCAGCAACAGCCAAGGTGTGGCGCAACTCCAGCGATTGGATGATTTCATTGATGACGGTCTGTTGTTTGCCGAGGTTGTGGTCGGCGGCATACTTAAAGGCTTGACGATAGAGAGTGAGCGATTCGACGAGTTTGTTTTGCCCAGCAAGGATTTGGGCCTGATCGGTGAGTACCGTCAGTTCCTCCTGAGCCGATGCCATCCCCGTTGGAATATATTCGCCCTGGTAAAGGACTCTTCCTTTGAGGCCCTCTTGCATTTCGGAGGATGTTATTAGGGTGTTGATTACTTGCTCCTGAGAACTTTTTCGAAAACGGAGAACGGTCAAATTGGAAAGGACGGCTTTGGCTTCTTCGAGAGTTTCCTGGGCGTTGTCGAACTGTTTTTTGTCGATGAGCAACTGACCTTTCAGGAGACTGGCCTGTGATTGACTGAGTGTATTTTGATCCTTGAAATAAAGGGAAATCGCTCCGATGCAGAGACCAAGCGTCAGAGTAACCACCAAGATTGGTTTGAAGGGAACGGCTTTTCCCCACTCAATCGATTTGGTACGAGCTTTAGGTGGAAGGGGAGGCGGGGGTATTTCTTGTGGCGCCTGCGTTTTATCCACCCGTTCTTCTTTCTTAAAAGTAAGACCAACCGACTGCGCCAGTTGAAATGACTGTTCAATCCGGGTGCGCAGGGCTGCAGCGCCGGGGGCGTCGGCAGCAATGGCCAATAGGTTGTCCGCCACCTCTATAGCTTCGTCAAATTTGGACATATCCTCAAGCTGCTCCGCCAACTTAAAGAGTTGATCAGTTTTCCGAAGCACCTTGCCTACACCTTGTTGAATATCATCCCGATCCGGAAAAACGGCGGAGTCCGGCAATTCTGCGA
>JBGSQD010000185.1:0-3474 GCA_041738275.1 Geobacterales bacterium
CCGAACAAAGCCAGCGTATTATCGGCGTTGTCCGTGAACATTTTGACTTTCGCGAGATGAGCAAACGGGTTATCGGTCAGCAGTGGCGAAATCTCTCCGAGAAGGAGCAAGGAGAATTTGAACAGCTGTTTACCCAATTGCTACAATATGCTTATGTCGATAAAATCGACGAATATTCGGGACAACAAGTGCAATTCACCCAGCAACGGATCAAAGGAGAACGAGCGGAAGTGCAGACTTTGCTGGTGGATAAGAACAAGTCTATTCCGGTTTTCTATATTATGCTGCTCCGTGGCGATCAGTGGATGGCTTATGATGTGGTCGTCGAAGGAGTGAGTCTCGTTCGTAATTACATGGAACAGTTCAGTGAAATTTTGCGGAAGGATGGGTATTCCGGTCTGGTCAAACAGATTGAGCAAAAAATTGCTGAATTGGAAAAAGACATAAAAAAGACCTGAGTTGTCAACTACATCTGGCTTCCTCATCTGGAACGCTCATTTATCAAGGACCAATTTTCTGCGCCTGTTGCGTTGTTGGCATTCAGGTTGCGAGGATTGGTACTCCCTAATTGCCCCTTGTTTTTCTTTTTACTTGGCGAAGATAGTTTTCTTTTGTATAATTTCCTGTTTTGCACGGAAGTGTAGGTTGGTTTTTTTTTAAGGTGCGCCCGTGATGCTGATTCGGTTCAATGAAGTCTCTGTTCTTGGCAGTAGGTACGAGATTCGGGAGGTTGACGGGCTCAACACTCTACAAGATTTTGTGGTGAAAGGTCCTGTGGATGCGCGTTGCACACTCAAGCGAAAGGGTGACCACAAGGTGGAAGTGCAAGGCCATTTGCAGGCCATCTTGACTCTGACTTGTGATCGTTGCCTTTCGGCGTATGCCTGGGAGGTCGATACTGAATTGCTGATCCTGTTTGAGGTCGAAACCGAGGCTTCCTGGCATTTAAAAGATTTGGAGTACAACATACCGGATCTAGATACGGTCTCTCTTGAGGAGCCGATCATAGATCTTGACGATGTTTTACGGCAACAGTTATATTTAGCGCTTCCCATGAAAAACCTCTGCACAGAACGCTGCAGAGGGATCTGTTCACGATGCGGATCAAATCTAAATCATGCAGATTGCGGATGCGCTGACGAAAACAAGGAGTCGCCTTTCGCGGTCCTTGCCCAATTGAAAAAATAAGCAAAATCATCCGATGAGCGCTTGGTTTCACGAGTTGAGACCGGGTGGCGATACGGATTAATGGAGGAGCACAATGGCTTTACCGAAACGTAGACATTCCTATTCACGGACAAGACTCCGTCGGGCACACGATTTTTTGACCAAGCCGAACGTCGGGCAGTGCCCTGAGTGTGGCGAACCGAAAATGCCCCACCAGTTGTGCAGCGGCTGCGGTACGTATAAAGGCCGGAGTGTTATCCGTCTTGAGGAAGAACTGAACTAGGCACTGTTGTGAGGATAGCCCTTGACGCCATGGGTGGCGACGGGGGGTCAGAGATGGCGATCCGAGGCGCTCTAGCTGCGGTTCGAGACCGGAGTGATCTGCGTGTCATCTTAGTGGGCCCTCGTATTCTTTTAGAGCAGCAAATTGCCGACAATTCGTCTGGTTACGACGATGTCTTGGAGCGAATTAGCGTTCATCACGCCTCCGAAGTCATCACCATGGACGATTCTCCGGTTGATGCCGTCCGTAAAAAGAAAGAAGCAACCATCATGGTCGGCTTTGATTTGGTGAAAAACGGTGAAGCAGATGCCGTGGTTTCAGCCGGCAACTCCGGCGCCACTATGGCTGCGGCGATCAGGAAACTCGGCAGGCTTCCGGGTGTTTCCAGGCCGGGCCTCGCTAGTTTTTTTCCAACGGTGAAGAAGCCGGTGATGCTGATGGATATCGGGGCCAATGTCGATTGTCGGCCACAGCACCTTTACCAGTTCGCTGTCATGGCTTCTTCCTGTTCCCGTCTGCTGCTCAACTATGACCGTCCCCGTATCGGTTTGCTCAGTATAGGTGAAGAGACTGGGAAGGGGAACGCCCTGGTTAAGGAAACCTATGATCTTCTGAAACAGAGTCCGCTCAATTTCATTGGTAATGTTGAAGGGCGTGATGTGTATAAGGGAGATGTAGACGTCATTGTCTGCGACGGCTTTGTCGGCAACATTTCCTTGAAAATCAGCGAAGGGCTGGCCGAAGCAGCCATGCAGATGCTCAAACGGGAGATCCTGAAAACCTGGCGCGCCAAACTCGGTTATCTCCTTATGCGTGATGCCATAGCCGGATTTAAAAAACAGGTGGATTACGCCGAATACGGCGGTGCCCCCTTGTTGGGTATCGACGGTACCGGTATCATCTGCCACGGCGCCTCTAACGCCGTTGCTATTCGTAATGCCATTGAAGTTGCAGCGAACATGGTGCGCAACCGGATCAATGAGGCAATAGTTCAGGCGCTTGGCGAAAACGCCGCCTGAAAACAGGTTTTTTCATGACAAAAGCTGTTATTCTCGGAACCGGATCCTGTCTTCCGGAACGAATACTTACTAATGCCGAACTTGAGCAGATGGTTGAAACCTCTGACGAATGGATCACCTCAAGAACAGGAATCCGCAACAGGCGGATCGCCGGCAAGAATGAGCAAAATTACCAATTGGCGACCAAGGCCGCTCGTCGAGCCCTTGCGGTCACGGGCATTGATGCAGAAGAGCTGGACCTGATCATTGTCGCCACTATTTCGTCCCACATGATCATGCCGTCCACGGCCTGTTTTGTGCAAGCCGAGCTAGGCGCTGTGAATGCCTTTGCCTATGATATCAATGCTGCTTGTGCTGGGTTTACCTACGGACTGGATCTAGCGAGTAACTACATTCAAAACCGCCCGGATATGAAAATTTTGTTGATTGGTGCGGAAACACTCTCTGCGCGAGTCAACTGGGAAGACCGGAACACCTGTGTGCTGTTTGGCGATGGTGCGGGCGCGGTTATTCTTACGGGCTCAAATGACGGCAGGGGTGTCTTTGGTAGTAGCCTGCACACCGATGGAAAACTTTGGAATTTGCTGTGCATGGAAAGCCCGGAAAGCCTGAATCCGGAATTGCGGCGAGAAGAGTGGCAAGGCGCTCACATCCGGATGAACGGTGTTGATATCTTCAAACATGCTGTTCGGTTGATGGAAGACGCTGTTACCAGCCTGCTCAGGAAACATGACCTCACTATTGACGATATTGGCCTGATGATTCCTCATCAGGCCAATATTCGCATTCTCAAGAATCTGAAAGAAAGACTGGGATTGCCCGAGGATAAAATTTTTATCAATCTCAGCCAATATGGCAACACCTCTGCAGCCAGTATTCCGATAGCCTTGGACGAAGCGCATCGGCTGGGACGGTTGGTGCGGGGTGATATTGTGCTTTTATGTACCTTTGGCGGTGGCCTCACCTGGGGCTCTCTGCTTATGCGTTGGTAAGACACTAAGGAGT
>JBGSQD010000196.1:0-6293 GCA_041738275.1 Geobacterales bacterium
GTTCCCTAACTTCGATCCAAGGAGACCCAGCGTCGGGATTCAGGTGATATGCTTCTATCCGGCGATCCAGTACCTTTTTCTGGTCTTCGCTGAGCGCAACGGCCTCTGGGACGGCCGCGATGCTGTCCCATATGTCTTCGACCATTTGAATACGCTCGGCGACACTTAGCTCGAGAATGTCTGCTGCTTTTGTGCTCATAGTGAACCGCCCGGTGCGGACCCGCATGCCGGGTGGTGTGGGGGCTGGGGGAGAAAAACCCCCGGCTACCCGATTGGAAACTCCGACTCCGACTATTAAATCAATTGACTTGCTGTAAGATATAACTTACATTATTGGTGATGCAAACAGAGCCATTCAGGATAGCGTATTACACCGACGAAAACGGGAACAAACCATTCCGAGAATGGCTAAATGATTTGCGTGATCAAATCGCGGCAGTGCGCATTCGCGCTCGCTTGACACGGGTAAGGGCAGGAAACTTTGGTTCAGTCCGCAACGTCGGCGAAGGTGTTGTGGAACTGAAGATAGATCATGGCCCCGGTTACCGTGTTTATTACGCGATTGACAATGGAACGGTTGTTCTCCTTTTGTGCGGCGGAGACAAACGGACTCAACAGCGCGATATAGAAAGCGCCCAACGGTTTTGGAAAAACCATCAGGAGCAACGAAAATGAAACATATGACCGACTACGAATCCGATCTTCATGAATGGCTGAAATCCCCCGAAAATGCCGCTGCATACCTGAACGCAGTTTTAGAAGAAGGTGATAAATCAGCGATGCTGCTCGCCTTACGGGAAGTAGCGCAGGCTAACGGCGGCATGACAGCAATTGCAGAACGATCACACGTAAAACGCGAGAGTCTTTACCAGATGCTTTCCAAACGTGGTAATCCGGAACTAACCAGTCTCTTTAATGTTCTTCATGGTATGGGACTGACCATTACCATACAGCCGATGCATCAGGCGGGGGCATAACAGCCCTTTTAGGGTAACTTCATTGTTAACCATCTGATGCACCTTTTCCTGTCTTTTCGACTGCCCACTTGATGATAGCTACTGCGAACAATACGGTCATCGAAATACCAACAGACTTTCTCCAGTTAATACCCAAATAATGAAATATTGGCGTCATCAATACTATGGCGACAGCGTAGCTATATCGTTTCATGTCTTCTTTCCAACGGTTCACTGCGCATGCTGCCGCTTGTTTTGTCCATCTTCACTTTTAGCTCTGTTGTTGAATAATTCAGGCCGTTTCTTACTGCGCTTTCTCCCTGGTATGAACCACCAAAAGATTATCGTCTCCAGTATCATTCTTAGCTTTTGACCGGTTGAATATTGTTCTTGTTCTTCTTCTGGCAACCTGCGATCAAGTAGATTAGAAATAATTTCTTTTGCGCGGCCCACGTCTTCAGAAGCAACCATTATGGTTTTCTTGTTTAAGAGATCGATCTGCGGTCCAACTCGCATTGATCCAAAATTGTCGTTATGGACGAAGTAAGAAACGCCCTCGGTATCGAAAACACCGCGAATCATCGAAAGCTCAAGTTCATCGTTTGGCGAATAGATTTTTATCATTTCTCTTTATCGAATAATCTACGGAACCGGATGATTCTCAACGCTACTTCCTTATGACACGACTGACAGCGGCGAAATCCTGATCACCAAGCCCTTTGGCGAGGGCTGTCTTGTAGAGTTCATTGATGGTTGCAGCGGCAAAGAGAGGTTGCCCGACTTCTTCAGCCAGCCGTAAAGCGAGCCGTAAGTCTTTCTGCATATGCTTGAGCGGGAAAGCGGTGGGGAAATCTTTGTTAGCAACTATTTGTGGCCCTTTCATTCTGAACATCGGGTTGGCAACGGCTCCGGAATCGAGAACTTCAAGCAGTTGGGAAGTATCCAGCCCACTCCCTGCCGCCAGGGCAATGCCTTCGCTCAGAGCTGTCAGCATCCCTGCCATTACCAGATTGTTGGCCAGTTTCATGCGGGCGGCGTTTCCTGTTTCACCCAGGAACATTATTTTTTTGCCCATCTTCTCCAGCACCGGCAACGAAGAGTCATACAGTTCCCGATCTCCCGCCGCCATGATGGTCAGGGTGGCATCCTCAGCCGGCTTACGACTCCCGGCCACAGGAGCTTCCAGAAATAAAGCCCCTTTTTCGTGAGCCAATAGGGCTGACTTCATTGAAGTGTCGGCATCCACCGTAGACATGTCCAGATAGCCTTTGCCCGCTGACAGTCCGGCCGCAATACCGTCATCCCCGTCACGTACAGACTGAACTGCGGCAGGGGTTGCCATCATGGCTATGGTGATATCAGTACTTTCGGCCAATGATCGCGGGGATGCTGCTGCAGTCGCCCCCAGGCTGATCAATGGCGAGCATTTATCGATTGAGCGATTCCATACCGTCACATTAAATCCTGCCTTGAGCAGATTTGTTGCCATTGCGCTGCCCATAATACCAAGTCCTATAAACCCGATTCTCATTTGTCATCTCCGATTGAATTGATTATCAATAATAGAATGTCCCTGAAACCTCACCATTTGACGTTTGCGAAACGGTACCAATTAAATTAACTTTTCTTATCTTTCTACTCCTTGACATGAATAAGCGTCAATCATAAAAACCTGGCAATTCCAACAGCCGGCAAAACAGTTGGCAATACAGAAAAAATGAGGGTTAAAAGGGGGAGAGAAGGGTGATCAAAATCCGCTCGCCGGATCGCAGCAGCATAAAGAACAGCTCTGCCAGCGGGCGGTGGCTGTATGATGCGTAAGGTTTGCGGATGTAACAGGGGCGGGCGTTGGCGTTGATGGCGGCCAGACAGCCGGTCAGCAGACGGTCATCGACCATCAGGATGGAATCTGGGGATACTCCTGCGAGTTCCCCTGTTTTGTTGAGTCCGTCAGGATAGGGTTTCTTGCGGACCCCGGAAATGAAGCGGAAGTCGGGAAAATGCTCCTGGAACCAGGCTTTGCGCCCTGCGGTCGGCTTGTTGGAGAGGATAAAGATCTTTTCTCCGCCAAAGACGGCTTGGCACTGTTTAAGCCATGCAACCGCTTCCGGAAGCGGCGCAGGAGCGCCGTGATGGGCCAGGACACCGTCAAAGTCAAGAGCCAGAACCTCGATACCCGACGACTTCAGCTGTTCCGGATCGAGCGTGAGAACGCTGCTGCTCTTCGGGGTCGTCTGCAACACCTGCCACAGAGTGCGGCGATGGCGAAACCCGAGTGAAAAACCGGCCAACACGTGGGAGTACTTGCCCATGCTATCTCCCGTACTTGTAGGCGGCGGCGCAGGTTCCTTCGCTGGAGACCATGCAGGCGCCGACCGGGTCTTCCGGGGTGCAGGCCGTGGCAAAGAGCGGACAGTCCAAGGGGGACAGTTTCCCCTTGAGTACATCCCCGCAGCGGCAGGCCGGGTTTTCCCATGCATCTGGTTCTGCCAGACCCAGTACCTTCTCGGCATCAAATGCCGCCAGTTCCGGCCTGATGGCCAGTCCGCTGCCAGGCAGGACTCCCAGCCCACGCCAGGATGTGTCGCAAGATTCAAAGACCAGCCCCAGGATCCTCTGGGCCTTGGGGTTTCCTTCCCAGGTTACGGCGCGGCTGTACTGGATCTCCACCCGGCTTTCCCCGGCCAGCACCTGGGCCAGCAGCATCTCGATCCCCTGCATGACGTCAGCCGGTTCAAAGCCGGTCACCACACAAGGAATATGGTACTTTTCCACCAGGGGTTTGTAGGCGTTGGCGCCGATAACGGTGCTGACATGGGCCGGGCAGAGGTAGCCGGAAAGGGCGAGGTCAGGATCTGCGGTCAGGATCTCCATGGGCACCGGCATGGTCTTATGGGCAGCCAGTACGCAGTAATTGGCAAGTCCCAGACGGGTCGCCTCCAGGATGCTGGCGGCAATGGCCGGGGCCGTGGTCTCGAAGCCGACACCCAGGAAGATCACCCGGCGCTCGGGATTGTCCTTGGCCAGGGATACCGCGTCCAGCGGCGAATAAACGATGCGCACGTCGGCACCCTGGGCGCGCTCCTCCATCAGGGATGTCCGGCTGCCGGGAACGCGCAGCATGTCGCCAAAGGTGGCCACGATGTTTCTGCTGTCTGCTGTACAGGCGATGGCCTTGTCCACATATCCTACCGGGGTCACGCAGACCGGGCAGCCGGGGCCGGAGACCAGATGGACGTTGTCCGGCAGCAGCGAGCGGATGCCATACTGGTATATGGACATGGTGTGGGTGCCGCAGACCTCCATGAAGTTGACCGGTGCCGCCAACCTCTTCGCCATGCAACGGATGTTGTTGGCCATGATTTTGACCAGTTCACGGTCGCGGAACTCGTCTTGAAATTTCATTGCATATCCTCTGGTGTGAAAATCTCCCTCATCAGGCGCAAAGTTTCCTGGGCATATTCTTCATCCAGCCGCGAGATGGCAAAACCGGCATGGACGATAATGTAGTCGCCGACACCGACCCCTTCTTCCAGCAGCATGATGCTGGCTTCCTTCTGCACCCCGTCAACTTCGGCCAGGACGGTATCGCCGTCTACAGTGATAATCTTCATGGGTACGCCGAGACACATATCAGTTTCCTTTGTTCGTATTTATTTGTCGGGCCGCAATTGCCGCTTGTCCCAGGGCAATGCCGCCGTCGTTAGCTGGCACCAGGCGATGGGTGAATACCTGCAGGCCCTGTGCTGTCAGGCCAGTATATATCATTTCGCTCAGAAGGCGATTCTGAAATACGCCGCCGGACAGGACAACCCGTCCCAGGCTGGTTTCCTTGGCAATGCGGAGGCAAACCCGGACCGCTGCCTCTGCCACTGTCCGGTGAAAGCGGCCGGCAATGACGGCGGGCGGGACAGCATCCGCCATATCGGCCAGAATCTGCGGAAACATTGGCGTGAAGTCGAGCGTGACCGGGTGCAGTTGAAACTGGTACACCCCGGAATTATCTGCCGCTGTTTCGGCCAGCGCCTCCAGTTCGATGGCAGCTTGCCCATCATATGACACTTTATGTCGTATGTTGAGCAGCGCTGCAACGGCATCAAACAGCCGGCCGCAACTGGAGGTGAGAGGAGCATTGAGGCCCTTTTCAAGCATGGCTGCGAAGATCTGCTGCTCTGCCCCGGTCAGGAAACCGGCCACAGGATGTTTGAGTTCGAAGGCTGCGTTACCCATGGCTTGATAAAGATAGGCCATGGCCATGCGCCAGGGTTCGCGCACGGCAGCATCGCCGCCGGGGAGGCGGACGGTGCGGAAATGGCAGGCCCGCTGGAAGCCCTCATAGCCGCCGACCAGGAATTCCCCTCCCCAGATCGTACCGTCGCTGCCAAAGCCGGTGCCGTCGAAGATAATGCCGATCAGGTTGCCATCCAGGCCGTTCTCGGCCATGCAGGCGGCCAGATGGGCGTGGTGGTGCTGAACCTTGATCACCGGCAGGCCGGATTCCGTGGCATATATTGACGAAAGGTAGTCGGGATGCAGGTCGCAGGCTATCGCTGCGGGTGTGATCTCCAATAATCCGGTCAGGTGCTGTATGGTATGGCAGAAGGCATCGCCGGTGGCACTGTTTTGCAGATCTCCGATGTGCTGGCTGAGAAAAGCCCTCTCCCCCTTTGCCAGGCAGACCGCTCCCTTCAGCTCGGCACCGACCGCCAGGACCGGCGGCACCTGGAAGGGTATCTTGACTCCACGTGGCGCGTAACCACGGGACCTACGGTAGAATAACGGCTTATGCTGGAAGACGCGCATGACCGAGTCGTCGCTGCGGATATGGATGGGGCGGTTGTGGACCAGGAAATAATCGGCAATGTCGCCCAGGCGCTTCATTGCGTCATCGTCCTCAAAGGCGATCGGTTCATCGGAGATGTTGGCGCTGGTCATGACCAGTGCGAGGAAGGCCGGTGTGTATGCCCTCTCCCTATCCCTCTCCCAGAGGGCGAGGGGATTCAATTCACCCTCTGGGAGAGGGTGGCTATAGGCCGGAATAGGGGCAAATAGCAGATGATGCAGCGGCGCATAGGGGAGCATCAGGCCGAGCCAGCCGTTATTGGGTGCCAGCAGTGGTGAGGCAGGGCAGTCAGGGCTTTTACGCACAATGATGATCGGGCTCTCCGGTCCGGCCAGCAGCCGCTCCTCCTGATCATCCAGCATGGCCAGGGTCCGGGCAATGGACAGGTCGGCTGCCATGACGGCGAACGGTTTTTCATCCCGCTTCTTCCGCTGTCGCAGGCGCCCTACCGCTTCCTGGCTGCAGGCATCCACCGCCAGATGATAGCCGCCGAT
>JBGSQD010000222.1:0-7816 GCA_041738275.1 Geobacterales bacterium
GTGATTTATGTCGTTGTGGTTACCTTTATCAATATCAGAGGGATTGCCATTGCAGCCAAGGTTAATGGCATTGTGACCGCTCTCTTGTTTGTCTCCATGCTGTCATTTCTCGTCGCAGCCGCGAAATATGCGCTTACCGGAGAAGGTATTTCTATACTTTCCACAACTGCGGTTTTCAATCCCAAGCTGTTTGCCTTTCCTGCGGTGATTGGCGCGTCGGTTTTGGCCGTATCGTCCTATCTGGGATTTGACAGCATAACGACCTTGGCTGAAGAGGTTAAAGGGTCTGCCAGGAAAATAAAGCAGGCTATATTTATCGCTTTGATTGTGCAAACACTCCTATATTTTGCCATGTCCTATTTAGGGACTATTATTGCCCCAGACTTTACCCTCTTCAAGAATCCCGACACCGCTTTTTTTGAAATGGCCTATAAAGTTGGCGGCTCTGCACTGCAGATCTTTATTACCCTCTTGATCCTCATTTCCAGTGGAACAACAGCTTTGGCAGGCCAGATGGCCGCCAGTCGCCTGCTCTATGGCATGGGTAGAGACGAGTTGATCCCTAAAAAATTCTTCTCCTACCTGCATCCGACCTACAAAACTCCGGTCTACAACATCCTGTTTATGGGCGTTGCCGGTCTTGCCGGGGCTTCTGTCCTCAGCTTTATGACACTAGCCGATATGGTTGCCTTCGGGGGTCTCTTCGGTTTCATATGCGTCAATCTGTCTGTTATTTTTCACTTTTTTATCAAGAACAAGAGCGGAAAATTAGTCCGGCACGTCGTCTTCCCGTTATGCGGAATGATCATCTGTGCCTACATCCTGTTCGGCATGTCCCACCTGGCAAAGACAGTCGGTTTCAGCTGGATTGGGTTCGGGGTTGTATATCTGGTTGTGCGCTCATATATTTCGCAGGATTTTAAGGACCGTCTTAAGAAAATTACAACTATTAATCCGGATGCGCCAATCGTCATTCCGAAAACTGCGTGTGATGTGGACTAGACAGACTTTAAATAAACTAAATCATCTGTAGAACTTTAAAAGCTACATCTAAGGAGAAGCAAATGGCACGAATTCTACGGGTAAATCTGACAAAAATGGAAAGTTCGTGGGATGCAGTCCCGGAAGCATACAGCGGCATGGGCGGACGAGGGCTCTCTTCGGCGATAATTTCGGCAGAAGTCCCGGCTATGGTGGACGCCATGGGCCCGGACAATATCATTGTGCTTGCCCCTGGAATCCTGGCGGCCACAACATTTCCCAATAATGGTCGTCTTTCTGTGGGGGGCAAAAGCCCATTGACCGGCACCATTAAAGAAGCCAATGCAGGTGGAGTTGCAGCGCAGAAGATAGCCCGTCTCGGAATCGCTGCTGTAATTATTGAGGGAGCCTCCACTGAACCGATTAAAATAGTTATTAAAAACGATGCGGTGACGTTTCATTCAGCAGACCAGCTCTGGGGAAAGGGAAACTTTGCTGCTGTGGATCTACTGAAAAAAGAGTATCCCGGTACAGCCCTGATTACCATCGGCCCGGCAGGGGAAAAGGGGCTAAAGGCCTCTGCAATTATCGTAACGACTCATGACCATCATCTGCGCGCAGCAGCTCGTGGCGGGTTGGGAGCGGTACTGGGCGCCAAAAAGGTTAAGGCAATCGTAATCGA
Source organism: Geobacterales bacterium (assembly GCA_041738275.1). Taxonomy (GTDB): domain Bacteria; phylum Desulfobacterota; class Desulfuromonadia; order Geobacterales; family Pseudopelobacteraceae; genus JACPFJ01. Next base: position 1,664 of record JBGSQD010000222.1, read on the forward strand.
CGATTCCGGCGGACCGGGGATAGTGGTTGCCGAACCGGAAAGGTTCAAGGAAGCCTCCAAAAAGGTAGCGGACATAATTCTCAAGCACCCGCTTATCGGCGGATTGCGCGCCTTCGGAACCCCGCTGCTTGTGGGGCTCATGAATGAAATGGGCGGACTGGCCACCAGGAACTTTTCCCGCGGCAAGTTCGATGGAGCGGAGAAGATCGGTGGCGAGGCATTAGCAAAGGTTCTGGGTGAAAGGAAAAATGCCTCGGCAGCCCATGGATGCATGCGCGGCTGTCTCATCCAATGTTCGCAGATCTACACAGATGAAAAAGGGGATGTCATAACATCCGGCCTGGAATTCGAGACCGTCGGCCTGGCCGGGAGCAACTGCGAAGTCGATGACTTGGACGCCATTGCCCGCTTCGACCGTGCCTGTGACGATCTTGGGCTTGATACAATCGATGTCGGCGGTGCGATTGGCGTGGCCATGGAAGCAGGCCGCATTCCCTGGGGTGACGGAGCAAAGCTGGCTGAGGTTGTAGAGTCTATCTATAAAGACGATCCGCTTGGCTTGCTGGTCGGCAATGGCTGCACCGTGACCGGCAAAGCCCTTGGCGTCACCAGAATCCCGACTGTCAAGGGTCAGGCGCTATCCGCCTATGATCCCAGGATACTCAAGGGAACAGGCGTGACCTACGCGACCTCCACCATGGGCGCCGACCACACCTGCGGCAATGCGGTACCCAGCCCTGCAAACCCCGGCTACGACGCGTCCAGCCCAAAAGGTCAGAACGAGATATCTGCTTTCCTGCAATCCTATTTTGCGGCCATCGATTCTCTTGGGATGTGCCTGTTTGCCTCCCTGCCCCTGCTTGATGCCCCTGAACTGCAACAGCACCTGGTGGATGTGGTATCGGCCAAGCTTGGCATTGAACTATCTCCAGGCTATGTCCTGGAAATGGGCAGGAGCGTCTGTTGCCAGGAGCGGAAGTTCAATGAACTGGCCGGATTTGGTCCCAAGGACGACAGACTTCCTGAATTTTTCAGCAAGGAACGCCTGATTCCGGGCGGGAGCCTGTTTGACGTGTCGGATGAAGATCTGGATAAGGTTTACGGTAATTAAATCATTCTCGATTTCTTTTTATCAAAAATCAAGGAGACCTAAGTCATGCATGTCGCCGCATTGGGTTCAAAGATCAATGGAGACCAGTACATTTCCAATAGTCAGTGGTTAAAGGAACAGCTGAATCCATATTTTTTTGTTGCCATGAAGGACGAGCCGGAGGCGATCGAGGTGCTCACGCGCGATCTCGGAGTTCTTGAGCGCAACCGGCGCATTATCCTGGCGGATCGGGATAAGGCACTCATCCTGGCAATGGTAAACAAGCCGGGAACATTGTACGACACCCTGAGCAGTATCCCGGAAAAAGAGATCTCCTATGCCATGATCTCCCATTCCGAGGGTACGATACCGGGTCTAAATCAGACACTTGAGATCCAGCGCTTTGAATTCGATCGAAAGAGCAATCAAGAAATCACCGATGGAGCTGAAACCTCGATTCCAGTCGGCTTGCGACGTCAGATTGTAAAGGAATTGAAAGCAAATTATCCGGACTTCGAGTTTCACTGCCTCGACCGCTTACTCCGCATCCTGTGGCTCAATAATGAAAGCTATGTCAGGGTGTCGCCACCGGCGCGTGTCGCCCAGATCCTCTCCCTGTACCAGAAGGCAAACCGCCGGGGCGGACTGTTCCTGGATGTGGAGCCCATGTCGGGTGAAAAGGAATCGCGGGTACTGTTTGCAGTGGCAAACCCGCCGCAGAAGGATTTCTTCCTCCAGATCATGGAGGTCTTCAAACGTCTCGATCTGGGGGTCAACCGCGCCTATTGCCTTACCATCAGCAACGGCACCCACCCCTATTTTCTGGGAACATTTTACGTTCGCCGACTGGATGGAATGGCCGTAGAACGGGATTCAGAGCTTTTTTCCCGCCTGCAGCAGGAATTATACAATATCCAGATCATGGGAACCAATTCCCAAACCTACAAGGAGTTTGTTGCCACTGGCGTGATGAGCGGCATGGACGCATCCCTGGTCAATGCCTTCATCTCGTTTTGCCAGACCAATCTGGGGCACAATCAGCCGGATCGCTTCGGTATGGAAGACGTGCGCAGCGCCTTTTACAGCCATCCCGATATTACCCTGCACCTGGTGCAGCTCTTCCGGGCCCGCTTTGATCCGGCTGTTGCCGGCGATACCGACGCCTATGACCGTTTGCTGACCGAGGCAAAAAAGGCAGTTGAAGACTACAACACCGGTCACCGCTACCTTGACGAGGTTCGCCGGGCCATTTTCCACTGTTGCCTGCTGTTTATCCGCTACACATTGAAAACAAACTACTTCGTGCTGGAAAAGCAGGCCCTCTCCTTCCGGCTTGACCCAACCTATCTGGCGGAGCTGGGCATGAGCTATACCGCCGACCTGCCCCAGGCCACCCCCTTCCGGGTAACGTTTTTCTCCAGCCGCTTCGGCTTTGGCAATCATATCGGCTTCTCCGACATCGCCCGGGGAGGTTGGCGCACAGTTATCGCCCGCAGCAAGGACGACCTCATCACCAATGCCAACACCCTCTTCCGGGAGAACTTTGTCCTGGCGCACACCCAGCACCTGAAGAACAAGGACATCTACGAAGGCGGCTCCAAGATGGTGTTGATCATGGACGCCTCCGACCTGTGCAACAGCCATGAAAGGGAATTGGAAACCTGGCGGCTTTACAAGCTGCAGTACGGGGTTATCAATGCCTTCCTGGATATTTTCGTCACCGAGAACGGGGTTGCCAAGCATCCCCAGGTGGTTGACTACTACCGCGAAGACGAGCCTATCGAACTGGGCCCGGATGAAAACATGCATGATGTCATGATCGAAGAGATTGCCCGGGTTTCACGTAAGCGCGGCTACATTCTCGGCATCGGCATCATGTCCAGCAAGGAAGTAGGCATCAACCACAAGGAGTACGGGGTTACCTCAGCCGGTGTGGTCAAGTTCGCTGAAATCACCATGTCCGAGTTTGGCATTGATATTCGCAAAGACCCGTTTTCAGTGAAATTCACCGGCGGCACCAACGGCGATGTGGCCGGCAACGCCATCCGCCTGCTTCTGGAGCGCTGTCCGCAGGTCTCCATTCGCCTCATCCTGGACGGCACAGCAGCCCTGTATGATCCCAAGGGGGCCAATCACGACGAGTTGCGCCGGATCCTGCTCAAAGAGGATCTGGATGCATTTGACCCGAAGGCCCTCAATTCCGGGGCGTTCCTCCTGTTCCGAACTGGCAGTCGGAGCGAAGGTTTCAAGGAGCTTTACAGAAAGGTCAGCAAAAGCGCCAAAGGCCTGCAGGAAGAGTGGATTTCCATTGACGAATTCTCCAGGGAATACAGCGGGCTGGTTTTCTCTGTTGCGGCAGATCTCTTTATCCCGGGAGGTGGACGTCCGGAAACCATCGACTCCAGCAACTGGGAACGTTTTTTCCTGGAAGACGGAACCCCTTCATCCAAGGTCATCGTGGAAGGCGCAAACTCCTTCATCACTCCCGACGCCAGGACACAGCTGCAGAAGCGAGGTGTAATCATCATGCGGGACGCATCGGCCAACAAGTGCGGCGTCATCTCCTCTTCCTACGAGATCATCTCCAATCTGCTCTTTTCCGAGAAAGAGTTCCTGGCAGAGAAGGAGCGCTATGTAAAAGACGTTCTTGAGGTTCTGGAAGCCGTGGCCGAGTACGAGGCAAGGTTGATCCTGAAGCGCCGTCGCGACAACCCAACGCTGCTGTGTACCGAAATATCCGATGCCATCAGTACCGAGATCAATGGCCACTACAGCCGGCTGTTCAAATTTTTCCAGGAGCGCCCGGAACTCTGTCTGCAGCCATTCTATCGTCGTGCCATTGTCGGCCATCTTCCCGTCATGCTGCAGACAGACGCCCGATACCGGAACCGCATCAGCAGACTGCCCCAGAAGTACCTTTTTGCCATCCTGGCGGCCGAGCTGGGTTCTTCCATTGTGTACCGTGGCAACCGGGATACGGCTTTTGAAGACGAGGTCCGCCTGCATATCACGCGGAATTTTCCGCCGGTTGCGCAGGGGATATCCCATCACCTGCACCGGCAATCATTTTGAGTTGTTCATGCTCATACCGGGTAAAACCGGGAACCATGTTTGCGAAAGGGTTAAAAGATGAGTTGTTTTGCACATCAACATGCAGATGAAGACTACCTGCGAGTGCTACTGACGGTAAGAGGCCAGGTGCAGGGGGTTTCGTTTCGAAAACAGGCTTTGAAGCGGGCCCTGGAACTGAATGTGTCCGGCTGGATAAAAAACCTTGATGACGGTTCCGTCCAGGGTTGTCTTGAAGGGGCTGCCCCAGATGTGGAGGAGCTTCTTCAATGGTGTTCGCTGGGTCCGGAGCGGGCTCGGGTGCAGTCCATAGAAAGCGAATTTCATGATTATGCCGGTGAGTTTGACGGTTTTTATATCATCTACCCGGAGTAATGCCGATGCTGGTAAATGTGAAGCTGTATGCCTCGTTCCGTACCGATAGATTTGCCATGGAGAGCCGCCACTATCCGTCGGAAACAACCATCAGAGATGTGGTTCATGAGCTGAGTCTGCAGGAAGATGAGCTGGGAACCATTCTGGTCAACACCCGCAGGGCAGGACTGCATGCCCACCTCGCTGACGGGGATACACTGGCACTGTTCCCTGTGCTCAGTGGCGGTTAGATGAAAGAGATTGTTCAGCAGTATTTGCAGGAAAACGCAATCGGCGATTTGGTGTCATGGAAATGTCAATTGGAAGCTTCGCACAGGTTTTCTCTCCCTCTGGCGAAAACAGAAGAGCTGATTCTGGAAGCAAGGTTACTGCCGGCCCGCTATCAGCGAAACAGAAATACGTTCAGTATCGAACAGCAGTGCAAACTCTTCCATAGTTGTGTTGCCGTAATCGGTTGCGGTGGCCTGGGCGGACATATCATCGAATCACTGGCCCGGCTGGGAGTCGGTAAAATCGTTGCCGTTGATCCGGATATCTTCGAGGAACACAACCTCAACCGTCAGAGCCTCTCTTCAATCGATTTTCTGGGTTGGTCCAAGGTTGCCCTAGCTGCCACCCGCATTGCTGACATTAACCCCGCGACAACCCTGATGCCGATCAAGGCGAGGTTTACAGCGGAAAATGGCAATGAGCTTTTGCAAAATGCTGATTTGGCCGCCGATGCCCTGGACTCTGTTACGTCACGCCTGGAGCTGGCAGAAATCTGCGCGGAAAGAAAAATTCCCCTCGTCCATGGGGCCATTGCTGGCTGGTTCGGCCAGGTCCTGACTCAGTATCCGGGAGAGAAAGCGTTGCAACGGCTTTATGAAAACCGTTCCCAAAGCATTGGCGCTGAGCAGAAACTCGGTAATCCCGCTTTTACCCCCGCTGTTATCGCCGGCATTGAGGTTGCGGAAATCTGTAAGGTTCTTCTCGGAACTGGGCAAACCCGGTCAGGGACAATGATTTCAATAAATCTGCAGGACATGGAAATGGAAAAAATAGAGATCTAAGGGGAGTCGGCCTGTTGCCTACAACCCAAATCATAAAGGAATGAAAATGGTGGAGAAATCTGAAATCACCAGCCACGGAATAGGTCTAGGCTGTTCTACAGCAGCAATTCGCAACAAATATAGCGACTTGCTGACAGTTGCGATCGTCGCAGCGATAATCGCGCTTTTTGCCATTTCACCGGCAGCCAGGGACAGTTTTGGCGCAATCAACCGCTCCCACGGTATGATCATGAGCTTTATCAAGTTCGCCATCCTGGCAACATTTGGCGAGGTTCTGGCCGTGCGTTTAACCGAAGGAGTTTACCTGAAGTCCGGCTTTGGACTGCTCCCCAAGGCGTTTGTCTGGGGTCTGCTGGGGCTGGTAATCAAGTCGAACCTCATCATATATTCTTCCGGCGTAAAGGCCCTGCTTGCTTATCTGGATCTGGCTACAGCTCCTTCCTCGTTTCCGGTCATGGTCATGGTGGCATTCTCCATCAGCCTGCTGAACAACACCCTCTTTGCCCCGGTACTCATTACCCTGCACAAAATGTCGGATATTCATATTTCCATGACCGGCGGCACCTT
>JBGSQD010000255.1:0-7531 GCA_041738275.1 Geobacterales bacterium
CATAACGTTCCAACACAATGATGAACAGCAGTACCATGGCCGACAGGAATGCCAGCGGATAAATTGTCTCGCGGAAGGGTAGCAAATGACCGTGCAGCAGCTTGTAAGCCGGCGCTACGACGTCTCGGCGCTCGCCGATGAGATGATAAAGGCTAACCCACCCTTCCCGGGCAGCCCATCCGATCAACGGATAAAGCATGAAGGTCAGCGCCCGCAGCAGGATAGCTATGGGATCCAGCAGCCCGGACAGATTGAGGTTGATCATTGAGGCCGAAAGGATCGGCAGCAGCAGCCAGTATTTCAGGTTTCCCTTGAGCGCCGCAATTGGCCCGCTTTTACGAATCCTGGTCGTTACAAGGTCGAGGAGCGTCCCGAGCGGGCAGACCCAGCCACAAAAAAAGCGCCCCAGCAACAACGTCGCCACAACCAGCAACAAGGCCGGCAACAGCAGCCAGGTCCAGGATTTTGTCGCCAGCAGGTAGCTGACCAGAACCAGGGGGTCGGCGCGAAAAAAGGCGTTCACCGCGGCATCGATCTCATCAACACCACGGTACTCTGTCTGCACGAACAGCACGAGGAACAGGAACAAAAACAGTAGTTGGCTTATGCGGGCAGTGGTCATCTTCAAGATTTACACCCGCACAAGCTTGATCCGCTCCAGATTCATCTCGCCCAAACCGCGTCTGTAGGCAGCTACAGTGACCGGGATATCTGCGGGTTTAAGGCCGAACAGCGTTGTGGCAACGGCATCCGCGGCCACAATATCTGTCGAGGCAATAACCTTGTGAAGAATCTTGACATCGGCGATGTTGCCTCCCTGAGGACCATGTGCGGTCAGGATGCGGGTTGCATCTATCACTGTCAGATGGCTCTTCAAGTGAGCATTAACATCGGCCAAGGCAACATCGATACTACGGTGGATGTAACCCCGGTTGCCCCCCATTACACCCATGATGTTCTTGAGTCCCAAAGTGAGCTTGGATAATCCATGGTGTTTGGCCACCGGCACATTGATATAGACGTCAGCCGAGAGCGCTTCGTCGTACAATTCCCATTCCTTGAGAAACCTGCCGTTCAAAACCACCTTTTTAAAACGTTCCTGCTCTATGTGCTTGCACTCCACACCCTTCATACCCTTGAGGGCTCCCTCAATGCCGCTGTTTACATAACAACGCCGCGCATCGTTGCAGGTGCGGTCAAAGACCTTGACCTTCTTCGCCCCGGCTGCCAGACATTCCTCCACCACCGCCCGTACAACCAATGGGTGAGTATTTGCCGCAAACTCCGTTGAGCGGTCCCAACCCATGTTGGGTTTTACCACTACCACGTCGCCAGCCTTGACAAACCTCCCCATGCCGCCGACAGCATTAATAGCCTTTTTGGTAATGGCCTTATAATCAGTCCCTTCGGCGACCGAGACCAGCGGCAGCTCCTTGGCAGCCAACGCATCCTTAACAATGACAGGGATAAGTATCGAGGCGGCACTCGCTGCTTTCAGAAATGATCGTCTGTCCATGATATGCTACCCCGCAACTGTGAAGTGATAACGCCATTCAGGTATTATTGTACTGTCATCTCAATCGCTTTCAAGTGTCGCAGCCAAGGCGCCGCCCCCCAGAAGCCCGGCATCATCCCCCAGTTCAGCCTTAACAATCAGGAGGTCTGCAGCAATTTGAGAAAAACAACGCTGCCCTAATTCCATATCAAGTACTGGCTGTAACAGATCAAAGCTGGCAGCAACACCACCTCCGATGATAACAGCTTCCAAATCAAGGGTATTGACCAATGAGGCCAAGGCTGTGCCCAACCAGCGCCCCATACGCTTAAAAGCCTCTTCTGCACCGGGCACCCCTTGCCGTGCCATACCGGAAACAATCTCAGCATCCAGACGGTCTCCCCACTTATTCAACAGCTCCAGAGGCAGCAATTCCCGGGCAGTGCGAACAAGTGCCCCGGCAGAGACATAACGTTCAAGACAACCATGGTTGCCGCACGGGCAGGGAAGACCATCGGGCTCCACGGTCACATGGCCGAACTCCGAGGCAAAGCCGCCTGCACCGGTCCAGAGCTTACCATCCAGAATCAAGCCACTACCCAACCCGGTTCCGATAGTAATCACCATATATGATGAAAAACTCCTTCCGGCACCAAAGGCCTGCTCACCAAGGGCAATCATGTTTGCATCGTTGCCGCAGGCCGACGGATATCCAGTATTTTCCTTCAGGAAGGTGGCCAGGTTAAAACCGTCCAGGGGTTGCATATTGACGGATGAATGAATATGGCCATCACCACCAATCAATCCCGGCACCCCTACTCCAATACCCTTGATGCCCCCATTGCGCGATGAAGCAACTGTGATCAATTCGTTAATACCAGTCAGAAGACGCTCACAAAAGCCGACACGCCCCTCAATGATCCCACTCGCGGTTCGATTGCGGTAAACGATGGTCCCTGAAGAGTCGACAAGAGCAAATCGCAGATTAGTCCCGCCGATATCTATGCCAATAGTAAGTTGTTCCACGTTGTTTCTTCCTTATTACTCAGTCTCAAAAAATGATGCCAGACGGTCATAGGATTCCATGAGCCCTTCTGGAATGACCCGCACATCACCGACAACCGTCATGAAATTTGTATCTCCGTTCCACCTCGGCACAATATGTATATGCAGGTGTCCCTCAACCCCGGCTCCCGCTGCTTTTCCGAGATTGATGCCGATATTTATTCCCTCAGGGTATGCCACTTCCTTCAGTATTGCACATGACCTTTGTACGCCATGCATCAAGTCCAACATCTCAAGGTCAGACAAATCATTCATATCTGCAATATGTCGCAATGGTGCCACCATCAGATGGCCGCAGGTGTAAGGATAGCGATTCAGCATAATCATGGAGTACTCTTGTCTGGCCAGTACCAATCGTTCACGGTCATCACCACTACCCACTGCCCGGCAAAAGATACAGCCGTCTTCATGAACAGCATTGGTGAGGTATGTCATACGCCAAGGTGCCCAAATTCTTTCCATTTCTACCCTCACATTTTAGCAAGTTTAAAATCATAATCTGCGCTTGTTGAGCAGAACATGATTTCGTTGATGCAGGTATACTGCTTTTCAGGCTCGGCAGGATTGTAACAGCCCGCTCACAAGAGGCAAGAGCAAATTTTACCGAAATATAATATTTTTCTATTCCTTCTATTAAGCTCTTGACAACAGAGGGGATGCGGACTATCATTTTTCATTCTCGCTAAAAAATACCACCTACTCACAGACAAACAAACCCTGTTTTTAAATTTAACTAAACTTGGAGGACGTAATGGCAAAATTCAAGGACTCACTTGAGTATCACTCCAGCGGTAGAAAGGGCAAAATCGAGGTAATCTCCACAAAACCGTGCCAGACTGCCGCAGACCTGTCGCTGGCCTATTCACCAGGCGTTGCTGAGCCTTGCCTGGCCATCCAGAAGAACCCTGAAGACGCTTACAAATACACCGCCAAGGGCAACCTGGTGGCGGTCGTCTCCAACGGCACCGCCGTGCTGGGTCTCGGCAATCTGGGCGCGCTGGCCGGCAAACCGGTTATGGAGGGGAAGGGAATTCTGTTCAAGCGCTTTGCCGATATAGACGTCTTTGATATCGAGTTGGACACCGAGGATCCCGATGAGATCATCAAGGCCTGCCAACTGCTGGAGCCGACCTTCGGTGGCATCAACCTGGAAGATATCAAGGCACCGGAATGCTTCTACATCGAAGAGACCCTCAAAAAGACCATGAAGATCCCGGTCTTCCATGATGACCAGCACGGGACCGCCATCATTTCCTCAGCCGCCCTGATCAACGCGCTATTGCTGGTAGGCAAGAATATCGAAGACATCCGCATTGTCGTCAACGGAGCCGGGGCATCAGCCAACTCCTGCGCCAAGCTGGCCATTGCCCTGGGCGTCAAGCCGAACAACATGATTATGTGCGACACCAAGGGGGTCATCTACAAGGGCCGAACCGAGGGGATGAACCCCTACAAGGAACTCTTCGCCGCCGACACCCACTTCCGCACCCTGGAAGAGGCTGCCGCCGGGGCCGACGTCCTGTTCGGGCTTTCGGCCAAAGGAGCATTTACCAAGGAGATGGTTGCCAGCCTGGCTCCTAATCCGATCATCTTTGCCATGGCCAATCCTGACCCCGAAATCACCCCGGAAGATGCCCATTCTGTGCGGGGTGACGTCATGATCGCTACCGGTCGATCAGATTATCCCAACCAGGTCAACAATGTTCTCGGTTTCCCGTTCATCTTCCGTGGTGCTCTGGACTGTCGTGCTACCTGCATCAATGAAGAGATGAAACTTGCTGCTGTCAAGGCCCTGGCGCAACTTGCCCGCGAAGAGTGCCCTGACTCCGTCTGCAAGGCCTACGGTAACCAGAAATTCACCTTTGGCCGCAACTACATCATCCCCAAGCCTTTCGACCCGAGAGTCCTGCTGCATGTCGCCCCGGCCATTGCCCGGGCCGCCATGGAAACCGGTGTAGCACGCCAGCCGATTGAAGACATGGCCAAATACATCGAACATCTCGAATCGACCCAGGGCAAGTCCAAAGAGATCATGCGCATGGTCATCAACAAAGCCAAGAGCGATCCCAAGAGCATCGTTTTTCCCGAAGGCGACAACGAGAAGATCCTCAGGGCCGCCAAGGAGCTGGTGGAAGAAGGAATCGCCAAACCGATCCTGATCGGCGACAAGAAGAAGATAGAACAGAAGATGGCCGAACTTAAAATCGAACTGGAAGTACCGATCATCGACCCGCCTGAATCGGAACTGTTGGAAAAATATGCTGAAGAATTATACCGATTGCGACAGCGCAAAGGACTGACGCTTTCAGAATCCCAGCGTATCCTGCGACGTAAGTCGCGTACCCATTTCGGTTCCATGATGGTTCACATGGGTGATGCCGATGCCCTGCTGGGTGGGATTGATACCCATTATCCCGAAACGATCCGCCCTGCCCTGGAAGTGGTCGGAAAGCAGCAAGGACTGGCCAGCGTACATGGTCTCTATATGATGGTGTTCAAAAACGACGTCTATTTTCTGGCAGACACAACCGTCACGATCGACCCGACCGCCGAGGAACTGGCCGAGACCGCCATTCTGGCAGCCGAGAAGGTCCGCATGCTGGATATCGAACCACGGGTCGCCATGCTTTCCTTCTCCAACTTCGGTTCGGTGCACCACCCACAGACTCTCAAGGTTAAACGCGCAACGGAGATCGTCAAGGAGCGCGCACCGAATCTGATTGTTGAAGGGGAGATGCAGGCCGACACCGCTGTCACCCCTGAATTGCTGGAAGGCTTCACCTTTTCCAAGCTAAAAACCAATGCCAACATCCTGATCTTCCCTGACCTCAACTCCGGCAACATCTGCTACAAGCTGTTGCATCACCTGGGTGGCGCCGAGGCGATCGGCCCGATCCTTATGGGGATGAACAAGCCGATTCACGTACTGCAACGGGGTGACAGCGTCGATGATATCGTCAAGATGGCGGCAATAGCTGTGGTGGATGCACAAACCATATGATCAGATTACATGAATAAATAATTGCGTCCCTTCCCAAACTGAAAAAGGCAATTGGTTCGGCTAATCAGCCTATACCTTTTGCCTTTTTCAGTTTGGTATACCTTCCACAGCTACTATATCTTGACACCAATCAATCAACTTAATTCGATATCGTAAAGAAATTGATATCCCCATAAGCTGCAGTATGAACTTATATCCCACTCCAATTAGTGTATTCTGATTTTTCAAAACGATTTCACCATATTAACCATATTATTTATTTTGACTTAATGTGAAAATTGCTTTAGATTTTAAAGCCGATTTCAAGCCACTCACACAGCCAATCAACTCCAGGAGGCGCTGATGTTCCTTCTTCCCAAAGGTAACCCACTGTTTGAAAACCTTGCTGCTTCCAAGCTCAAGTTGCCTGAAGTATTGTCAAAACTTAGTACAGGCGGCTTCACCGGATATGCCAGTTTCGTCTTTCAAAACTCCACCATAATTCTTGTTTTTGAAGCTGGCAAAATGGTCAGCACCCTTCTTGAAGAGAATAACGGCAATCGACAGACCGGATTCGAAGCAATTTCCAGCCTTGTTCAACTCATGGTAACATCAGGAAGCGGCACCCTGAACGTCTACAAACTCTCAAAAGACCTTACCTTGTGCATCCACGCCCTTCTCCAGGGTGAGATCCTCTACAAGGCACAGGAACTCAAACTGATCGACATCAAAATGCTGTTGGAAAAGATCAAGTCAGACCAGATGAACGGTTGTCTGCGTATCTACACTGATGACCGTTCGGCAATAATTTTTTACAAAGACGGCAATCCGCTCGGTTTTTTTCACGACGGTTCTCACGATATTGAGACCTCGTCCACAGAATCACAAAAAATCGCCGGACTTCCCGGTGCCAAGATCGACCTTTATTCGACCCATGGCATTGAGGAAGTAATGGGCATAGATCTGTTGGAAGTCGTAAATATTCAAGTAATTTGGGACACTGCAATATCACTTAATCAGTCAGAAAGGGAAAAGTCGAGCAAGGCACTTGAAGAACGTGATCGTAAAATGGCAACCCTCAAGCTTGCTGATTTGGAAGAGCAGGTCAAAAATATTGTCACAGAATACGTCGGAAAGGTTGGACGAGGCGTTGTTGACAAAGAGCTTGCCGAACAGGGCGGAAACAGCTGCCTGCAGGATGAAACAAGGGTAAAAAGCTTTTTCGCCGGTGTTGAGCGGTCGGCCAAACTGCTTATCGGTGCAACAAGCATCAAGGCTATGATGGAAAAACTTTCATCTGCTATAGGAAATGCCAATCAGGACTGATGAAATTATCAATGAAGCAATGGAGGTTATATGGAATATTTTATTGATCTGTTCGCACGACTGAATCCATTCGACACCATTCAGGTCATTTTGTGGGGACTTGCAGGGGTCATGAGTTTCTACTTCAGCATAGGAAATGCCCGAGTGTGGACCAGTATCTCCCTCGGCTTTTTTCTTGTTTTCCTCAGTCAGGCGTATCTCATGAACCCATTTGCTGAAAGCTATTACAAGCTATCAGCCTTCCATTATATCATCGGCACTGTGGCAATCATGGTTATCACCCACGGCTTTCTTGAATATTACGTTTTTTGTCGTACCTTTGAAATCTCCGGTAAAAAAATTGTAGTTTATCTGACAACGGCACTCATCCTGGCCTTGTCCGGCATTTTTCTGGCAATCAATCCAACTCCCAGTCCCAACACCATCAGGAACATCAAGATGGTAGAAAACTCAATCTGGGTATTTCTCTCCCTGATGAATCTCGAGTTGATCCGTAAAATCTACGTGGCGATCAAGGATTCGACAATATCCAAGGGATTCTTCGCATTTGGCATAGTATTTCTGTGTATTTTCCTCTGGAAAGGATCTGAGCTCTATCTGCAGGTTTACCAGTGGGACAAGGAATGGATAGAAATTATTACTCTCACGGATGAAGAGACCAATAT
>JBGSQD010000279.1:0-2495 GCA_041738275.1 Geobacterales bacterium
GCGGGATTGACCAGCTTCAGGTCGAAGCGGTGTTTATCCCAGCTTTTTTCAATTGGTCCGGTTGGACATTTTCCGTCAAGTATCACAATAACCCCCTTATTTCAAAATTCTAACAATAACGGTAAGTGGGACAGCGGCATAACCCAGGAAGAGAGCCAATGCGGCCAGGGTGCCGACCTTGGTAAGTGTGGGCTGTACCCTGTCGTTGCTCCAGCCCATGGTCTGGAAAAAGCTCTGAATTCCATGAGACAGATGCAGGAACAGTGTGACCATCGCACCTACATAGATGAGTGTTATAAAGGAGTTCTGAAATGCCGGAATCATCATGCCGAAAACATCGGGAACCATGTAGGCATGGAGGGGTACCATGTGTTTAAGTGCGGCAGTCTCAGGATTAGTCACCTGGAAGGTAAAGTGCAGCAGATGATAGACAATAAAGGCAAGCAGGAGCAGACCGGTCCAGATCATGTTTTCACTGGCAAAGGTGGCCTTCTGGGTCGCCTTGACGGCATACTGCTGGGGTCTGCCATCGCTGTTCTCGATGGTCAGCTGAATACCGTACCAGATGTGGATGCATACTAATGCAAGCAGACCAAGCCGGAATGCAATGATGATGGGTAGCGGCAAGCTGTGAAGATGATGGGCGTAGGCATTGACACCACCATCAAGCCATCCAAAAATGGTTGAGTTGCCGATCAGATGGATAATGATGAACATAACCATACATTGCCCTGTTATGGCCATCAGGATCTTTCTGCCGATAGATGACGTAAAAAATTGCATATCTATCCTTCCTTTTCAAGAGTGTGTAACTGCGTTAATTAATTGTTCCGTGAATACGGGATGCCCAAGGCGACAGGATACTAATGGAGCTGCGGCGGCCCACGCCAGCGTAATCTAATGACAACCTGCATACCAACCTCCTTCGAGTGTATTTAGATGCGGCAGTCGTGCAATCGTAGCCGATGAGTATGTTTTTAGACAGGGGCATACTAAACGTCGTTATAAAAAATTGCAACAACTTTATGTATACAGCATACAATTGAAATGCTGCGAACATATGCAGGTTGCGGGATTGCAATTAGGGCAACATTCTGTTAGTAATTTTGAATATACTCAAAATCACCGCTATTCAAACAATTTAAAACCTTTTAACAATACCAGTCAGAGAAACAATAAGACAAGTTTATCCTTGCCATAAAAACTGCAGTCGCCGGCAGGGTGCAACGCGACCCCACAATCAACCTCAGCTTTCACCTCGGAGAACCATACGCATGAAATTCAAGCTGCTTAAAACAGACCCGCACAGTTCTGCTCGACTCGGTATCATTTCTACCTCGCACGGTGATATTCAGACCCCGATCTTTATGCCGGTGGCCACCCACGGTGCCATGAAGCCGCTAACGCCGGCACAGATTACGGAAACCGGCGCCCAGATCATCCTTAGCAACGCCTACCATCTGCACCTGCAGCCAGGTGAGGGGCTGGTCAAGAAAGCCGGCGGCCTGCACAAGTTCATGGGCTGGAACAAGCCTATCCTGACAGATTCCGGCGGTTTTCAGGTCTTTTCGCTGCCCAACAAGCGCATCACCGAAGAGGGTGTCTTCTTCAAGCATGAAATCACCGGCAGTGAAATCTTTCTGGATCCGGCCAGTGCAACCCGAATTCAGCAGGATCTGGGCGCTGATATCATTATGGCCTTTGATGAGTGCATCCCCTACCCCTGCGACCGAAGCTATGCCGAGCAGTCGACTAAAAAGACCATCCGCTGGCTGAAGGAGTGCCAGAACGCCATGACCGACAATGGTCAGGCCCTCTTCGGCATCGTCCAGGGAAGCGTCTTTGAGGATTTGCGGGCCATGTGCGCCAAGGAAATGCGCAAGCTTGACCTTCCAGGTTATTCTATCGGAGGAGTCAGTGTTGGTGAGGGGCTGGAACTGCTCAAAAAGGTTGTCGGCTGGACAGTGCCCCATCTGCCGGAGGATAAGCCGCGCTACCTGATGGGGGTCGGCCTTCCGGAGGACATCCTGGAGAGTGTCGAGCGGGGAATTGACATGTTCGACTGCGTCATCCCCACCCGATATGCCCGCAGTGCGACCCTCTTCACCCGCCGGGGAAAGATTCGTCTGACCAACAAGAACTACAAGCGGGACTTCTACCCCATTGACCCGACTTGTAACTGTTATACTTGCCAGAACTTTACCCGTGCATACCTGCATCACCTCTTTACGGCCAATGAAGTAATTTCGGCCGTACTGTCAGCCATCCATAACGTCCATTTCTATCTGAAGATGATGGAGGAAATCCGCGAGGCCATCGCTAACAATACATTCCTGGCTTACAAGGACCACTTCCTGGCAGGTTATCTGGGAAGCGGCAAGTAGAAATAATTCCAATTTCAGATCAAGGATGATATCAAGGCGGCGAGGATTGAGGCTGCGAGGCGTACATGGCGGTACGTTGAGCAGCCGAAGACGAGCCAACGAAGATAGGGC
>JBGSQD010000313.1:0-6925 GCA_041738275.1 Geobacterales bacterium
AGAGCCGATGGAAACGATCCTTGTCATCCTGGGTGGGTAACTGCTTCTCAACCAGATCATAAGCAAACTGGTAGGTGTCGGCGGCATTTGCCAGCAGTACGGGAAACCCCTCCCAAAGCCTGGTGTCCCGGCTCTTTACAACCTCTGCCAGTGTTTCGTTGACATCCAGTTCTTCACTCGGCTCGAACATCGGCAAGCCGAGCCTGCTCAAACTCTTCATAAGTTTTGCATCAGTCATACAGACCTCTCTTTTGCAGCAACTCAAGGAAATGCTGCATGTGCGGTCTCAGCCGGGCTTGTGCAACGTCAAAGCTGACCAGCTCGTTGAAGTGTCCCACCAGCCGGTCAATGTCAAGGTCTGCCCTGTGCGCCTCCGCCAGACTCAGACAGTCATCGAAATCGACCCTGGTCCCGCGCATCAACTTGCTGGAGATAAGATCGTAGTCGTTCAAAATCCCGAGGTACAGATGAGAATATTCCTTGAGCGGACTGTTGCCATCTTTTTCCAGTGGAGACGTCAGCAGCTCTGTCGTGTGAATGAAATTGCCACGAAAAATATCGAAATGGAAAATCTCCCCGGCGCGCTTCCAGCCAAAACCGGTTACCGGTTCATACTCCAGCGCCCTGAGCTGCTTTATCAGATACTGATGCTCCTGAATATTCGGGACCATGAAATCAACATCTTTGGTCGATGGCTTGACTCCTGACAAGGTCATGGCCGTCCCTCCACACGCGATCAGATGAACCTTGCGTTTGAGGAACCGGTTCCACTCTTCCAGAACGTTAAGAAGGTGATCTTTGTTCAGTCTGTATTCCATATGATCTTTCGCGCTCAATAAGATGTATTTATAAATACAATTAATTGTACATATACCTACAAATAGTTAGCTTGTCAAGACTGGAGATGAATCCCGGTGACAGGGGGAATTGCCCAATAAACACCGATGGCGGTTTCACTCGATCGTCACCAACTGCTCTGCCTTCTCCTCCACCTGCAAATCAGGAATCCACTCCGCAATCGCCGAAGCATCCACATTGGCAAGCTCCTTTGGTTCCAGCTAAGGTTGTGCACCGTTATGCTGTTTCATCAATCCGCCAGCCGAGGAAATTAGGGACGCTCCCCGTATTTCAATCAAAAGGCGCCAATTAGCCGCTTTTGCTGTTTACTACCAAGCTGTAACGCTTATTTCTCCAGCAACTTCCTCGCAAGACCATGCAGTTCCGCGTTTGCCAGCGCGACCACTTTTTTCTTTACCGAACAGGAATAATTTGTCAGCGGCAACCCTTCCAGCCTCTTCTTAAACAACTCCTTATGCTTCGGCGAAAACATCTGCGACAGGGCAAAGGCCAGGGAGTACTCCTCGTACTTTTCCTTGCGCTGCCTGGCCCCTGGCTACGTAGATCCTTCACCAGACAGGCGGCTTGAAATTTTATAGGCGGAGGTTTATGGTTGAAACATAGAAGACAATAATTATCTTATTAGGGAGGCCCATAATGAAAACCGAACTGTTGAACCCGCAGAACAGCGCTCTGATACTGATCGACTTCCAGCCGCAGATGACCTTCGGTGTTGCCAATATCGAACGTCAGACCCTGTTCAATAACGTCATGCTGCTGGCCATCAAGATATTGACTTGATGATATCACAATAGTATCATCACCTATGCCCAGAAAAATCCGAGAACTGATTGCCGAGTTAAAGGCAGCGGGATTTGTTAACAGGGGTGGAAAAGGAAGCTACCGCAACTTCATGCACCCGAATGGTATTATGCCGGTCACTATTTCGGGCAAGCCAGGCGATGATGCCAAACTCTATCAGGAGCGGGCGGTGAGGGAAGCAATCAAGGAAAATGAGAAATGAAACCGGGCGACAACTATCTCAAGATTGTGCAATGGTCTGAGGAAGACAACTGTTACGTGGGCACCTGCCCCGGACTGATCCGCGGCGGTGTGCATGGTGATGATGAGGCCGCAGTTTATCAGGAATTATGCGGGGTGGTCGAAGAAACGATCGAACTGTACCGGGCAGACAAGAAACCGCTTCCTCCGGCAACGGCCAACAAGAATTATTCGGGCCGATTCGTATTGCGCGTGGACAGGGAACTGCACCAGGCACTGGCCATTCGAGCCTTGAACGAGGGGGAAAGCCTGAACAGCTATTGTCAGAAGATTCTGAAAAAAGCAGCTTGATTCTTTCCGGGAATTCCTGGGGTTTACTCAAAAGGCGGCCAATCGGCCGCCTTTGCTGTTTCAATCAATCTCCCCAACGAATAGTTCCCTTGCCTGTCCAAATGCTTGGAATTGCCGTCTGAACGGCGCGGCTGACCTTCTTCCTGTAAGCTGGACTATTCCTTTTTGAACCGGGATTTCGCAGAGTCGATAGATTCTCCGATTGCTGTCCACGCCAGATCAATACCCGCTTTCAGGTCTTCCCAGGCACTGTCGCCGACCTTCTGAAGTTCTTCGATCTTCTGCTGTGCTGCCGCCTGTTTAACCTTCAGAGATGCGATCTGATCATGGAAATCTCGCCTGACATCCTCCGAGACATCGTTAGCCTTTGTTGTCAGCGAATCGATATCGGCGCTCCACTCCTCTAGTTTTGCATGCATCTTACGGACGTACTCGTCTTTTGCGCTCATGGTTGATCTCCTTTTATTGCATTGTAATTTTCCGGCAGATATCTGAGGAATACGCTCCCGGACGGGAACGTCCTGGTTTCTACCAGTGTCAGCTTTAGTCTGTCGTTGAAGCCTTTGAGCAGAGACTTGCCGTTCCCCACCATTTGAAAAATTATTTTTCTCATCTGCGACTTCCTTAAAAAAGGTCATTCCGCAGTAAAGAGCTTTTTGCTGCGAACGTTGATTTCTTCCGCTGAAACGTCTTCAATATGGGTGGCAATTGACCATTTATGTCCAAACGGATCGGATATCGAACCCATGCGATCCCCCCAGAACTGGTCTGCAACGGGCATGGTCAAGGTTGCCCCGGCGGCAATCGCTCGGTCTACTACTGTGTCCACCTCTTCGAGATAGAGCATGATCGATACCGCGGACCCACCAATTGTCTGCGGGCTGAGTGCATTCCAATCGGGACATTCGTCGCACAGCATAATCGGTGAATCGCCAATCATTATTTCCGCATGCATTACCTTGCCATCCGGAGATGTCAGCCTCATGCTTTCCGTGGCTCCGAACGCTTCTTTATAGAACTCTATAGCTTTGTCGGTGTTTGTAACAATCAGATAGGGGGTCACCGTATGGTACCCATCCGGGATTGATTTTATTTTGGCAGACATGGGCATATCCTCCTCATAATTTGTCTGGTCTGGCGCTAAAGTAAGAATTACCACTTCGCGATGGCCTATAAGACTATTTTAGTCTTTTTGAATAAAAATACAATATGCTGGTACTAATGAAGAGCATCTGTTGAAGGCCTCCTGGAATTTTGCGTCCCAAGGGTAATGTAAGCGAGAACTGGGATATGCTCACAGGATAACAAATTGCCAGAATATTTTCATGGCACGAGTGCTCCGGTGCAACTGGAGCCCTCACCGGCGGTGCAGCAAAAACAGTGCTGGGCAAGATCGATCTGCTTTCCGCTCATACTGGCATCGTCCAGTTCGGAAATAGTTATCTCAGAACCGTCATCCGCTGTAATCGGCATTCCAACTGCCTGATTGAAATCACAATTGTATATCTTTCCCTGCCAACCAACACTGATCAGGGTGCGACACATGATATTGCCCGCTGCCTCGGGATTGAAGCGTCCTGCCAGCATGCGCAGGTCGTCGGAGTAAGTGCCGTTAGCTTCGAGATGCTCCCGGAATCGTCCGATCGGAGCGTTTGTGATCGTAAAAAGATGATTGAAGATGATACCGTGGTTGACAGACAGTTCGGTCTTGTACGCTGCCTCCAAACCCTGCTGACTGCCCGGAACAAAGTCTCCCCCCGGATTGTAGACCAGATTAAGCTCCAGGTCATTTCCATAGCCAAGGGAATTCAGCACCTTCAACACCCGAATACACTTCTGGTAGACCCCGGTACCTCGCTGTTGGTCAACATTCTCCTCAAGATAGCAGGGAAGCGAACCTACAATGGTCAGGCCTTGACTCCGGCAAAACTCCGGCAGCCATTCCCACCCCGGTTCAGCCATGATGGCGAGATTACTGCGCAGCATCCGGCGTGGTGCCAGCCCTTTAGTATGTTCTATCAGATAGCGGAAGTTCGGACTCATTTCAGGACAGCCGCCTGTTATATCCAGGGTAAGACCGGGATGACGGGTAAGAAATCCGGCAATCTGATCCATGACGTCTGTTCCCATAATTTCCGTGCCATGACTTGAGGCATCGACATGACAGTGAGTGCAGTGCAGGTTGCAAAGGTTGCCCAGGTTGACCTGAAGAGTCTGCAGATTCTCAAACGTTTCGTATTTTGGATTTACCGCCTGCAGGCGGTCTTTGAATGATGGCACCATTTTTTCCGACTCCTTTATATTATAGAGCTTGCTTACGTGCTTTAAACTTGTTGTACAGAACCGGCACCAGCGCAAACAGTCCCAGCAGCGCAAATGAGCCAAGTACGCGGGGCGAGGCGATTCCGGAGAGTGAATCAATGGTTGCCAGACTGGCACCGGCATTGACGTAGACAAAGCCGCCAGGGATGATGCCAAGCATGGTGCCGAAGAAGAAAGTCCGTAGCGGAAGTCGGGTCAATCCGGCAGCCAGGTTGATCAGGAAGAACGGGAACAGCGGCACCAGGCGCAGAAACAGCAGATAACCGAAGCCGCGCTCCTCAAGTTCCCGGTTCATCCCTTCCAGCTTGCTGCCGAATTTATTCAGGACCACATCACGCAGCAGATAGCGGGTCACGAGAAAAGCAAGGGTGGCGCCGATTGTTGCAGCAATGTTGGCGTAGACCGTCCCCATTATGGAGCCGAAGATTGCCCCGGCCGCCAGTGACAGAATTGCAGCACCCGGCAGCGACAGGGCTGTCTGGACGATATAGATAGCCATGAAGCCGGCCACCATGATCAGCTTGTGGTCGGCATAATAATCAAGGAGCGTCTGGCGGTTTGCCTTGAGGGCGTCCAGGGTCAGAAAGCGCTGCAGGTCAAAGTAGAAGAAAAGTATGACTGCAATCCCCACTGCGATGGCGATGATAATTTTCTGTGGTTTCATGTTATAAATGCGCCTTTATCCGTTAAATTCGCTTGTTCCGCGCTCTATTGCCGTTGCCTTACCCTCTCTGCCATTTCAACCAGCCGGAAAGCAGGTTTTTTACAAATGGTGTCAGCCGGGTACGGTTGTAGGCGTCAGCTAATCGCTTGATGACCTCGGCCTGGGTCGGATACGGATGGATGGTCTTGCCGATGGCTGAGATTCCGAGTCCATTGGTAATGGCCAGTGAAAACTCATTGATCATCTCCCCGGCATGCCGGGCAACTATGGTTGCGCCAAGAATCCTGTCTGTACCCTTGCGCAGATGGACCCTGGCAAATCCCTCGGTTTCGCCGTCCAGAACAGCCCGGTCGATATCCGACAGAGGGACGGTGAGTGTGGTCAATTCAATCCCTTTTGCTTTGGCATCACCTTCGTACATCCCCACATGGGCAATCTCCGGATCGGTATAGGTGCACCAGGGAATGGTGAGGGCAGATGCCTTCTGCCTCCCCATGAAGAGGGCATTGGCAATCAGGATGCGGGCCAGGGCATCGGCAGTGTGGGTGAACTTGAAGGGGAAGCAGATATCCCCTGCGG
This sequence comes from Geobacterales bacterium, assembly GCA_041738275.1. Classification (GTDB taxonomy): domain Bacteria; phylum Desulfobacterota; class Desulfuromonadia; order Geobacterales; family Pseudopelobacteraceae; genus JACPFJ01. The sequence continues at coordinate 5,756 of JBGSQD010000313.1, forward strand.
CATAAACATTCGGGTTTGAGGTCTGCAAGGTGTCACTGACCTTGACACCTGTCCGGTCAAACGTGACGCCTGCCTTCTCCAGTCCAAGCCCGTCCAGATTAGGTGCGCGCCCGACTCCCACCAGTATGGCGTCAACAGTCACATCTATCCGCTTGCCGTCACGTTCAAGATGGAGAATCTTGTCACTACCGCTTGTTTCGACTCCTGTGATCTTCACCCCAAGCTGCAGATCAATCCCCTCACGGACAAACGCACCATGGAGAATCTCTGCGGCATCGCCATCTTCACGGCCAAGGATGTGGGGGCCCAGTTCAACCAGGGAGACGCGGCTGCCAAAGCGGGCAAATGACTGAGCCATCTCGCAACCGATGGGGCCGCCGCCGATCACCGCCAAGCGGGGTGGAAGTTCGGTAAGGGAGAATATGGTTTCGTTGGTAAGATATCCGGCCTCTTCCAGCCCCGGTACAGGTGGGGCGGCGGCACGGGCTCCGGTGCAGACCGCGGCTTTTTTGAAGCGCAGCGTCTTGCCCGCCACTAGAACCGTGTCGGGACCGCTGAAGCTTCCCTGGCCGATAAATACGTCAATCCCCAGTTCGTCGCGGAAACGGCGGGCTGAGTCGTGATGACTGATATCTGCCCGCAATCGGCGCATGCGCTCCATGGCGGTGCCAAAGTCAAAACCCAGCTTTTGGCCATCCATAACTCCGAACTGAGCAGAGTTACGGGCATCATGGAGCGCGCGGGAGGCACTGATAACCCCCTTGGAGGGCACGCAGCCGACATTCAGGCAGTCGCCACCCATCAGATGCCGCTCGATCAAGGCTACCTTTGCCCCCAAACCGGCAGCTCCGGCAGCCGATATCAAACCGGCTGTGCCGGCACCGATGACCACAAGGTTATAACATGGCGCAGGCTCGGGATTGACCCAGTCAGAAGGGTGAACATTGGCTACCAAGGTCTGATTGTGTGCATCATGGGGTAATACTTCAACATTCGCTGCCATGGTGTTTCTCCGTGATTTTAATTTTGACGGTGCGCAGCCCCTCTGTTCAAGTTCGTAAATCAAGCGTGATTCGTAATGTTTCAAGACACTCTTTCATCGGACGCTGATCCTTTTTGAGCCGGGACATCATGATGCCACCCTCTATCGTAGCGATAATGTGTTTTGCC
>JBGSQD010000331.1:0-14985 GCA_041738275.1 Geobacterales bacterium
AAACGCTCGGCCGCCTCGACCTGGCAATGCCAGGGAAGCAGCTGGGCGTCGGCATGATCGCGTATGAATATGGGCAGAGTATCCATTTCATCCCCCGCCCAGAAGAGGAAAAAGCGCCAGGGTATCGCCTTCGATCAGTACCCGATCCAGTTTGACATGGCGGTTGTTGATCATCATGATCCCCAACTCTGATTGCGGCAGCTTCAGGCTGTCGGCGACATCGGCCACGGTAGTCCCGGCCGGGTAATCGACAGTTTCAATGTCGAAACGGCCGGCACGAAACGAAGCGAATAGTTTTACGGTGATAGTCATTGTCTCACTCATTAAACAGTACGGTTAGAAGTACCCGGCTTGTGCCGGAAGGTGAATCTGCAAGCTTGCCGGGAAGTATTTTCCCCAGGTCCTTCAGCTCGTCCTGTTCCAGAATCAGGCCATGGGCCAGAACAAGAGGGCCAAGTTCTGCCAGCAGCAGATTGAAGAGTTTTAAACGGACCGTTCCGCTTTTGCCTGCAGATGTCCCGCTTTCGGTAATATGGCTGATACCTTGACGGAGTGCGGCGTAGTAACCGCCGCGTCTCATGGTGGCGCCGACCAGACCCGGCATGGCCGCCGACAGGGTTACCCTGGAACCATCCCTGATGATCGTGCGTTCAAGGTCATCCAGGGGGTGGTTGTCGATAAATATGGTGGTTATCCGATCGGTGACATAATCGGCAGGGATGGCGAACTGGTCGCAGAGCAGGCTTTTAAGTGTGCAGCCGACCATGGCCGGCATTGTTACACCTCTCTGGAACATCGGGAAGAAACAGTTCAGCTGATCAGCGTCCAGATGCAACTCCAGGTTTTCCATGCCGGGGACTACGGTAGGCTGGTCACATGTCGATTGCTGCATTGTCGCCTCCATACAAATGAAGTTCCCGAGGCGTTCAGATTTGCGTCAGGTCGGCCCCGTCCGCAGGGACTCCGCGGAGGCGTAGCAGCGCTACGCCGCACAAGGGAGTCCTGAGGACGGGGTCGAGATGGCGGTAATATGGACGCCGAACTACCAGTTAAATACCTCGTCCAGCTCTTCGTCCTTCATCAGGAACGTCTGGTTATGGGGTGCGATCGGCTCGTTGTAGAAGAAACGCGGCAACCGGTCATGATGTTTGGTAAAGCCTGCCCGGGTGTTGAAATCCCGCTCGGCGGAAAGCACCTTTTTGCCCAGGGCAACAACATCGTCTCCGGTCATGGTTATGCCATGGAAGGAGCCGAGCATATCCAGCAGCGCCTGGAAGGTTTCAGGCTGATCCAGGATGGCAAAGGCAATGAACAGGCACATGCCGGTGGAATCAATGGCAGCGGTAGCAATCTGCAGGTTGCGGGACAACTCTATCTGTCCTTCGGTCTTGAGTGGATCCACATCGCCGCCAACCTTGAGGATGTTGGTGGCAATGGCGTAGCCGGCGGTGTGGTCGGCGCCCTGAGTCGTGGTTGCATAGGTGACGCCGATGCCTTGAACAGCACGAGGATCGTAGGCAGGCAGTGCCTGGTCCTTGACCACCGGTACCCGCTCCACACCGAATACCTTGCCGGTGATGGCGGCGCCGCTGCCGAGAACGCGACCCAGCGGGGTACCCTTTTCCACCTCTTCCATCAAGCAGATGGCTGCGGCATCGTCACCAAACTCGGCCAGTCCCGCATCCATGGCAATACCGATGGTTACCCCCATCTCGATGGTATCAACACCGATGTTATCATCCATGTAATCAAGTTTTGCTACGGTATCCAGATTGGAGATGCCGCAATGGCCGCCATGGGACCAGACCGTCTCGTATTCCGGCTGTTTGGTGACGTAATTGCCGTCTTTGTCGTTATAGATACCGGAACACTGGATGACACAGCCGCGATGACAACCGTGGGTGGCTGAACCGCCACGCTGAATTTCCAGTGCGGCCTGGGTTTCGCCGCTCAGGTTAGCTGACTCTGCGAACTGTCCCGATTTGAAGTTGTTGGTCGGATAGCCGCCGGCCTCATTAAGGACGTTGGTCAGGACGTTGGTGCCGTAGGCCGGCAGACCTTCGCCGGTGACCGGGTGCTTGCGCAATCCCTCGACGAACTTGCGGTTGGCATCGCGGTATTTGTCCGGATCTTTGGGAGGACGCATCTTCATACCGGCATCGTCCAGTATGATCGCCTTGACCCGCTTGGCTCCCATGACTGCGCCGACTCCACCACGTCCGCAGTGGCGCGTAGGACGCAATTCCGGGTCGGTACATGCTATTGAGGCAGCCAGCAGTTTGCGTTCGCCGGCCGAACCGATCGTCATGTAAGCCACCTTGTCACCGTATTCCTGGCGCAGCTTGGCCACCAGCGGATAGTTGTCCATCAGCTTCAGGCTGTTATCTACGATTACCTGGATGCCGTCCTTGTTGATGACGATCTTGTACAGGTCGTCGCCTTCCGGCTTCCCTTCGAGGATGACGGCGGCATAACCGAGGCGGGCCAGCACCTGGGCCGCCTGGCCGCCGGCGTTTGACTCCTTTATGGTGCCGGTCAAGGGGCTTTTGCAGCCAACCGACAGCCGGCCGGTCATGGAACCGGTGGTGCCGCTGAGCATACCGGGTGAGATGACCAGCTTATTCTCCGCGCCCAGCGGGTGGGCCAGTGGATGAACCTCTGCCGCGACCACCAGCGAGGTCATGGCCCTGCCGCCCAATCCGGCGTATTCGCCGAGATCACCAACTGTTACCTTCGGGCCCCCTGCGGCCCCCATGTCAATCCGAGCAATCTTGTCCATAATGGTTCTCCTTTCCCTTTTCTGTGTCTGGCACAGTGAAATTCTCCTTTTCAAAGGAAGGCTGAGCCGTTTCCCGCTCAACCCAATGGCCTGTCGCCGTGGGAGGGTCCTTTAGGCGATAAGGCTCGGAGTAAAATGACGATTTCTATACAAATGCCTGCTTCAAGCCAACTGCAGATTGAACTGTCCAACCTGCTTGATCAGCCCCTCTGAAAAATCTGTGATCCTGCCGGCAGCCGCGGCTGATTCCTGAGAACCGGACGACGACTCCGTAATATCGGAAGTAACATCCTGGATGATCGTGGTAATTTCTATGATTGTGGCACACTGTTGTTCGGAAGCGATGGCGATCTGGGTCACCTGACTGGTTACCTCGTTGATCTGGCAGGCTATGCCTTCCAGCGCCTCTCCGGATCGGCCGGCATCAATCGTCCCCTGTTCGACCTCGTTTACGCCCTGCTTCATAGAGATGACGGCATCCCTGGTTTCGGCCTGAATGACCTTGATCATGCTGTTGATCTCTTTAGTGGCCCTGGCGGTTCGATCCGCAAGCGCCCTGACCTCATCGGCTACTACGGCAAAGCCCCGTCCGTTTTCGCCTGCCCGTGCTGCTTCGATGGCGGCATTCAAAGCCAGCAGGTTGGTCTGGTCGGCAATATCTCCGATCGTATTGACTATATTGCCGATCTGATCGGAACGGACTCCGAGGTTTTCAACCGTAACAGCCGAGTTGCGGACTCGCATTGCAATCCTGTCCATGGCGGCCAGGGTGTCCTGAACCAGTTGATTTCCGGTTTTCGCAAGTTCGCTTGCCTTTTGGGAACTGTCTGCCGCATGGGTACAATTCCGGGCAATTTCATTGGAAGTTGAACTCATCTCTTCACTTGCCATGGCGATGATTGCGGTCTTTTCCGATGTCTGTTCCAGCCCGCCCGCCATTCGTACGGATTCCGATTGCAGGTTATCAGAAGAAGAGGCAATGGAATCAGTTGTCTCTTTAATGCCCGTAACCATTGCCCGTAATTTGGCCACCATCTGGTTAACAGCGTCAGCGAGTTTTCCAAACTCGTTATTCTGGGTTATCAGAACGCTGCTGGTCAGATCGCCGTCGGCAATCGAAGGGAGTATATGTACAATGGCGTTGAGCGGTCGGGAAACTCCCCTGCCGATGGAGATCGCCAACATCAGGGTCACCGCAGTGAAAAGGAGGATGCCGCCGGCGAGCTTCCATCTGAGCGCGACAATTTCGGAATTCACATCGTCGATGTAAATACCGCTGCCGATGACCCATCCCCACGGCTTAAAGAGCTTGACAAAGGAGAGCTTGTCAACCGGTGTGGATGCACCCGGTCTGGGCCACAGGTAGGAGACATAACCGGCACCGCTATCATTTGCGATGCGCACGAATTCCCGGAACAGGTATTTACCTTGCGGATCCTTGTCGTCAACCATGGAGCGGCCATCCAGTTCCGGCCTTACTGGATGCATGATCATCTTCGCATCAAGGTCATTGATCCAGAAATACTCCGTACCGTTAAAGCGGAGACCTTTTATCTGGGCTGCAGCCCTGCTTTTCGCCTCCTCTGGAGAAATCTGCCCGTTTCTGGCCTGGAGTTCGAACGACTCCATCACCCCGAAGGCAACCTCAACCGCCTGCCTTGTTGCTGCCGATTTTCCCGACAGCAATGTGCGCTCTATCAGCGGCGACCAGTAAAAGATCGCAACTGCAGCAACCACAACAATGCTGAGAATCGAGATGGTCAGGATTTTCGGAAGTATCGACCAATCCCTGTAACGCTTTAACTTCATGGCTGCACCCCTTCTTCGATCAACGGTTCATCAGTGAAAGAGAAGGATCGTTGCTGTCTGGTTGACATGGCCGATAAACTGTTCGCCATAGGTACTGAAGCCGATGGTGGGTGCTACGCTGAACAATTCGCCATAGGCACTGCTTAACCCTTTCTGGTTGAGCTCCAGGGTGCGCAGGATACAATTGAAATTGATCATTCCGGATATCCCGCCCAGCTCTTGACGCGCCGTTTCTACAGCCTTTTTCGTGTCAGCAATGATGTCCGTTGATTCAAGCAGAGACAACTCCATCCCTTCCAGCACGCTGCAGTAAAAGAACATGCTGTCACCCTTGATCTGCTGCGGGCTCCGGACGAACGGTTCCCCCTCGAATACCAGCCCGACCGGATTGTGCATGAAGTGATTCGGTGCATCGGCAACCGTTGTGCCGATTGCCTCGGCATAGGCTGCGGCAGCCGGTTTGTTATTGAATTCCAGCACCTCGCGGGCAGACTCGTTCGCCTTGGTGACCACCAGTTTTTTTGCCAGCGGGCAGAAACTCTGGGTCTTGACAAATGCGAACTCGCCAACCGGCTCAATCATCGCCAATACCGCGGCATTGCTGTAGCTCTTGCCATTGGCATAGACGTGGGTTGCGGCAAATTTAAGGTCATCGCCCGCCGAACCGCCGATGAAGTTCACATTGGTCAGGTCGCCGATCCGGTCGATGATCTGTTCCTCTTTGCCACTCAGGCCATCGATGAGAACAATGCCGACATACTGTTTCGGATCCATCTCCGCCATCGGTTTGTTGAAACACTGTTCAAAGGAGCTGAAGGCATCGTAGCTGTCAGAGGAGAGGTCCTCCAGCACCACTGCCTTGGCTGTCTTTACGGACTGCCGGTCGAATGCCATGGCAACCACGGAATTGGTGAGCATCCTGCCGCTGACGATCTCGCCGGCTGTCGAACAACCGAAGGTCTCAGCCTGGGGAAACGCCGCACCCATCTGACTGGCAACCGCTTCGGGGCCAAAGGTTGAAGAGGCAAAGAAGACGACCAGGTTTGCTTCGAAGTCGCCAAACTGGGACTGAATATCACTGACTACATCTTGCAGTTCTGTTTTGCTGGAAAAAGCCGTTTTGATACCCATGGTAATCTCCTCATCCATATGCGTAGTGGTTATTTAAGATCCTTGATCACAGCTTCCAGCTTGGCAATTACGGCCGGATCATCCGGCGACTGGGCGGTGAACTTGTTCGGGTCGATCCCCTTGAGCATCAGCTTGGTCTTGATAACCCCAACCAGCATTGCATTGTCCTTTGCCCGCTGGTTTATAATCGTATCGATCATCTGCCTGATTTTTCCGGCCATGGTTTCTCCTTATGGTTTGATTTTCTGCTTAATGAACTGTTCTCTGCCTAACCTTGAAATTAGGCGGTGATCTGCCTGTTGATATCCACCTTGTAGGACGCAAAGCAGTTGCGGCTGAGGCAGCCCCAGAATACACCGGTCCCGTAGGCTAACTGCTCCAGGAGGTAGATGCCGGCAAAACCGGGGAACGACAGTCGCGGTTTCTTGACGCAATAATCAACGCCGGCTGCGCAGGCAAGGATCACCCCGAACACCATCCAGAGCGCAGGCCAAAACAGGGCAATAACGATCAGGGCAGTTGAGTAGTACCGCACCAGGTGATAGCTCAGATAATACAACAGGCTTCCCAGGGCACGCAGCCGACCAGCCAGGATTGCGGCCGTAGCAAAGGGCAACCCCTGTTTCCTGGTCCGTAACCGGACGGTTGCCGTATCGATTGCCAGAACCCCGATTGCCGGCAGCAACAACCACCATCCCATGAAGGGCGCGATGAAACAGAGGGTGAGTGCTATGGCCAGCATGGGGGGGACAACCATCCGTTTGCGACGGCCCGGGTGGAGGATCTGCAGCATTCCCTCGGAGGTGCCGTAGTCGAAACGCCGGGACATGAAGGAACGGATCGAACTGCGGTGCTCGTGCAGTATATTTCCCGTAGGTAGATAGGCGATGGTCCAGCCATTGTCACGCAGACGCCAGGTCAGGTCCACATCCTCTCCCACATGCATCTCATCCTTAAACCCGCCGGCGTTCCGGAAGGCTGTGGTTCTTACCAGCAGGTTGCAGCTGGGTAGATAGAAGGTGTCGTTGCCGCCACTGCCCGTGCGTTCCCGTGAACCGAGGGAGAGGCTGGACATGATGGATTCATAACGGTCAACAGCGGATGCCGTGCACATGCCGTCCACCTGCCCGCCAACCGCAGCCATGGCCGGGTCGTTAAAGGTCGGTATCAGGTCATTCAACCATCCCTGTGAAGCAGAGCAGTCGGAATCGATAAAGGCCAGGATCTCCCCCGTTGCCTTGGCGGCGCCGACATTGCGGGCCGCGGCCGGACCACGGCCGACACCACCCGAGGGTACAACCAGGGCGCCGAACTCACGGGCAACAAGGGCAGAGTCGTCACTGCTGCCGTCATCCACCACTATTATCCGGAGTTGTTCCTGCGGATAGGTGAGAAGGGAGAGGGAGTCCAGGCAGCGCCTCAATTCTTCGGCCCGATCCTTGACCGGGATGACGATTGTGACTTCCGGAAATGCCTTGAATTGCTGAGAAGAGCCATGAAGTCGTTCCATGAACCCCTTTTTTACCAGCTGTTCCATGATGCCGGTTTCGCCGGCGGAAACGCTGATGGGTGATCCGTCCGGACCACGTCCGATCAGCTCAGCCAGGGATCGGTTCAGACGCAGGGCGCGCAGTGGAGTTTTGGAAACGAGAAAACAGTTCCCGTCCCGTTCCAGCAATTCCACATTTTGCGCCAGGCGGTAAATCATGATGTCAGACCCTCTTCACGGAAGATCCGCAACAGTCCGGTGACCGTGTCATCGGCTGAAAGGGTGTTCAGTTTCCCCTCCCGTGCCTTGATTCCACCTGACAGCAGGGAAAGTATCCGCTCGAAGGCAGGCAGCTTCGGGTCCGGTGTCACCACCCGGACCGGGTCGGGGCGCGGCACGCCGTAATCAGCTGCCGCAAGACAAGCTCCGCCGGCGCCGATTTCCCAGAATGGGAGCCCCAGGCGGGCCAGATCCCACACCTCGACCTGTGCGGACAGGGACCGGGTTATTGCCTCCATGGACGGATAACGGGGAGTACGGACCTCTTCGAAGAGGACCGCGCAGGGCAATGGAGCTGTGACGGTCTGCCTGGCGCCCCGGTCAGACTTGCGCTCTGCCTCGACCCGACCCATCTTGGGGACGAACGAGACAGCTGCACTGATACAGGGTATGCCGACCGCAGCAGCAGCCAGGGCAGGCACAGGATCATCCCCCCGGTCTGCCAATCTGCTGCCGGTAAAGAGCAGGGCAGGAGACAGAATTGTCACTAAACGGGCCAGGACCCGGGCGTCGGCCACGGCGTCGCCACCTCCCATGCCGTGGTCCCAGAAGCGGATACTACGGTCAGCCCCCATGGAACAGGCCAGCCGTAGGGTGTCGTCAAGACGGCCGGGGCCGATGGCGAGCACGGTCACCTGTGCGCCGAGCATGTCCTTGAGGTGTAAAGCCTCTTCCAGGGCAGCCAGGTCGGCCGGATTCGGCACGCGGCGGAGACCCCGCTCGCTGATGGCTGAACCGCGGGTTGTGACACCGGCAGGTGGACGGGGGTCGTTGCTTTCCCGAAGGAGGACGAGTATGTCAAGTTTGTTGTCAGGCATGGATAGTCTCCAGTAACATCATGAATTACTTATGACATCGGACCGATCGGTCGGATCCGACTGATCGGTCGGAATAGGCTCTACGTCATCCTGTACGCAACCCCGAAGCCTCCCCGCGGGTAGCGCCAGCGGGTAAAGGCGCTGCGGTGGCAGACGACATAGCAGGTACCGCATTCCAGGCAGCCATCATGCACGAAGGTCATCTTCTGTTCGTCCTCCGACCAGGTATAGCAGCGGGCGGGGCAGGAATTGACGCAACCGCGATTGTCGCAGCCGGTGCAGATGTCATAGTCGAGGACGATGTGGGCTTCGCGATCGATGTTAAAGCTGGTGTTGTCGAAAATCTCGTCAATATTCATAGTGCTCTCCAGGCGTTGAAACCGTCCGCCAGCAGATTGCCAAGCCCGACCTTCTCCCTGGCCGATTTCAGGAACAGCTTGGTAACGTTTTGCTTGGGCATGCCTTCAATCTTGTAGATGTTTTCCATAAAATCGCACATCATCTCCGGGTACTCGTGATAGATGCGGTTGTTATGCAGCATGTGCGGGGCCTTGCGGGCCTGTTTCAGGTCCTTGATGACATAGCTTTCATCCAGCAGCTTTTTATAGAGTGCCAGTCCGCTCTTGCTGAAATCACCTGTCTGGTGGGCTGCTATCACCGCTTCACCTGCCACTACTCCCGAGTGAGAGGCCAGGTTGATCCCTTCCAGGTTCACTCCGGTGGCGTTGCACAGGGCGGCGGCGTCGCCGGCGACGATGATACCGTCACCGACCAGTTACGGAATCATGTCGTAGCCACCTTCCGGGATCAGGTGGGCCGAGTATTCCAGCAGCTTGCCGCCGCTGATCATCTTGGCCACCTGGGGCTGCTCCATAAAGGCGTTCAGCAGGTCGTAGGGGGTCTTGCCGCTGACCCGCAGGCTGGCAAGGTGGAAGACCAGGCCAAGTGAGAGCGAGTCGTAGTTGGTATAGAAGCAGCCGCCGCCGCGCACGCCTGAGGTCACACCGACGAACTCGTTGGCAAAACCCTGGTCGCGCACCAGCCCGAAGCGATCGTCAATCATCTCCCTGGGCATGTCTATCAGCGCCTTGACCCCCACTGCCATCTGGGCCGGGTCAAAGGTCGGCTTGCGAAGTCCGGCCTTCTGGGCAGTGAATGACAGGACGCCATCGGCGGCCACAAGCACCGGGGCGCTCAGTTGTCCGCTGCGGCCCAGTATTGTGACGCCGCTGATCTTGCCGTTCTTGAACACTATTTCGTCAACTGTTGAGCGGGTGATCAGGGTGGCGCCGGCAGCGACGGCTTCATCGGCCAGCCAGCGGTCAAAACAGGGGCGAAAGACCGTGTAGCCGTTGTAGGGGGGCCGATCAAAACTGCCCGCCTCGATGGTGGTGCTGAAGCTGGAGTCGCCGGTCATGAAGGTGACGCCCTTCTTGACGATGTGCCGCTCCAGCGGCGCCCGCTCCCAGAAATCCGGGAAGATATTTTCCAGTGAGGGCATCCGGTGCAGCAGCCCGCCGAACATGTTTTTTTCGCCCGGAAAGGTGCCGCGTTCAACCAGGGCCACATCCAGCCCGGCGCGGGCCATGGTCAGGGCGGCCGAGGAGCCGGCCGGGCCGGCACCGATAATAATTGCCTGATAGGTTTTGCTCATGGCGCACCTCCGTTGACTGCTTTGACCTGTGCCAGAAGGCGCGGCAGCACCTCCCTGAGGTCGGCCACGAACCCTTCATCGGTATTGGGAAAGATGGGGGCCTTGGCATCGCTGTTGACCGCCACGATCCGACGGGAATCCTTGATGCCGCCCACATGGTGCATGGAGCCGGAGATACCCAGCGCCACATACAATCTGGGGGTTACGGTGCGGCCGGTCTGGCCGACCATTCGTTCAAAACCGGTCCACCCCAGGTCGTAGACCGGGCGGGTGACACCGTAGGAAACGTTCAGGAGACGACACAATTCCTGGAATTGTTCAAAGGTGGCCGGGTCGCACCCCTTGCCGACGCTGAAGATCACTTCCGCTTCGGTAAGATCCACGGTCTGCGGATCAGGCGGGATCCGGCCGGTGACTGTTGCCGTTGCTCCGGAGATTGGTGTTGCGGGACGCCAGCCGGCCACCGACGGTGCGGTGGGGCGGACGGTCGACATCAGTACCTGGCTGAGTGAGCGTGGCGACACAGTGGTTACCAGGGGGCGGGAACCATCCCAGATCCTGGTTTCGGCAATGCGGACCCCCAGCGTCTTGCGCGAGAGGCGTACCCCGTCCGGGCTCTGCCGGACCGCGACCAACTCGGTGAAGATGGCGGCGTCAAGCTCATGTGCGATAGCCGGAGCCAAGGTAGCTCCCAGGTCGTTGTGGGGGAGGAGAATGATCTGCGCCAGCTCGTCCCGTGCGGCTCCTGCCAGGGCCTTGCCGAGCAGTGCCGGTTTGTCCTGCAACTCTTCGCAGTCGAGAAGGCTGGTAATCGTCGGTGTGCCGTAACTGCCGAACCCGCTCACCTGCGTGCTGTCGGGCTTCACCGGGGTAACCACCCCCCAGGGTGCATCGAGAATGCCGGCCAGTCGCGATCCGTAGGAAAGCAGTCCCCGGCCGGTCTCGTCGAGTTCGCCATCGGGGAGATCGACAAAAACGAGTATTTTACCGTTGATGCCCATCAGATCTCCCTCCCGATCTTATGTCCTTCCCAAATGGCCATGTCCACCTTGCGGGGGGAGACGCAATCGCCGATCCGGTACAATTCCGGAACCTTCCCCTTCAGGCTCATATACAGGTCGTCATCAACCTGCTGTCCCATGACCAGCACGAGTGAATCATAGGGTCCCCACTCGTTCCAGACATTGGAGTAGACGTTGAAACCCTTGACCGTCTTGGCGCCGGCCTCGCCTCCCACTTCCATCACGGCGATATCCGGGGTAAAGGTGACCCCTTTCTGAAGCAGCCGCTGGCGGGATGAGTAAAGATCCTGGGTCGGTCCCAGTTCCGCGCAGATGAACAGGCTGGAGGTGATCATATCGACCTTTTTGCCCTGGTTCGCCAGGAATTCAGCGGTTGCCGTGGCACGCTGGTGGCCGTCATAATCGATCAGACAGACGTTGTTCCCAAGCTCGGCTTCGTTGTTGAGCACCTGCACGACATTGAAGATCGCCGGACCGTCGGCTCCGCCCACAGGGTGCTTTTTGGGGACACTGCCGGTGGCTACAATCACCACGTCGGGTTTGTCGGCCAGCAGCTGTTCCGTGGTCGCTTCCACGCCCAGTTTCACAGTCACACCGGATTTATCGATCTGGCTCTTCTCGTTGCGGATAATGACACCGAACTCGTCGCGCCCGGTCCCTTTCATGGCCGTGATGACCTGCCCGCCGAGGTTCTCGCCCCGGTCGATAAGGGTGACCTGGTGGCCCCGTTTATTGGCCATCTTGGCAGCCCACATGCCGGCAGGACCACCACCGACAATGGTAACGCGCTTCTTCACACCGGCATTTTCCAGGGTACCTTCACCCCATTCCTTTTCCCGGCCCACTGCCGGGTTCTGGACACATCCCAGGGTCTTGTTCATCCCGATGCGGCCGATGCACCCCTGGTTGCAGGCGATGCAGTAGCGAATATCGTCCATACGCCCTTCCTGGGCCTTTTTCGGGAGGAAGGGATCGCAGATCAGGGCGCGGCACATACCGATCATGTCGGCCTGTCCGCTGGCCAGAACCTTCTCGGCCATGACCGGATCGTTGATGCGGCCGGTGCAGAAGACCGGCAGCTTGATTTTTTCGCGAATCCCTGCGGCCAGCGGGATCGTGTAACCCAGCGGGGTATGCATGGAACCTTCCACCAGGTAAAGGTTGTAGAAGGTGGCAATGGAGAGGTCCATGAAATCGATCAGACCGGAGGCCTCGAAGAGGGCGCAGATCTCCTGTACCTGACCAAGATCCAGACCGCCCGGTATCATCTCGTCGGCGCACATCCGGATGCCCAGGGTATAGTCATTGCCGACTGCCTTGCGTACCGCCGATATGAATTTGAGCGGTGCCCGCATGCGGTTTTCCAGGGATCCGCCGTATTCGTCGCTGCGGTAATTGGTGAGCGGTGACAGGAACTGGCGAGCCAGGCTGGAATGGCCGAACTGGATCTCGATGCCGTCGAATCCGCTTTCACGGACATGGATGGCGCTCTTGGAGAAATAGCGGGCAACCTCCTCGATGTCCTCAGGCTCCATTGCCTTTGGCACCTCCCGGAACAGGACATCCGGAACCGGCGACGGCGCCCAGACCGGCAACCGGGAGATGCTGCCGTCCCCCTGTTGACCGTTATGGTTCAACTGGGCGAAGATCTTGGAGTCATACTGGTGCACGTAGTCGGTGATCTTCTTGAAACCGGGAATAACCTCGCTATGATAGACGTCGATCAGCTTCTCGTAGGACATGTCGGTCGGGTGAACGGTCAGCTCTTCGGTGATGATCAGACCGGCGCCGCCTTTGGCGCGCTCGCCCCAGTAATGCATCTGCCGTTCACTCGGCAGGTTGCCTATTGCCAGGTTGGTCAGGTGAGGCTGAAAAGAGATGCGGTTTTTTACCTCGACCGTTCCAATTTTGAGCGGTGAGAACAGATTCGGGAACATCATGGTTTATGGCTCCTCAGTGGGATTATTGATTCATTTATTAAAATCAGGCCGCGGCCGCCAGCCGGTTGTCGGCAATGGAAGTCACGCAGCGCTCCAGGCATTCAGGATCGCCGCCATTGATATCGTTTTTAAGATGCCAGGCCACGGCCGGGCAGCCGCCATGGCACTGGTCGAAACGGGTGCACTCCTCGCAAGAGTGGATGCGCAGGTTGCGAAATGATTCATAGATCTCGGAATTGTCCCAGATTTCCTGAAAGGAGCTGGTACGGAGATCGCCGGCCTCGAAGCGATCGCTCTGCAAGAAAGCGCAGGGATACATGTGGCCGGTGGGGCTGACGCAGCAGGTGAGCTTGGCGGCGCCGCACAGGTTCAGGCCCAGTCCCTGGCGTTCCTGAGATGTCAGCGAGAAGAAGCTGTCGCCGGTGCGCACATCACCGCTTTTGGCCAGCCAGTCGGAAAACTCCAACAGCTGTTCCGGGGTTGGCCGGAGAGATTCCCAATTGTCCGCACCGCGACCTGATGGCCGGAAGCGGCTGACCCTGAGCGACACACCCAGAGAACGGGCCAGATCATGCATGGCCGGTATCTCGCTGGCATTATGGGTGGTAAGTACAGTGTTGATGCTGGTGGGGATTTTAGTGGCGGCAAGCAGTTTAACCGCCTCTATGGCGGCGTCAAAGACCCCTGCACCGCGAACGGCGTCGCAGGTTTCCCGCTTGGCCCCGTCCAGGCTGACCTGGATGGCCACCAGACGGTTGGCGCCAAGACGCGCGACCAGCTCGGGGGTAATCAGGGTGCCGTTTGTGGAGATGCAGGTCATGATGCCATGATTGTGGCAGGCAGCAAGGATCTGTTCAAAGTCGGGACGGATAAACGGTTCTCCGCCGCCGAAATTGACCTGAAAGACACCGGCTGTATGCAGCTGCTCAACCAGGTCAAGCGCCTCGGCCGTGGTGAGTTCGTTGCAGGCCTTTTCTCCGGATGAGGAAAGGCAGTGGTTGCAGCGAAGGTTGCATGCCAGCGTTACTTCCCAGGTAAGATTTACCGGGGAGCGCATCCCCATTTCGACATATTTATTGCTCATGGAGAAATCCTTTTTCCAGGAGTTGTGTTACGAATTTTTGTAGGGCCTTCTTCTGTGCAGCCGATGTTCCGGCCGGGAATTCATCCCTGGAGCGAACAGTCCCGAAGTAATCCGCGGGAAGAAGAGTGCCAGTTGCAGCGAAGAGCAGGCGCGGCCCCCTGCAGTCGTAAAACAGGAGACCGAACCCCTCTTGCCGCGCGCGGCAGGACGGATGCAGCTTTATGCCTGCCGCAGCCATCTAGTAAACCCCGCAGATGCCGTCGATAGCGAGTTCCTCTACCTGGATCTCCTCAAGGATGCTCGGCTCCTCGTTGCTGCATGATTCAACTGCCTGAACTTCTGCTTCCATGTTATTCTCCTTTCGTTCTTTGTTGCACCGTTCACGATGCGTGGAATGTCTTCTTTATTGCAACGGCAGTGCCAAAAAATATAACAATGATTTATTTAGTGATTTCAATTGGTTTGTAGCGGATAACATCATCTGCCTTGTCTGAAGTGTGGAGAAATTGGACATGATTCGGTCTGCGGATTGATCCCTGAGGCGGGCTGTATGTGGTAAATGTCAACAGTGAGTATATTATCTACAGTATTTTAAACCCGCGTTTTGCAAAACCGGGTAAAGATGGCTGCGGTGATGAAGTATGTCTGTTTTTATGGTAATAAATGGAGTGCAGCTACTGTATTGAAAGTCGTCGTTAATCAGTAATGTCCGTTTAGCTAATTGCATTAAAGCCAAAACACTGCCTTATCCCCTCACCCGGCCTTCGGCCACCCTCTCCCAATGGGAGAGGGATGATTTTTGTCCCTTCTCCCTTAGGGAGAAGGTGCCCCGAAGGGGCGGATGAGATACCGTCATTGGGGTCAAGTAGTTTTTAAGTTGTAGGCCGAATTAAACGGCTTACCGTTTTTAATAACGCCATAGATAATGTGCACCAGTTTTTTCATGCAAGCACACGCTATGATCATTCCGTTCTTTGATT
>JBGSQD010000339.1:0-10426 GCA_041738275.1 Geobacterales bacterium
TTGATTGACAGCGGTATTCCGCTCTGATAGAAAGAGTATTCAATTTGACGCGGGGTGGAGCAGTCTGGTAGCTCGTCGGGCTCATAACCCGAAGGTCGAAGGTTCAAATCCTTCCCCCGCAACCAAAAAAATACAAGGGACTCAGGCTTAATTGCTTGAGTCCCTTTTTTGTGCCTTGACGCAGATATTGACGCTGCTGCTAAATACCAGCGGTACAAATACAAGTAACCAAGAGCTTGACTTGTTCAAAAATAAACTGGTAAGTAGTGTTGCTCAAAAACATCTGCTGATAGCGTATATCAGGAATGCTGACACAACTGGCGCAGCAGTGTACTGGAGAGGACATTATGCAAAATGACGATCAAAAAAAGGCTGGCGAATTAACGCGGCGGGATTTTATAAAATATTCAGCCGGTACAGTCGCATGCGTCTATTTAGGTGCGTTGAACGGTGGTTGCGGCAGTACCTCAAGCACACAGGCTCAACAATGGCCGATTGCGAAAGAGGTTTATACAACCGTAGAACATCAGATCCTGCCGGTTCCGGTATCTGCAAGCGCGCCGCAGATAAATCCCAAGGACCTCGCGCTTTACACCCATTATAATTACAGTTCGTGGTCAGTAGGGCAGGGTTTGCCCTGTACGGTATGGGATACCATCGCTCCCGGCTACAATTCGGCACCCAATGCTGCGCACCTCCTGTCATTTTTTACCATAACCGACATCCATATTGCTGATAAGGAATCCCCTGCTCAACCACTCTATTACGAGTGGAGCAAGCCGTACGGACCAACATGCAATTCGTCGGCCTATTCACCGGTTATACTCGCGTCTACCCATATGCTCGATGCAGCTGTTCAGACAATCAATGCCGTACATAAAAAATCGCCGTTCGACTTTGGAATTTCCCTTGGCGATGCTATCAACAACACTCAGTATAACGAGCTGAGATGGTATATTGACGTGCTTGACGGCAAGTTTATCACCCCCAGTTCCGGTGCTCATAACGGAGCCGGTTTCATTGATTATCAGAGATCGTACCAAGCCTTCGGGCTCGATAAGTCAATCCCCTGGTATCAGGTTTTGGGCAATCACGATCAGTTCTGGATGGGTACCTGTAATGAAACCGAAAAAAGCCTGTCAGCCCGTACATCCAACACAATACTCACCATGGGCTATTCTGAATCGCCCTGTGAGAGCCTGAGTACCACCGGCTTCTATACGGGGGTTATTGATGGTTCTGATCCATTGGGGACTGTCATTTTGTCAGGACCGGAACAAAACTTTCCAGTACCACCTACCGTTGTCGCCGATCCGGATCGTCACTCACTCTCAACGCTTACAGCAACGGGTGCAAATTGGATAAAAGAATTTTTCAATACAACATCAACCCCGGCCGGTCATGGCTTTAACCTGGTGGACCCGGCCATGGGAAGCGGTTTTGCCTGCTACAGCTTTGTGCCCAAGGCAGCAATACCGATCAAGATTATCGTGCTGGATGATACCTGCAAGGGATCTGGTCAGCCGAACTATGCCGCAGGCAGTCTTGACCAGTTCCGGCTTGACTGGCTCAAAAACGAGCTTCAGGCTGGACAGGATAATAACCAGCTGATGATCATTGCTGCCCATATTCCGTTCAATGTGTATAAAAACCTTGTGACTGATCCGGCTCAGGTCGCGTCAAATCCGCCATTCATGAACCTGTTTATCCCTGCGCCTATTAGAGGTGCTACCTCTGTTGTCAGTGATGCATCATTGCTTGCCGTTCTTCAAAACTATCCGAATCTTATCATGTGGATAGCCGGTCACCGGCACGTGAACACCGTTACTCCTCAAATTCATCCCACTGATCCGACACGCAGTTTCTGGGAGGTCGAGACATCTTCTCTTCGGGATTTTCCGCAGCAGTTCCGTACGTTCAGAATTTACCGCAACAGCAACAATACGGTTTCAATCATCATTACCAATGTTGATCCGGCCGTTGCCCCGGTGTCGCCGGCAACAACATCACGGGGAAATGCAATCGCCACCGCACGGATATGCGCTGCTGCCGCGATAGATGATACCACGTCCCACTCGCTAAACGCAGAACTCGTACTGCAATTGACTCCTGCAATGCAGGCGGTTATTGCCAACGCTGGAACGCCACTTTAGTCTGTATGGCAGGAAACGAAAAGCTGGAGGAGTTCACCATGGACAGATTCATGCAGGCGGCGATTGAGGAAGCACGGCAGGGTCTCGCAGAAGGGGGCATCCCGATCGGCTCGGTGCTGGTGCACAATGGTGTAATACTGGGTCAAGGCCATAACCGGCGGGTCCAGAAGGGCAGCGCCATCCTCCACGGCGAGATGGATGCCCTGGAAAACGCCGGTCGCCAATCTGCTCAGGTCTACAGGGAATCAGTGCTGTACACGACCTTGTCACCGTGCTCCATGTGCAGCGGCGCAATCCTGCTGTACGGCATTCCGCGAGTAATAATCGGCGAAAACAGCACGTTCATGGGCGAGGAGGAGCTGCTCCGGTCACGCGGTGTGCAGGTGGATGTGCTGCAGAGTGAGGAATGCATTGATCTTATGAGCAGGTTTATCGACGAAAAACCGGAGTTGTGGAACGAGGATATCGGGGTATGAAAAGTGGGTTGATCCGGATTTTATGCCGTCTATCAACTGATCCGGTTGATTATCGAACTGATGCTGCCGGCGCCACGTTTGATCCACTCAATGCCGAATCCGATGGCGTATAGAATTGCCATGGGCACCAGCCAGGCGACCAAACAGATCAATAATCCAATAGCGCGCTTTACGGGAAGATCAGAGATCGCTTCCCGATAGTTTTTCTCAATCCTGTTGAAACCGTCATTTCCTTCAGGGCCGATTTGATGACTGGATCTGATCTGTGCTATCCAGACTGAATATCCCTGCGCGCGGGCTATCTCAAAGATTTTCCGTGGTGATTCCCCGGCAAAAGCCATCCTGTCATACCGGCGCACCTCTTCAGTGACGGCAAATACCATCTTGCGCTCGATGCTTTCCTGGTTCGGCATGATCAGGTAGTAACTTCCTGCCAGCATCAGCAGATAGATAATTGCAGTTGCAATCCAGAGGCGCAGCCAGGGTTTAACCTGGCGTTTGGGGGATTTCGGTACTTTCCAGGTGCCGGTGGGGGATTTTTCGAGGGTTACTTCCACAGACGAGTGTCAGGGGTTACCGGAACCCTGCGACCTGGGCCTGGAACATGGTAACCGACACGAAGCGCACAGCAAAGTCAGTTGAACATTTGCTGCAGGTGACAAAGAAGGGCTTGCCGTTCTTTCCCTTTTCCACCGGGATTTCATGTTTCTGGCTGCAGTAAGGACATTGGGCGGGTACAATGGTCTGCGGGGCGGGTTTAGTTTCTGTTTTTACAGCAGGTTTGTGTGATTTAGGTGTTGCCGCAGTCTTGGGAACATCGGTTTGCTGGAGTATTGATGGTGTGGTATCCGGCATGGGAGCTGGCTCCTTCTCTTTTTTCATTCGAACCCTTTTGGTAACGGACGCCATGGGCAGAATGTCGTCTTCCGGATCTGAGGGCATTACCGTGGGGGCTTCTCCCCGCATGGCCTTCTTCCAGATGGCGGGCATGGACGACTTGGAGTAGTGTAATGGCCTCGATCCCTTCATGACTGCAGTGCCGTTCACGATGACGTAGAACTTGCCCCGGTAGTCAACCAGCAACTGGTCACCGATCTCTGCAATTTTCTGGGCAGAGGCCGTCTTGTTGTCTAGCCAGAATGAAATGGCTTCTGACATATATAATGCTCCTGTTTATCTGTTGACTGCCTGCCGGAGCAGGTTGCTAGGTTTGAAGGTCAGAATCCGCCTGGCTTCAATCGTAATGGCCTCACCGGTCTGCGGGTTGCGACCGCGACGATTGTTCTTCTGCTTGACAATGAAGCTGCCAAAACCAGATATTTTCAGAGTCTCGCCGGATTCAAGGGTGCTTTTCATAATAGAAAAGACAGCCTCCATCATCTCGGCCGATTCTTTCTTCGACAGGCCGGTGCTCGCTTGAATTTTTTCTGCAATGTCAGCTTTGGTCATAGCTATTCCTCTTCTTCATGTGAAAGTTAATGTTATTGCACATACCAGATTTTTCGATCGAAATCCATTGAAATCATTGGATGGTGTGGTGCGTGTGATTGATTCCGGGGAATATTCCTGCCTTGTCTGCCTACAAGATCTTGAGAACAACCATGGAAATGTCGTCCTGTAACGGGACTGACCGGCAAAAATATTTCAGCGATTCGAGCACGAAATCGATGATTATTTGAGGTTCTTCCGTGTGCTTATCGGCAATAATTTCACAGAGTCGTCCGCTGCCGAAAAATTCGCCATTAGTATTCTGCGCCTCTGTTATTCCGTCGGTATATAGCAGCAGTATATCGCCCCCCCGCATCTTTAAACTTTTGTTCTCAAAATCAACCTGCTTCCTCATCCCCAGAATCATCCCTTCCGCATCGAGTTCAATGCACGTTATTTCCCCGTCCCGGTAGAGAAGTGGCCGGTTATGACCGGCACTTGAAAAAGATAACATGCGACTGGAAACGTTGTATTTTACATAAAACATGGTGATGAACAGTTCGGCTTTAGTCAGGTCCTCGTAGAGCAGATCGTTCAGTAGCGACAGGACATCAGGGGCGGTGGTTGCAGAGTATGCCTGTGCCCGGAGCACACTGCGGGTTTCAGCCATAATCAGCGCCGCGCCGATACTATGCCCCGAGACATCTGCGATGACGATATCCAGGGTCTGTTCATCGCGCAGAAAAAAATCATAATAGTCTCCACCCACATGGGTAGCCGGAATGCAGATGCCGGCAAAGACAACTCCAGGCAGTTCCGGCAGAACCGAAGGAAGCAGGGAGAACTGAATCTGCCGGGCTATTTCCATGTCCCGGGAAACCCGGGCGTTTTCCAGAAGCGCCAGTTCCTTTTCCCGGCGCTCCCGCTCCCGCGCCTCCATTTCCGAGACGATTGTCACCGCCTGGGCAAGTTGTCCGGCAAGACTTGAGAGCAGATTGATAAACTCGTCCGTAAAAACACCCACAAGAGTTTTGGAGAAGAGCGATAAAATTCCTATCGGCTGTTCTCCGGCCCGCGCGATTGGAATATGGGCAAAACAGCGGATATCTCCGGTTTCCATCAATTCCTTGAAATGGGTAATAACCATGTTACGGGTGTCATTTACAACCTGGACCCGGTGGGACAGGAAACACTCCCCGGCGTAGGTTGTGCCATCCGGCACCAGATCTTTCGGGGTTAGGGAGATGGCCTCGGTACTCTGATGACTGCGTACCGTCAGAATGCCCTGTTCGTCCAGAAGCCTGATGATGATAAGATCAAATTTGAACTCCCTGCGTATCAGGTCAAGCAGATCATCCATGATAATCTTCAGGTCGAGGGTCCGGTTCATGATCTCCGATGCCCGCAGCCTGACGGAGAGGTTTTCCTTGCTCTCAGCCAGCGAGGACCTGACAGTACTGAAGACATCATAGACCGATTCCATCCTGGAGCCCAAATCCGAGAGGTGACTCTCGATAATGGCGCCGGCTGCGGCTGCACCTACAGACCCGGCAAGGGTTCGCTCCGCGAAACGTTTGAACTTCGGCAGTTCAAACTCGGGCACCTGGCCGTTTTCATCCATCGTCCTTTTCCCCTGGTATTCGAGGATTGCGGCAACAGCCTTGGTCTCGCCGATGAATTTGGATAGCAGGTTGACGAACTGCTGGACGGCGACCGGCTTGGTAAGCCGTTTGGTTTCCCAGTGTGTGTTCTTTTGCGGAGGTAAGAATATATCGACGAATTTATTGGCCTGCTCCTCTTCCTTGCTGTCTTGCGTAAAGAGTATGGAGCAGACCATATATCCAGCTATATTTACAAACATGCTCCAGAAAAAGGTGTGAGACCAGATATCGAGGCCGCTCAAGCCAAAGAGTTCGGTCGGCTTCATCAGTCCGATGCCAAAAGGTCCTTTCGTGAGGATATCGCTGTGCCACCATCCGGACATTATGAGTGATGGAACCAGCAGGGTATAAAACCAGAGAATAAAACCGAGAAGAATGCCGGTTATGGCTCCTGCCCGGTTGCCCCGGCGCCAGTAAAGCCCGCCAAAAAGCGCAGGTCCGAACTGGATCACGGCGGCAAAGGAGATTAGTCCGATATTGACCAGCATGTAGGTTTCGCCGACAATACTCTGGTAGAAATAGCCCAGGAAGACCACCAGAAATATACCGAATCTTTTCAGGTTGATCAGCAGGCTTGGGAACCAGTCCCTCGGCTTCAATCTGACGACTATCGGCATGACCAGATGATTCAGAAACATGGTGGAGATGGCAACGGATTCGACGATAACCATGCCGGCGGCTGCCGAGAATCCACCCAGAAACGCCAACAGGGCCAGCCATGCGTGGCCGCTTTGCAGCGGCAGGTTGAGGACAAAATAGTCGGCGCCCAGGATGCCGCCGCTGTAAAGGATTCCGCCAAATGCAATCGGTATGACGAAAAGGTTGATCAGGAACATATAGGCCGGGAAAAGCCACATTGCCGTTTTGATATGCCTTTCGTCAGAGTTCTCGATGACGGCAACATGAAACTGGCGGGGAAGGAGCATGATCGCCCCCATGGAAAGCCAAAGTATGGAGAACCAGTTCATATGCGAATTGGTACTGTTCTTGTTTATTGTTAACAGATGAACAAAGGTTGCATCTTTCGCCTTCATCCGGGAAAAAATATCCACGAAACCGTCAAACAACCCATAGGTGACAAAAATGCCGATGACCATGAAGGCTACCAGCTTCACAATCGATTCCACTGCGATTGCCGCCACCAACCCTTCGTGCCGCTCGGAAGAGATCAGGTTTCTGGCGCCGAAAATGACTGCGAAGACACTGAAAAACAGTGCCGCCAGGAAACTGGTGTGGATGGAAATGGGCGATGCGCCGGGCATGAATGGCAACTGTATGTACGGGTAGCCACAGATTATATCGAAGGTCGAGGAGACCGCCTTCAGCTGCAGGCCTATATAGGGCATGATACCAACGATGGCGATGATGGTTACCAGCGCACCCAGAAACTGAGATTTCCCGTAACGGGAGCTGATGAAATCGGCGATGGAGGTTATGTTGTTTTCCTTGCTGATCCTGACAATCTTGCGCAGGACAAGCCACCAGGAAAATGTGGTGATCGTCGGCCCCAGGTAGATGAGGAGAAAATCGATTCCGGTGGTCGCGGCCCTGCCTACGCTCCCGTAATAGGTCCAGGTAGTGGCATATACGCCGATGGAAAGTGAATATATGAGAGGATTTGAAATGATACTTTGGCCCAGTTCCTGCCTTTTATCGGCGTAGTAGGCCACCATGAAGAGAACAAGGATGTACAGAAGGGATGTGCCCAAGACAAGTTCAATACTGAGGATCATCGGTCTGCCCTCTCTTGCCTTAACTCCGGTTCAGGAACATGTTACGAGGAAATTTCACAGTAGATATATGATAAACCTGAATTCGCGATGCCTTCACGCCTTCACTTGCCCGGAACGCCTTATGTTTGGCTTTCCCTGGCAAAGGTACTGTTCTACGGAGGACACCCGGAGCAAGAGTATTGTTACGGCGTAAGCGACGGTCAACTCCGGCATTCCGCGCGCTACGGCGTTTCGGCATCACGGATTCAGGATAAACATTGTTCAGCAGAAGGAGCCGGTCAAAAACCGGCGCCTTTCGACTGGATATGACCAAGCTGAAGAATATTGCATCAACCCGTTAAAATATTAAGTAAATGTAACATAACATGATACAATTCCAACATAAAGGATTTTAGAAGCTCCGAAGGTATTCAGAGATGACAACGAGCTATTCCAAAAAAAATATGATGTCTGTTTCTCTGCTGGTGTTTTGCGTAGTGGCGATCAGCTGCGTTTTTCTTTTCTCGGTCATCAAGACCAACATGATCAACGATACGATTAATCACGAAATCGGTCTGGCTGATACCATCATCAAGTCGGCACGATATGCCATGCTCAAGGACGACCGGGTAACACTGGGTAACATAATCAACAACATCGGTGAGCGGGAGAGCGTGGAACATGTGCGTATCTTCAACAAAAAAGGGTTGATAATGTTCTCCTCCCACTCCGAAGAGATCCATCATCTTGTCGATAAAAGCGCCTCGGGGTGCATTGTCTGCCACGCCGGTCCGGTCGTTGCAACCAGAATGGGGCGCATGGAGCAGGCCAGACGATTTATCAACGAACGTGGTAAACATGTACTGGCCATAACAACCCCGATCTATAACGAACCGGACTGTTCCAGCGCCACCTGTCACTTTCATCCTGCCGGACAGAAGATCCTCGGCACCCTGGACATCGGCCTGTCCGAAGATCTGCTGCAAAAATCCCTTAGCGCAATGAAAAGCACGATACTGGTTTTTTGTTTGATCGTCCTGACACTGACAATAGGCGGGATCACGGTTATATTGAGAAGAACCGGACCTGGCGGAAGCTCAGGCAGTTGACGTATTGAAGATGCAGGCTCAAATATCAAAGATAAAAGCAAGATACCCTTTGCCCGCCCTGTTATGACATGTTAGATTAAAAGCATGTTCACCGACTTTCTCAAGCATCTCTTTCCCCGCGTGGTACTGGAAAAGAATCTGCGCATCAGCTACACCTTCTGCCTGGGGGGGCTGGCCTTTACCGCCTTTTTGCTGATGCTGGCCAGCGGTATGCTGCTTCTGCTCTATTATCAGCCGACGCCGGAGCGTGCCTTCAGTTCGATCCTTTTCCTGGAATCATCCGTGTGGGGCGGGAAATACCTGCGCAGCCTTCATCGCCTGACTTCGCATGCCCTGCAGGTTCTGGTCTTCCTGCATACCCTGCGGGTGATCCTGACCGGCGCTTACCAGCGGCCACGCCAGCTTAACTGGGTCATCGGCATGCTGCTGCTCTGCCTGGCACTGTTCGAGGGTTATACCGGCTACCTGCTGCCCTTGGACCAGTTGGCCTACTGGGCAACCCAGACCGGCATGGAATTGCTGCTGACCGCCCCTTTTGGCGAACATATTCGCGGCCTGCTGGTGCCGGACGGGGTCGGGCAACCCCTGTCGCTGCTGCGTTTCTATGCCCTGCATGTCGTGATCTTGCCGTTGTCGATACTGCTGTTATCCTTCCTGCATTTTTACCGGGTCAGAAAAAACAAGGGGGTGCTGCCTTACCTATGAAAGCCGGCTTTGTAAAAAGTTCGCCACACTTCTTTAGTCTGATCAATCGTTCGATGCTGATATTGGTCGGCCTGCTGCTGGTCGGGGCCGCCTTGATCCCCGCCCCGTTGCAGGAGGCGGCTAATCCGGCCCTGACCCCTAATCCGGCCAAATCTGCCTGGTTCCTGCTCTGGACCCAGGAACTGGTCAGCTGGTCGCGCCTCATGATCTATCCGATCATTGCCGTGGCGGGGTTGTTCTTCCTGCTGCCCTGGCTGCCGAACACCGTGCATCTGCACCGCGCCCGCTGGTTTCCCAGGGAACAGCTGGCTGTTACCATCCTGACGACCCTTGTCTTTGTTATCATCCTGGTGCTCACTATTGTTGCCCTGTTCTTCAGGGGGGCTAATTGGTCGCTTACCTTTCATCCCTAGTCATTGCCATAATGTGCCTGCTGTCACTTCCTGCCTGGGGTGCCCAGACGCGCCAACTGTGCACGTCCTGCCATCCATCGCACTATGCGGAGCAAGGAGGATGCGTCGGCTGCCATCGCGGCAATCCTGCCAGCGCCCGCATGAATATTGCCCACCACCGCCTGATTGCGGGGCGTTTTGCCCGGTTCACGCTGGGTGAAACAGCGGAACTGACTGAAGGCAAGCGCCTGTTGGAGCAATATGCCTGCAGACGCTGCCACATCAGTGCCGGTAAGGGCAATCGTCTGGCAACCCCTCTGGATACCCTGGCAGAGGCAAGAACCCCTGAAGAGATTGCAGCCGGCATCAAGTCGCCAGCCCAAGGTATGCCTGATTTCAGGCTTGGCGAGCGACAGGCCGTGCTGCTGGTCAACGCCATTCTGGCTGGTGCGCGACAGGTCCAGGTAAAAGACCGGGAACAGCCGCTCCGGGTTCATTTCGGGCAGGAACAAGGTGGGAAAAAGGATGTTTTCACCAGCAAGTGCGGTTCGTGTCACCGTGTGCTGACCGAACGCCAGGGAGTGATCGGCAGCGGCGATATCGGCCCAAATCTGTCTGGACTGTTTTCCCCGTACTATCCCAGGACCTTCGGGAAGGGGCAGGCATGGACCGACGAGCGGTTGAAACGATGGCTGGTAAATCCCCGGTCTGTGCGAGCTGGAGCACGCATGCCGCCGATAGAGCTTTCATCGGAAGAGTTCAGGGAGCTTGTGGAGATGCTGATGGTGGT
>JBGSQD010000030.1:0-3634 GCA_041738275.1 Geobacterales bacterium
AGCAGTTGGGAATTGCAGAGAGAATCGCACTGATTGCCAAGAGAGCTTACAGAAAAATGTTACCCGTTTTGAACCCGGCAGATGCTCTCAAATTACTGCCGGCAATAGGATAACGGAATCCAACTGCCGTTTTTAGGTTTAATGCCTTTGTACGGCTGGAATCACCCCTGAAGACCACTGTCCCCGGAACCGGACTCGGTCTTTACCTGACCAGGAAGCTGGTTGTTGAAGTTCTGCATGGTGGTATACTTTGTAATAGCACCGTAGGCAAGGGAAGTACATTTACCTTGAGGATTCCGGAGCGGATAAATGAAAAAGGTACTGGTAGTAGAGGATAACAGCGACAATCTGCGGCTCATTACCTATGCCCTGCGACGCCATGGTTACGAGGTGATTTCTGCCGAGACCGGGACAAAGGGAGTGGAGCTGGCCATAGCCGAGTGCCCTGCCTTCATCCTCATGGACATCAACCTGCCCGACATCGATGGTCTCGAAGTCACCAGGCGCATTCGCCGGAGCAGCGCAAATGGCTCCATCCCGATCATCGCCATCACCTCATTCGCCATGGCCGGGGACATGGATAAGGTCATTGCCGCCGGATGCACCGGTTATTTCGAAAAGCCGATCGATCCCCTGACCATCATGGACAAGATCCATGCACTGCTGGGACTTGCCGAATCAGAACAAACCGAAACCGGGAAACAGCCATGAAAGTCTTGATCGTTGAAGATGGTGCCAGCGCCAGGAAACTGTTGCGCATTATCCTGGAACATTACGGCTGCACGGTTATCGAGGCACAGGACGGAGAAGAAGGACTCGACCTGGCCGCCCGCCACATGCCGGATATCATCATATCAGACGGGCTAATGCCGCGCATGGACGGGTTTCAACTCCTTCGGGCTCTCAAATCGGATCCGGGCCTCGCATCGATCCCGTTCATATTTTACTCTTCAACCTATATCGGCGAGAAGGAGGTTGAACTGGCTCTCTCGCTAAGGGCGGAGGCCTTTGTTACCAAACCGGTAGAGCCTGCACTGCTCTGGGAAAAAATCTGCGCGATCATGGAAGGTTTGGAAAAACATCAAAATACAAATGCGCCTCCGGAAATAAACGAAAGCGACGAGCAGTATCTGCGCGAATACAGTAGTGTTGTTGCCACAAAGTTGGAAAAAAAAGTACATGAACTTGAAGAAGCACTGGTGTTGCGTACACAAGCTGAAGCTGCCCTTAAAGAGCAGGAACAGGAATTGGCCACGATCTTCGAGGACGCACCCTTTATACTGCTGCTTCTTGATGAAGAGCGCAGGGTCCGCAAGATGAATGGTATGGCCTGTTCATTCACCGGTTTAGCTGCCGCCGACATGATAGGTCGGCGCAACGGGGAGATCCTGCATTGTCTTCATGCTCTTGATACCGGCGAGGGATGCGGTTTTAGCCTGTATTGCCGGGAATGTGTCTTCAGAGGCATCGTTATGGACACATTTGAGACCGGGCAGCGCCATCATCAGGTGGAAGCTAGTCTGACACTCTACGTCCAAGGGAAAGAACAGACTATTCAATTTCTCGTTTCAACAACAAAAGTAATGGTTGCAGATAAGGCCATGGTTCTGCTCTCTCTTCAGGACATCAGCGAATACAAGAAAATTGAAACGCAGCTGCACCATGCACAAAAGATGGAATCGATCGGTACCCTGGCGGGCGGTATTGCCCACGATTTCAACAACATTCTGACGACAATCTTTGGCTACGGGGATATTGCCCTCATGAATATGGCTGTTGACAACCCGCAGCGTCAAAATGTGGAACATATGCTGCAGGCTGCTCAGCGAGCGGCATCTCTGGCAAAGGATCTCCTCCTTTTCAGCAGAAAACAGATCAGTAACAAAAATTGCGTGGACCTGAACGAGATTGTGTGTGCAGTTAAAAAATTTCTACTACGGGTCATCGGCGAGGATATAGCCTGCACAATATCACTGGATGAAGGGAAATTGCCGGTATTCGCCGATGCTCATCAACTGGAACAGGTTCTGATGAACTTTGCGACCAATGCACGGGACGCCATGCCGAATGGAGGTACTTTTTTAATTGTCACCGAACGGGTTCAGCTTGACGAAGAATTTATTGCGGCCCACGGATTCGGCATCAGCGGCATGTATGCAGTGCTGACCGTGACGGATACCGGAATTGTCATGGATGACGAGACGCTCCGGCAGATCTTTGACCCGTTTTTTACAACAAAAGAGGTCGGAAAAGGTACAGGGCTTGGAATGTCTGTCGCCTACGGCATTATCAAGCAACATGACGGCCACATCACGGTCTTCAGCGAACCGGGCCTTGGAACTACATTCAAGGTATACCTGCCCATAACCTTATCAAAGACAAAAGAAACAGAGGCAGCTTTGAAACCTGAAAAGCCGGCTAAGGGTACCGAGACAATACTTTTGGCGGAAGACGACGAGGTCGTTCGAAATATGGCGTTTTCTTTGCTTAGTGCGTTCGGTTATGAGGTCATTATTGCGGTTGACGGTGAAGATGCGGTGCAAAAGTTCCGGGAGAACAGGGATCGAATAAAACTGCTTCTGTTTGACATGATTATGCCGAACAAAAACGGAAAAGATGCCTTTGATGAGATCAGAGAGATTGAACCGGACATGAAAATCATATTTTCAAGCGGATATGTAACGGATAGTATTCATCAAAAATTTATGGGGTGTGACAATGTCATGTTGATATCCAAGCCCTATCTCCCAACCAACCTGCTGGCAATGGTGCGAAAATTACTCAACCGCAGCACTGCCCAGGACAGCGAATAAATCCAAGCAGTACCGGCCGATACAGGTCAAACCACATCAATATCTACAAACAAACATATTGCTGGATGCCGCCTGAATATTATGATTATGTGAGGAACAGCGACTATGGCAGCAAAGTACTGGTTTACACTATTGATCTCCGGAGTGGTCTTCCTGGCAGACGTGGCACTTCCCGCGCCGGTTTCAGCAGAGACTGTCCTTAGGATCAGCGGGACCGGCAGCGCTCTTGGCACCATGAAACAGCTTGCCGAGGCGTTTCAAAAATCACATCCGGGTGTACGGGTCCAAATCCTGCCGAGCCTTGGCAGTACGGGAGGAATCAAATCCGTACTGGCCGGGGGTATTGATCTGGCACTTTCCAGCCGCCCCTTGACGACAGCTGAACAGCAACAGGGGGCGAAACAGGAGGAATATGCCCGGTCTCCGTTTATTTTCATCACCAATTCCAAGGTTAACAAACAAAATGTCACCATCCGGGAACTGGAGGAATTCTACGGCAGCCAGACAGCCAGATGGGCCGATGGCAGCCGCATCCGCCTGATCCTGCGTCCTGAAAAGGATACCGACTCAACGATCATCCGCAACCTGTCGCCGGGAATGGAACAGGCCGTCAAGAGCGCTCTGGCTCGTCCCGGAATGATCATGGCAATAACGGATCAGGAGGCCAGCGATGTGATTGCCAAAACAGCCGGGGCACTGGGTGGCGCCACCCTGGCCGAAATCATCAGTGAAAACAGACAGGTGAACATCCTCTCCTTCAACGGCGTACATGCTTCTGTCAAGACGATTGCCGATAAGACCTATCCCCTGGTCAAGTCTTA
>JBGSQD010000003.1:0-9118 GCA_041738275.1 Geobacterales bacterium
GAACGCTAAACAACGTCGGACTAGATCCAGGCATCTCCACCGTCATACTGGAATTCCCCGTTCTTTGCCTTAGGCGATGCCTTGAATTTAGCCTCGCTGGCCAGCCTTCTCATTTTCTCGGCAGCGCTTTCTCCGAGTTCGGACAGCTTTTCGCGGACTTCCCGCCCCGGTTTGGGTGCAAACAGCAAAGCGGCGGCGACACCGATAACAGCACCGGAAACGAAGGCAATGACTGCTGCTGCGGCATTATCATTATTGGTGGACATGGCGAACTCCTTTGTCATGGGATTCTTGTGATTCAAATGCTCTTTATTTCTAGCACAGTGACGGCGTTGAGTAAAAGTTTTTATTTTAATCCGACGGCAATTTGGGATCTGATTCGTTGATAACGCTGTTTACTGCAGTCTGTAACTACTCCACCGTGACACTCTTGGCCAGATTCCTGGGCTGATCCACGTCGGTGCCCTTCAGAACGGCAATATGGTACGCCAGTAGCTGCAGCGGCACCGAAAGGAGGAGCGGATCAAGATCCTCATCCAGATTGGGAATCTCGATGACATCCTCTGCCCGCCCCCTGACCTCGTCGTCACCGGCAGTACAGATGGCAATGACCCGGCCGCTGCGGGCGATAACCTCCTCCATGTTGGAGAGGGTCTTGTCAAAGGCGCTGTTGCGGGGCACCAGCATGACCACCGGCACGTTCTCATCGATCAGGGCAATCGGGCCATGCTTCATCTCCCCAGCCGGATAACCCTCTGCGTGGATATAGGAGATTTCCTTCAGCTTGAGCGCCCCTTCCAGGGCAATGGGGAAGTTCTTGCCGCGCCCCAGGTAAAGGAAATCACGGGCATTCATGTATTTCCGGGCAATCTTCTCGGTCACATCATTCAGCTTGAGGACCTCCTCCAGCAGGGCAGGCGCCTTTTTGAGAGCGCTTATCATTCGCTGTCCCGAACCAGAGTCAAGAGCACAGGTGGCGCGGCCGAGACGGATGGTAAACAGGTACAGGGCTGTAAGCTGGGTGACAAAGGCCTTGGTGGAGGCCACGCCGATCTCGGGGCCGGCATGGGTGTAGATCACATTGCCGGATTCGCGGGCAATGGAGGAGTCCACCACATTGCAGATGGCCATGTTCATGGCGCCGCGCGCCTTGGCCTCCCGCAGGGCTGCCAGGGTATCGGCGGTCTCGCCGGACTGGGAGATGACCAGCACCAGCGTGGTGTCGTCAATAACAGGGTTGCGGTAGCGGAATTCAGAGGCGATATCCACCTCCACCGGGATACGGCAATACCCCTCGATGTAGAATTTGCCCACCAGGGCCGCGTGCCAGGAGGTGCCGCAGGCCACAATGATCATCCGCTTCACGGATGCCAATTGCCGGTCACTGAAGGAGAGGTCCTCCAGGTAGACATCCCCCTCCGCCTCCAGCAGCCGGCCTGCGATGGTGTCGCGCACGGCACGTGGCTGTTCATGGATCTCCTTGAGCATGAAGTGCCGGTAGCCCCCTTTTTCGGCCATCATGGGCGACCAGTCGATATGGCGCGGCTTTTTGTCCAGGCGGTCGCCGCCGATGGTGGAAAATGCCGCGGCAGCGGTACTGAAGACAACCATCTCACCATCTTCCATGAAAACCATCTCGCGGGTATGGGCCAGGATCGCAGGTATGTCCGATGCCACAAAGAACTCACCCTCCCCCAGCCCGACCACCATGGGTGAACCGAGTTTTGCGGCAATGAGCGTATCCGGGATGTCAACATTGAGAATGCAGACGGCATAAGCGCCACGCAGTTTGGCCAGAGCCGTCCGCACCGCCTTTACATAGTCAGGCTCGTTTTTGAGCTCCTCCTCGACCATGTGGGCGATAACCTCGGTATCGGTCTCGCTTTTGAAAATGTGGCCCGTCTGCTTGAGCTGTTCCTTGAGCTGAAGGTAATTCTCGATGATCCCGTTGTGTACCACGATTACCGGCCCGGCCTTGTGGGGATGGGCATTGATCTCCGAAGGCCGGCCATGGGTGGCCCAGCGGGTATGGCCGATACCTATGGAACCGATCAGCGGCTGCTCCCGCAACAGCCTCTCCAGATTGACCAGCTTCCCTTCGCTGCGGCGAATGCCGTAGTCTCCCAACGACAGCGTAGCGATTCCGGCCGAGTCATAGCCGCGATACTCCAACTTTTTCAGGCCCTCCAGAATAACAGGCGTAGCTTCCTGCCCGCCAATATAGCCTACAATTCCACACATATTGCTTCCCTCCGGAATAGAATAAAGTGTCTAGTACCTTGCAACTCTTGTTTTGACGTTACTCACAGTTCAGATTCGGGACCTGGACAACCAGCAGGAACAGACCGAGCCGCGTCAGCATATCCGAGAATTTCTGGTAATCAACCGGTTTGGTGACATAACAGCTGCACCCCAGAGCGTAACAGTTGCGAATCTCACGGGGATCATCGGTGGTGGTCAGCATGATCACCGGCATGCTTTTCAATTCCGGGTCCTCCTTGATCTGTTTCAGCACCTCGACTCCGTCAACCTTTGGCATACGGATATCCAGAAGCAGCATGTATGCCCTGCCATGCTCCCGGCGGGGCAGATCACCCTGCGGCTTGCCAAAGAAAAAATCCAGGGCTTCCTGGCCGTCAGCAAAGCGGATGATCGGGTTATTCAGCCCGGATTCCCGCAGATTGTCGCAGATCAACTCAGCGTGGCCATCATCATCCTCTGCAATGAGGATTGTGACCTCTTTTTTCAAACCATTTTCCATGTAATTTCCTCCTGCGAACTTTTGCATGGTTCAGAAAACAAATCTATGTACGTTGCTGGAAATATCAGACCGTCATATCATGCGGTTTGGGAAGCACCACGTAGAAGCGACAACCGATGTCCGGCTCTGATTCCACCCAGATAGAGCCTCCCAGGCGGTCAACTATGCGTCGCGCCAAGGTCAACCCCAGCCCTTCCCCTTCGCTGTCATAAGGGTTTAGCCGCTGAAAAATCTCCCAAATCTTGTCCTGGTGGTCTTGGGAAATCCCCATGCCATTATCCTCCACACAGTAGCGAATCCCTTCGGCAAACTCTTCACTGAAGATCCGGACCAGCAGTGGTCGCTCCGGCGAACGGTATTTAACGGCATTATCCAATAGATTGCTGAAAACCTGAATTACCTGCTCCCTGTCGGCAAGACAAGTCCCCAACGCCCCCAGTTCCACCCGCGCCCCGGCAGCTTCAATCTGGTAGGTTATGGATGCAACTATTTTCGTCAGAATAACCTGCATGTCAAGGGAATCAAAGCAGAGCGCCGCCCGACCCAACCGGGAAAGCCGCAATAAAGCGCTCAACAGTCCATCCATCTTTTCGATGCTGCCGGTAATAAATCCGAGTGATTTCGGGATATTCTCCCTGATGATCGGCTCTACAAGGGTCCGGGTGGCAGCATCCAGGTCTATCCCGGTAAGGATTTTGTCCAGATCGGCACAACTCTTCACCAATTTGCGGCTGAAACCCTGAACATTCACCAGCGGTGAACGAAGATCGTGAGAAGCAACATAAACGATCCCCTCCAGCTCCTTGTTCTTCTGTTTCAACTCCACCATCAGGTGATTACGTTCCGTCTCGGCCTGTTTGCGTTCACTGATATCGACAACGGTTCCAACCAACCCTCCCAGATTTCCATGAGAGTCGTCATAGGTAGCCTTGTAAAAGACAACCGCATGGTTCATACCATCGGCAAAGAACAACTGGGCCTCATAGACCTGGACCCCGCGCCGCTCAAAAAGCTCCTGATCAGATTTATGATGCATATCGGCAATCTGGCGGGGGAATATGTCGTGAACGGCCTTGCCGACCAATTCGTTGCGCGATACGCCAAAGCTTTCCTCGAAGGCCCGATTGCACCCCTGGTAACGGCCCGAGCTATCTTTATAATAGATGGGATTGGGGATGGCGTTGATCAGCATCTGCAAAAAACTCACCTGGTTGACCAGTTCATCCATAAGCTGATCGCGCTGGACCTCGATCATTTTGCGCTCGGCGATCTCCTTCTGCAACTCCTCATTGGCCCTGGTAAGCTCCTTTGTCCGATCATCAACACGCAACTCCAGGGTCTCGTTGGCATAAGTGATCTCCTGGAATTTTTTGCTGAGAGCCGAGGCCATGACCCGAAAGTTACCGATAAGCAGATCGATCTCGGTCACCATGCTTTCCGGCCAGATGCTGATCTTTTCGCGCAGCAGTCGCTGGGGCAGGTCTGTGGTAACCTGGGATAACCGGCGCAAAGGTGCGCTCAGACGTTGGGCTGTATACAGCGAGGTCAACAAGGCAAGAATATTCAGGAAGAGTGCGACCAGCAACGATTTGACATGGTCCTTAAGCAGCTGTTGCTGATAAGGCGCAAAAGGGGTTTCTACAACGACACTCCAGGAAGTTGCATTTACCATGGGGGCAAAAAGGATGTATTTAGATCTCTGGACGCGTTGCCAGAGCGGCATTACCGAGGTGGAGTTCGGCAGACAGCGATAAATACTGTTGTGGGTAACCCTGCTCATGGTGCCATTTTTACAGGCATCAAAGGCATCCAGCGGGGAAAGCTCACTACTGGTGCTGGTGATGACCTTGCCTGTGCCGTCCACAAGGGTTATCTGGTGATGTTGCCTCACCCGCGCATCCCGCAGGAGAGCCTTCAGGATATCTGCCCTGATCCCGGTCTGCTTTTGCAGCAGAAGCCTGGTCTCATACAGGGCAATCCGCGAACTGTTCTCAAGGTTGTCGTACATCTCGTTGAGATAACGCTGTTCAGCGCCCTTGCCTTGCAGGATCAAGACAACAATGGCCGGAATAACAACAATTGCCATCAGAAGATTGAATATAAGCTGGTGAATGGGGATGGAACGGATTTTTACCGGCTCATCGGCAGCAGCCAGACTCGGGACATAAGCCAGCAAAAGGCTGGCTATTACAGCATTGCAGACACCGATTACCCAGTACATCAGCATGGCGGCGATGGTACCTAGAAACGATGCGTGCATAACGTACTGGAAGAAGCACCAGATGAGCGGCACGCCTATAAACGGCCAATACAGGGAGTCGTACAGAATGATATTGCGGGAACGCCCTTTTGCCAGCAGCCACCCGATAAACAGCGGTTCTCCGCAAAGCCATATCATGGCATAGGGATGACCGAACAGGGCTATGGTCCAGGATGAAGCCGCCACTCCGGCCACAAATCCCCAGCGGACCCCGAACAGCCGCACCACCAGCAGCACCGGGATGCTGCCGAAAAGGTAATTGAAACCTGTGAAGAGACGCAGGGCAAAATAGTTGCCGGCAAAACCAGCAGCCATCAAACCGATCAGCAGCAGTATGTATTTACGGCTGTATGTCAGGCGCTGCCGCTGCTCATTCATGCTTTCTCCAGGAAGCCCAACAACCACTTCGATGCGATCACCTTCGATCAGGGCACCGTCGAGACCGACGAGGTTGCCCCATCTGTCGCTGACGGACAGCTGTTCAAGATCGGCCTGTGTCCCAAAGGCTGCCATAAGGGCGTGGCGTACTGTCATACCTGTTGCCAATTCAACGCTGATGTCATTAACGTATATTTTCACTCAGCGACGGTTCACTATTCTGTTTTCAATGACCGGGCTGACCTCCGGATGTTTCCCAAGATATTCAGACACGACCTCGCGCAGCCAGCGGCCAGGGTTGTTGTACACCAGGCGGCTGCTTTGCAGTGCTCCACCTAGATCGGAAAAATCGTTACCACTGCGGATTGCTTCCCCAAATTCGCGGTAACCGTCACCGCCGGCAGCCATGAAATCCAGGGTAGCAACGGTATACTCCCGGCTGTCATCCAGCGGCTTTCCCCCTGCTCTGATCTCACTCACACGATTCCCAGCCGGCTTGGCGGGATCAAAGGCAAAGCGCAGGCCGGAAACCTGGGGAAAGCGGCCTTCAGACCGCTCGATTCCGGAAACTCCATGTTCCAGCGTAGCCCGCAACTGCCGGCCGCTCATGCGGACAGCAACGATATAGTTGTTAAAGGGCAGTACTGAGTAGAGACCCTGCATGGTGACCGGACCGCGCCTGATTCCGGTGCGGATACTGCCGCCGTTTATGATGGCTGCATCCGCACCGGCGCTTTGCCTGACGATGTCAGCCACAAGGTTGCCCAGGTTGGTTTCCCGCTGGCGAATACCCTCCTGAATCAGGTCAATACCTGCCTGGCCAATAACAAGGCCAAGTGTTGCCTGGACCTGGTCATCATAATGCCTGACCAGGGTGGCAACAGCCGGATCTCCGGGAGTGGCGCTGGAACGAATCTCTTCAAGATGCCCGTCGCAGGCAACAATCTTCCCGGCATCCACGGTTACATCGATGATGCCCAGCGTCTTGCCATGCTCCCAGGCCTGGGCAACGCAACTGGTACCGATCTTGGTCGGATGTTCCACCCGCGTGTGGGAGTGCCCACCCACAATGAGCAGATTACCCATCAGCATCGAATTGTGGGGTGCCGCCGAAAGCGGCTCTGTCAGAGCCTCTGCCAGTGCCCGGTCTTCGCTGTAGCCGATATGAGTCAGCAGCACGATCAGATCCGCCTGGCTGCGCAGTTGCCGCACCAGCTCCAGCGCCCTGTAAAATGGTTTTGTGAAGCGCAACCCGCGGGTGTTGTCAGGGTGCGAGGTTTCCGGCGTATCCATCGTCACCAGGCCAATGACAGCAATGCGCAGACCTCCCCGCTCGATAAGGATATATGGCTTGAGACCCTCCAGGCCATTTACATTGGCCGCCAGCACGGGGAACGATGCCTGGGCGATCCGCTGTCTCAGCACATCCTGCCCGAAATCATACTCGTGGTTACCAGTGGTCATGGCATCAAATCTCATGACATTCATCAGTTCGATGGCTGATGCTCCGCTTGCCAGATTGGCCCAACTGTCACCCTGGATCATATCCCCGGCGGAAAGCAGGATGGACGGCTTCTCAGCCCGCAACATATTGATCTTCTCCGCCAATTGAGCTGCTCCGCCCAACGGCTCCGACATCCCGGGGTTATGGGAGGAGTGGACAAATCCGTGAAGATCGTTGATGTGCAGAATACGGATCGCATGCGGGTCTGCCGAAGCCAAGGCTGGGAGGAACAGCACAACGAACAGGATCAGCATTTTTCTCATGAAACAATCTCCGTACATATCATCCTTTGCGGTGTTCACGGCATCAGACGTTGTGATGACAGCATATGGCAGTGCCGGCTTTCAGCAACGTCATTCTATAGCATGTTTTGCGTTGTATGATAAGGCGATTCCATGGTCGGCATGAAAAAATAATTTTGTGGACTTGAGGGCAAAATCATTGGAGTTATCTTTCAAAATCATTATTTCTGCAATCCGCCATAGCCAACAAATCAGCAAATCCCACGGCAACAATCCAGGGCTGCCCTCTGGCCCATTCTCAGAAAATCGACCCTTTAAGATTCGCATTGTGGTAATGTATGTTCCGAAGTAGCCATAATTCCAGGTACAGGACGAATACAATATATGACGATAAGATGGTATCCGGGACACATGGGCAAGGCCCAGGAGAAGATTGCGGAATCGATTCGCAAGATCGATGTAATAATTGAAGTCCTCGACGCACGCCTTCCCTCCTCCAGTTCAAACCACCAACTGGAGGAAATGCGCCGCAACAAACCCTGCATCAAGATTCTGAACAAGAACGACCTTGCGGACCCGGTTGTCACCAAGGCATGGGTTCGCAATTTTGAAACCGAATCCGGGGTTCGCGCCCTGCCGATGTCGGCCAAACAGCACTCTGAGGTAAAACAGTTGATCAAACTCTGCCAGCTTCTGGCGCCGAACCGCGGTAGACCCGGTTTCCCGGTGCGCGTCATGGTATTCGGCATTCCTAACGTCGGTAAATCGACCCTGATCAATACCCTGGCCGGAAAGCAGATGGCCAAGGTCGGCGACAAACCGGCCATCACGACCTGTGCTCAACAGATCGACCTGCGCAACGGCATCATCCTCTCGGACACACCCGGATTGCTCTGGCCCAACATGAGCGACCAGGTCGCAGCATATCGACTGGCAACCAGCGGCGCCATCGGAGCCAGCGCCCTTGACTATACCAGCGTAGGGCTCTTTGCTGCCGAGTACATGATGCAACGCTATCCGGAGTTGCTCATGCTGCGTTATAAATTCGAAGAACTGCCTGACAGCCCTACCGCGCTTATCGAGGCGATTGGCCGCTGTCTCGGCTGCCTGATTGCCGGAGGAGTGGTTGATCACCACCGGGCCGCCGAGGCGTTTCTACGGGAGCTCCGGGCAGGGAGAATCGGGCGGATCAGCTTCGAAGAACCGGGAAAAGATCAGATGGGACAGGAGAATCCAAGCGACGTGGGACCATAAGCTTCCGTATGCAGGCAGGATAAAAAATACGGAGAAGGATTTACGCCCCTTCTCCGCAACGATTAATACATTTAATTGCAAGCAATGCTGGTGCCGGTCCACATAAGCAGTATCAAGCGCTTTAACGAAATGCCACTCTGCCAACAACCCGCAGAGTGGCATTTCTAATTTTCCAGCCTTATTTTCCGCAAATGTCGCGAAAAATATTTACTAACTTACTAATGATCGATGGCCTTGGCCATGCCAAGACCGGTATTCTGGCGGACATAGACCTCGTCGAACATCTCTTCCGAACGCTTGTTGGGGAACATCAGGCAGCCCAGGATAGCGGCGATAAATCCGAGCGGGATGGAGATGATGCCCGGGTTTTTCAGCTTGAAGAGCGGTTTTTCAAGCCCCAACATGGAGGTGCCGTCTTTAAGTGAGTCTACCTTGGCTTTGGCAAGCGCTTTTGCGTCCTTTTCACCAAGGGCAGTTCCCGGAGGCAGTTCAGCCTGTTTTTTCTCCATTGCAACAATGACCTTCTTCGCGCCGGCAGCAACTACCTTGGGATAGGTCATGTTGGGGGAAACCATAACCAGGCCGATGGAGGCAACCGTGCCGACCACCAGGCCGGAGATGACGCCGGCGGTGTTGAACTTGCGCCAGAACAGCGACAGCACGACCACCGGCAGGTTGCCGGAGGAGGCCACGGCGAATGCCAGGGCAACCAGGTGGGC
>JBGSQD010000010.1:0-11903 GCA_041738275.1 Geobacterales bacterium
GCGGTCAGGGCCGGGGCGGATTGCCTGGTCACGGGCGACATAAAGTATCACGAAGCCCGTGACGCTGAGGATCAGGGGATAACCTTGATCGATGCCGGGCATTTCCCCACGGAACATATCATGGTAGCGGCGGTAACCGAACAATTGCGAAGCATGCTGGATAAGGCGGGGCACACTGACTGCGAGGTGCTGCCATGCACAATAGAGACAGATCCATTCAGAAATAGTCAGACACAGATGAAGTTATAAAAACACTCTGACTACCGGGAGGAAGCAAATTTGAAAAACAGACTTGAAATGCTGGAACAACTGCAGGAGATCGACCTTCAACTTGATTCGTTAAAAAACGCCCAGAATGCTCTGCACAGCGAAATCAGCGGGATCGATCATGAACTGGACACAGCCCGTGAAGAACTGGCTGTCCTTGAAACACGCGTGGTGCAGATAGAGCAGGATAAGGGAGAGCTTGAAACTTCTCTGGCGGCCGAGCAGGAGAATATCCTCCGCTCAGAGTCTCACATGAAGGAGATCAAGACCAACAAGGAGTTCCAGGCAATTGGCCGTGAAATTTCCGCGGCGCGGAAACAAACCGCGGAACTGGAAGAACAGATTCTGCAGAAGATCGGCCAGATCGAGGAACTGACGAGTGACATTTCCGCCAGATCGACCAGCCTGGCCGAAATGGAGCAAAACGTGGCGCAGCGCCGCCAGGAAAAGCTGACCGAGATCGAGGCCATCCAGCAGGACGTCGACGCTGATGCCGCCCGGCGCGAAGTAATCACCAAGACACTGCCGGCCAGCCTGATCAAACGTTACAACAGCCTGCGCGACCAGCGTCGAGGCCAGGCTGTTGCCATTGCCCGCGACGGCTACTGCCTGGGCTGCAACATGCACCTCCCGCCGCAGCTCTACAACACCCTCTTCCGGGGAGATGACATGATCTTTTGCCCCCATTGCCAGCGGGTCTTGATCCTGAAACAGCAGCCGGCAGCGTAATCAAAGTTGCAGCGTAATTCGGCACAGCAGAAGGCTCCATATGCAAGGCGCGTGCAATTCGGGGAGTGAGGCGTAGCACAGCTACGTCGCAGCGACTCGAATAAACGCAACGACGCAGATGGACCTTATGCGAAGCCGTAAGTTTGGTTGGAGTAGTCCAGATGGCCGCTCGCAAGAGAGGAAAGTCCGGGCTCCACAGGGCATGATGCTGGATAACGTCCAGCGGGGGCGACCCCAGGGAAAAGTGCCACAGAGAGAAGTCCGCCTGCCAAGGCAGGTAAGGGTGAAAGGGTGAGGTAAGAGCTCACCGGGTCCGTCGGTGACGGCGGATGCCAGGTAAACCCCATCAGGAGCAAGACCTAATAGGGAGGCGTTAAGGGTGGCCCGCCCGTGCCTCCGGGTTGGTCGCTTGAGGCTGCCGGTAACGGTAGACCCAGATGAATGGCCATCGCCCGGCAAGGGGTAACCCGAGCCGGGAACAGAACCCGGCTTACGGACTGCTTCAACCAATTTTTCACAGGAACAGCGTGGACGACCAGCGTACATGGGCTCAGGCCGTCGAAATCAGCAGCAGGTATTACGAACAGCTGCCCACCGCAATCAGGGCCGAGCTGGATAAGCTCATCAACGAGATCATGGGGCTCAAGGAGCAATTGAGCGGGCTTACCCTTTCTGCACGCGGAGAGCAAATCTGCCGGACATGCGGCGGAGAGTGCTGCCTGAACGGCAAGTATCACTTCAGCGTGCTGGATCTGCTGGCTTACCGCAATACCTTGCTTGAACCGGTAGTGCCGACCTTCTCCGCACAGCCGAACTGCCCGTATTCAGGAGAATTCGGGTGCCTCATGCCGCCCCGCTTCAGGCCGATGACCTGCGTAGTGTTCAACTGTGAACTGATCGAGCACCGGATGAACCCGGATCAACACAAGGCTTTGTATGAAAACGAAAATCAGCTGCGGGAAGCAATCCGCCAGGCATGCCGGATTACCGGCCGGCGACTGGACCGGGCGCTGCTGCTGAGCGGAGAATCCTAGCGGGGTTTGCTCAGACTTACCGCTACCATCAAGTTTCAAACTTCTATCTGCGAGGGTCACCATGGCTACTATCCACGACATAGTTGTTGTCAATGTGGACAACAAACCGGGCTTCTATGCCCGTATCGACGAAATCACCCCTGATATCAAACCAGGCTGGTGGCAGGTACAGTTGCTGGTATTTACCTTTCCGCTGCAGGTCTTCACCTGGATTCTGGACGAGTATCAACTTGAAGGCGCTGAATTCACCATGGGAGGAACTCCCATCCGGATGGATCCGGTAGTTTCGCCGCTTGAGGATGAACGCCTGCGCAAGGAGCAGGAGGGTAAGAAACAACCCGAACCGATACGTCCGAAAGGGAGCAAGGCCAAGGTGGTTTCATTGTCTGATCGTCGCAAAAAATAGGCCGTTCTGACAAGAACCGGACACACCAGCCTCCCCTGGCATCAGGGGGGGCTTTTTTTGTGTAATTTATGCTGACAAATTGCATGTTTTATCTTGACACACCCCTTGCCCACCGCTATATTTTCCACTAATGTGGTAAAAAGTGGAATTAAGTGGTAAT
Organism: Geobacterales bacterium; assembly: GCA_041738275.1. Taxonomy (GTDB): domain Bacteria; phylum Desulfobacterota; class Desulfuromonadia; order Geobacterales; family Pseudopelobacteraceae; genus JACPFJ01. The sequence goes on from JBGSQD010000010.1 coordinate 2,597, forward strand.
AAATGGGAGGAGCGCCATGTTCGGGGGGGAAAACCTGAGCACAATCGACGGGAAGGGGAGGACCAGTATTCCGGCCAAGTTCCGGGAAACACTGGCTGATCTCTTTGGTGACGACCGCTTTGTCATTACCAAGGCTACCCCGGTCGATTTCGGTGACGGCAGCTATGGCCGTGGCCTCTCGGTTTATCCTGTCAGCGAATGGCGTGAACTTGAAAATAAAATCCTGGCGAACGAAGGGGGCTTTACCTCTGTCCAGCTTAACAGCATCAAACGCCAGGTGCTGGCCCCGGCGGTGGAATGCGGCGCCGACAAGCTGGGACGGGTCTTGATCCCGCCAGCCCTGCGGGTTCATGCCGGGCTGGAGCGTGACATCTGGTTCGTCGGCATGGGCAAGCGTTTCGATATCTGGAGCACAGAGGGCTACGGCAGGGTCAATGCCCAGGATGAGAAGAATTTCCCGCAGGAATCCGAAGCGCTGGCCGCGCTGGGAATTTAGGTGTCTGAATTCCGTCATCTGTCGGTCATGCCGGAGGAGGTCGTCCGGTTTCTGCAGCCCAGAGCTGGCGGTATCTATCTGGACGGCACCCTGGGCGGTGCCGGTCACGCAGCACTGATCGCCTCATACTGCACCCCGGACCATGGCGTGCTGGTCGGCGTCGATCGCGACCAGGAAGCACTGAATGCGGCCCGCAAACGTTTGGCAGAATATGGTGATGGCGTCCGCCTGGTCCATGGGAATTTCGCCGACCTGAGCACGCACCTTGAACAGCTTGGCATCAGCGCACTGGATGGCTTCATCCTCGACCTGGGGGTTTCCTCGCACCAGCTTGACAGCAGGGAGCGCGGCTTCAGCTTTCAGCAGGATGCGCCGCTGGATATGCGCATGGACACAAGCAAAGGCGAGACAGCCGCCGACCTGGTGAACGATCTGCCCGAAGCGGAGCTGGAGCGAATCATCAAGGAGTATGGCGAGGAGCGTTGGGCAAAACGCGTTGCCGCGTTTATCGTCAAGGCCCGCTCGGAAAAACCGGTAGAGAGCACGCTGCAGCTGGTTGACATCATAAAAGGTGCCATCCCGAAGGCAAAGTGGGAAGAACGGCTCCACCCTGCCACCCGCACCTTCCAGGCACTGCGGATCGCGGTCAACCACGAGCTCGAAAGCCTTCAACAGGGGCTGCGAAGCGCCATCGACCACCTGAAACCGGGTGGACGTGGTGTTGTAATCTCGTTTCACTCTCTGGAGGATCGCATAGTCAAGCATATCTTCCGCGAGTACACCACCGGCTGCATCTGCCCGCGCAATCTGCCGGTCTGCGTCTGCGGCAACACTCCGCAGGTAAAGGTTCTTACCGGCAGGCCGGTTATGGCAACGGATGAGGAAACGAGCGAGAATCCGAGGGCACGAAGCGCCAAGCTGCGGGCAATTGAAAAACAGTAAGCTGAGCGGAGTTCTGCACAGCACGTTCAAAATTAACAGAAGCCGGTTTCAAGTACCGACTGAGGAGGTACAACATGGCACAAGCAAGGGTTGATTACGGCAAGGTTGTTGCTCCACGTCCCTTTGGCGGGGCGGAACTGGCACCCCACCGACTAGATATCTTCAAATATCTGATGATTTGCATGATCCTTTTCACTATTGTCTCGGTCTTCCATGTCTGGTCACGCTGTAACCTGATGGCACTGAACCTGCAGATTTCGGATACCAGCCGCCAGCTGAAAGAGGCCGAGCAGGAGCAGAACAGGCTCAAGCTGGAGGTCACATCACTGAAGACGCCGGCCCGCATTGAACTGATTGCCAAGAGTGACCTGGGTATGGCGTTGCCGACAGAACAGCAAGTAATTCTTGTAAAATGATTGTAGATCGGGAAAAGTGGGCCCGCCTTCGGATCGTCATAATAGGGTCTTTTTTCGGCCTGTTGTTCCTGAGCGTTGCAGGTCGCGCCTTCTATCTCCAGATCCTCAAACATGAAGAGATGATCAAAAGGGCGGACAAACAGCACCAGCGCATCGTACCACTCACCCCGGCGCGCGGCGCGATCATGGACCGCAACGGCACGCCACTGGCAGTCTCGGTGGAGATGGACTCCTGCTACGCCGAACCGCGTCACATCCAGGATATCCATGGAACCGCAACGGTTCTGGCACCCTTTCTTGGCACCACTAGACACGAGCTCCAGAGGAAACTTGCCTCCAGCAAGAGTTTTGTCTGGCTGGCGCGCCGCCTTACCCCCGAGCATTCCAGCCGCATAAAAAACCTCAAGCTGCGCGGTATCGGTTTTTCCCCGGAAACCAAGCGCTATTACCCTAACAGCGAGGTAGCAGCGCACGTTATCGGCTTCACCGGTCTCGACCCTAACGGACTCGAAGGGATAGAACTCAAGTACGACTCCGTCATCCTCGGCAACACAGGGTATCTGGTGACCGAGCGGGATGCGCTGGGACGCGATATTGCTCCCAGGGATGCGGTCGTCAAGAAATCCGAGCCCGGCAAGAGCATAATCCTTACCCTCGACAAGAACATACAGTACATAGCGGAGCGGGAATTGGCCAAGGCAGTCATCGAGAGCCAGGCCAAGGGGGGCATGGCGCTGGTGATGGAGTCAAGCAGCGGTAAAATCCTCGGCATGGCAAACTATCCGACCTTTAACCCCAATGCCTATTCCCAATATACCCAGGCACAGCTCCGCAACCGTGTCGTGGCCGACAGTTTTGAACCTGGTTCGACCTTCAAGGTATTTCTGATCGCCGCAGCACTGGAAGAAAGGATCGTCAAGCCGTCGGATGTCTTCAACTGTGAAAATGGCAGCTACAAAATAGCCGACCGCACCATCCACGACACCCACAGCTATTCCAGCCTCTCGGTGTCTGATATCCTGAAGTACTCCAGCAATATCGGCGCAGCCAAGATCGGCTTCAGACTGGGTGACAATCAATTGTTCCGTTACCTGCGAAGCTTTGGTTTCGGCGACCGGAGCGGAATCGATCTTCCCGGCGAATCCCCCGGCAGTCTGCGCGATAACCGGCGCTGGTTCGGGGTTGACCTGGCTAACATCTCATTCGGGCAGGGAGTCTCTACTTCGGCACTGCAGCTGGCGGCAGCGTTCTCAGCCGTAGCCAATGGCGGGACGCTGATGAAACCCTACATCGTGGAACGCATCCTGGATGAAAGCGGTCAGGAAGTGCAGAGGTTTGAGCCCCAAGCCGTGCGCCGCGTAATCTCCGAGGATACGGCCCGTAAAGTGACCAAGATGATGGAAGGGGTCACCACCAACGGCGGCACCGGTCTTAATGCCGCCGTGGATGGTTTTCGTGTTGCCGGCAAGACCGGCACGGCCCAGAAAGCAGACCCGGTCACCCGCGGTTATTCCGCGACAAAGCGTACGGCATCATTTGTCGGCTTCATACCGGCAGACAAGCCCAGACTGACCATCCTGGTGGTAATCGACGAACCCAAAACCAGCCCTTATGGCGGGGTCGTCGCTGCGCCTGCCTTTAAGGGAATTGCCCTCAACTCTCTTTGCTATCTCAAGGTTCCGCCTCAGGGAGAAAACATCAAGACAGCCAAAGCTGTCGAAACCAAGAGCCCCGCGACACAGGAGTACATGTCTGAAGGGGTTGGTCTTGATATGCCTGCTGACGGGGGGATCATGCCCAACTTTCAAGGCATGAGCATGCGCCGGGTATTGCAGGTAATGGAAAAACGAAATATCAACATCAGGTTGTTGGGCAGCGGACGGGCCATGGAGCAGAATCCGCCACCCGGCCAGATGATCAGGGGCGCCGACGAGGTCTGGATAAAATTCACCCCTGCGGCATGATTATTTTTGGGAGTTCGGAGAAAGTATGAAACTTGCAAACCTGCTTGAACCACTCGCAGGCAACGAACTCCATGGCGACGCTACGCTTGAGGTCACAGGGCTGACCTGCGACTCGCGCCAGGTTCGGCCAGGCACACTCTTCTTTGCCCTTCGTGGGGCCGCCACGGACGGACACCGTTTCATCACCAATGCCATCGCAGCAGGCGCAAGCGCGGTGGTGCTTGAAGACGATTCGTTTGCGCCGCCAGGCGCACCCTGGGTTAAAGTGGCTGATGCCCGTACAGCCATGGCCTGCATGGCCGCAACGTTCCATGGAGACCCCACAGTCAGCCGGCCGCTGATCGGCATCACCGGCACCAACGGCAAGACCACCACCACCTACCTGATCGAGGCCATCCTGGCAGCGGCAGAAATGCCGGCCGCGGTGCTGGGTACCATCAGCTACCGTTTCGGAGCTTCCACTATCGAGGCCTCCCACACCACGCCTGAATCCACCGAGCTGCAGGCCGCACTTCGCCAGTTGGCCGATGCCGGCGCCAAATCTTTCGTGATGGAGGTTTCCTCCCACGCCCTGGAGCAGAAGCGCGTTGATGGCTGCCACTTTGATGTCGGCATATTCAGCAACCTGACCCGGGACCACCTGGATTACCACGGCAGCATGGAGCAGTACCTGGAAGCCAAGCAGCGCTTTTTCTCGGAACTGCTCCGCCCTGACAGCACCAAACCGACCCGCTGGGCCTGCGTGAACATGGATGATGCCGCAGGTTCAATCGTGGCCCAAAATGCAGCCTGTCCGGTGATCAGCTATGGCATCGATTTCCAGGGCGATGTACATGCCGTTGACGTGAATTCGACGGTGTCCGGCATCTCCGCGACCCTGATCACGCCCAAGGGTGAGATCACCTTTTCATCCCGCCTGCTGGGGCGCTTCAACCTCTCCAACATCCTGGCTGCGGTTTCAGCCGGGATTGCCCTTGATCTGCCGCTTGAGACCATCAAAAAGGGGATTGAGGATCACACCACCGTTCCCGGCCGGATGGAAAGGGTGAGTAATGACCTGGGTGTTACCTTGCTGGTGGACTACGCCCACACGGGCGATGCGCTGGAGAATGTGCTCACAACCTTGAAAGAACTCGCTACCGGCCGGATCATCACCGTTTTCGGCTGCGGCGGCGACCGCGACCCGGGCAAGCGCCCGATCATGGGCAAAATTGCCGCAGAACTGAGTGACCTGGCAATCGCAACCTCGGACAATCCCCGCACCGAGGATCCGTTCAGCATCCTGAAACAGATCAAGGCCGGCATAACAACGCTGGTGCTGCGTGAATATGCCCTGGAAGAACTCTCCTCAATGTTCGACGAAAAGGGCTTTGTCATGCTGGAAAACCGCCGCGAGGCCATCCGACTGGCAATAAGGCTGGCCCGTCCCGGCGACATAATACTCCTTGCCGGCAAGGGACATGAAGATTATCAGATTATCGGAAAAACCAAGCATCACTTCGATGACCGGGAAGAGGCAGCAGCCGCATTCAGGGAGTTTGCCGGATAAATGTTCACTATCACTGAGATAGCCGCCGCCACCGGAGGCAGGATCATTGGCCGGGCATCCGCCGAGGTGTCGGGCGTCTCCACAGATTCACGCACGGTCACGCCGGGTCAGCTGTTCGTACCTCTCAGGGGCGAGCAGTTTGATGGGCATGATTTCCTGACTGTTGTCGCAGACAAAGGAATCAGCTGCATCCTGGCTGAAGAAAGCTGGCTGGATACACATACACCAACAACAGTTTCCTACGTGGCGGTGAAAGACACCTTGCGGGCACTGGGTGATCTGGCAGCGGCGCACCGGCAGCGTTTCAACATACCGGTAATCGGCGTAACCGGCAGTAACGGCAAAACAACGGTCAAGGAGATGCTGGGCACAATCCTGGAACGAACCGGACCGGGGCTCAAGACTTCAGGCAACCTGAACAACCTGATCGGCTTGCCGCAGATGCTGTTCCAACTTCAATCCGGGCATCGCTGGGCCGTGCTGGAGATGGGCATGAGCGAACCGGGCGAGATCGACCGTTTGGCGGAGATTGCAGTTCCGCAGGTGGGAATAGTGCTGAACGCCCTGCCGGCGCACCTGCAGAGTATGGGCACGGTCGAGGCGGTTGCCGCGGCCAAGGGAGAGCTGTTGCACCGCATCAGCGCCGGCGGCTTGGCAGTGGTAAATGCCGACGACCCGCGTGTCGCTTCCCTGCAGCAGAACCCCTCGGCACGACGGATCAGCTTCGGCATCAACCGCGGCGAAGTACGGGCAAAGGAGATCGAATCACTTGGGCTGGAAGGGCAGCGTTTCCTGCTTGTCACATCAAAGGGTGAAATCAACATCCACCTGAAGGCCTGTGGACGACATAATATATATAATGCCCTGGCGGCAACCGCCGCCCTGCTGGAAAAGGTCGAGCTGTCTGTCATCGCCGCCGGACTGGAGGCATTTACCCCCTACAGGGGGCGCTTCCAGGTGGAGCAACTGAACAGCATCACCATCATCGACGACAGCTACAACGCCAACCCGGCCTCAACAAAAGCCGCTCTGGAGACCCTGGCGCAGGTAGCTGGCGAAGGGCATCGAATCGCCGTTCTGGGCGACATGCTGGAGATGGGGGAACACGAGGACGAGGCGCATCAGGCAATCGGGGCGGTTGCAGGCCGGAATGCCGACAGGGTTTACCTTTTGGGCGAGCGGATGCTGAAACACGCCGCCGGAGGCGCCCTCCTGGCCGATATGCCGGCTACGGCGATCATCCCCTGTGCCAGTCATGACGAGATTGCCGCAAAATTACATCAATCCCTGAGGGAGGGTGACGTTATTCTGATCAAGGGTTCGCGAGGGATGACCATGGAAAAGGTTGCCATGCAACTTAAGTACCTGCTGCAGCACGATAAAGGGGAATAGCCCATGCTTTATCACATATTTTATCCTCTGGCGGCCGACGTCAAGCTGTTCAACATTTTCAAGTATCTGACCTTCCGCACCATCTACTCCATGATTACGGCGCTGGTGGTCTGTTTCGTGCTCGGCCCCTGGATCATCCGCAAGCTGGAATCACTCCAGGCCAGGCAAGTGATCCGCACTGACGGCCCGGAGTCGCATCTCCAGAAACAGGGCACCCCCACCATGGGGGGAGTGATGATCCTGGCTGCCATTATCATCCCGACCCTGTTGTGGGCCGACCTTAAGAACCAGTATATCTGGATCACCCTGTTCATAACCATTGGCTATGGAGTAATCGGCTTTGTGGATGATTACAAGAAGGTCGTTGAGAAAAATCCCAAAGGGCTCTCTCCGCGCCAGAAGATGTTCTGGCAGGTGCTGCTGGCCGGAGCTGCAGCAACCTTCCTGTTTGTCAGTCCCGGCTTCAACGAGCAGTTGTTCTTCCCGTTTTTCAAACATTTTCACCCTGACCTCTGGATCTGGTTCATCCCCTTCGCAACCCTGGTGATTGTGGGCGCCAGCAATGCCGTCAACCTGACCGACGGACTGGATGGCCTGGCAATCGGCCCGGTGGCGATCAACGCCGCCACCTACATGCTGTTTGCCTATGTTGCCGGCCATGCCACCCTGTCGGCATACCTGCAGATCCCGCGTGTCGTCGGCGCCGGAGAGCTTGCCATAGTCTGCGGCGCCATGGTAGGAGCCGGCCTAGGCTTTCTCTGGTACAACTCCTATCCGGCCGAGGTCTTCATGGGCGATGTCGGCTCGCTCTCCCTGGGCGGAGCGCTGGGAACCATCGCTGTGCTGACCAAACAGGAGATCCTGCTCGTGATCGTCGGGGGAGTTTTCGTGGTTGAGGCGCTCTCCGTCATCTTCCAGGTCGGTTCCTATAAGTACCGTGGCAAGCGGATCTTCCGCATGGCGCCGATACATCACCACTTTGAGTTGAAGGGGGTGGCGGAACCGAAGATCATTGTCCGCTTCTGGATCATTACGATTATTCTGGCTCTGGTGGCGATCTCGACCCTGAAGATGAGGTGATTGATGGAACTCCGTAACAAAAAGATCCTTGTTATCGGCCTGGCCAAGACCGGCGTAGCCTGTGCGCGCTTTCTGGCTGCAAGAGGAGCAAGGGTGACCGTCACCGACATGCGGAGTGAAGATGCCCTGACCGGGCCGCTGGCCGAACTGGCCGGCATCCCGATCACATGGGAACTGGAGCGGCACAATGAGGCAACCTTTCTGGCCAGTGACCTGATCGTGGTCTCCCCTGGGGTGCCAATGGATCTGCCGCAACTGGTTGCGGCTCACATGGGCGGCAGGGAGATCGTGAGCGAGATCGAACTGGCCAGCCGCTTCATGGATAAACCGCTGGTAGCCATTACCGGCACCAACGGTAAAACCACTACGACCACCCTGACGGGCGAGATATTCCGTGGCAACGGCTACCGCACCTTTGTGGGAGGCAACATCGGCAAACCGCTGATCGATCTGGCAGAGTCGGGAGAACAGGTGGACCGCGTGGTGGCTGAGATCAGCTCCTTCCAGCTGGAGTGGATCAATTCCTTCCGCCCCACCGTGGCAGCCTTGCTCAATCTGAGCGAAGACCATCTTGACCGCTATGCCAGCTATCAGGAGTATATCAACGCCAAACTGCGTATTTTCGAGAACCAGACCCAGGAAGATTTTGCCGTCATAAACCGCGATGACCCGCTGGTGTGGCAATACGCGCAAACACTCAAGGCCCGGGTTTTTCCGTTCAGCCGAAAACAGGAACTGGACGAGGGGATCTATCATAGCAATGATGTAATCTGCTTTCGTCATAACGGCCATGAAGATTATTTTCCCACTGCAGGCATCCGGCTCCAGGGGGTTCATAACCTGGAAAACATCATGGCCGCCCTGGCTTGCTCACTGTTGCTCGGCTGCCGCCCGGACAAGACCTTTGAAACCGTCCAGGGTTTCGAGGCGCTCCACCACCGGATGGAATTCGTTCGCCAGGTCAAGGGTGTCAATTACTACGAAGACAGCAAGGCCACCAATGTGGGCAGCGTGGAGAAAGCACTGGAAAGCTTCAAGGACATAACCCTGATTGCCGGCGGCAAGGACAAGGGCGGCTCCTATGGGCCGCTGGTGCCGTTAATCAAGGAGCGCGTGCAGCACCTGATCCTAATCGGCGAGGCGGCAGGCAGGATGCAGACCGAATTGGGACATCTTACCGATACCCGTCTGGCAACAACACTTGAAGAAGCGGTCCGGCTGGCAGCAGGCATCACGGCCCCGGGCGGGACAGTGTTGATGTCTCCTGCCTGTTCCAGTTTCGATATGTTCCGCGATTACGAAGAACGCGCCCAGCGGTTTATCACCGCGGTAAAGGCATTGTAGGGGCGGACGGCGTCCGCCCTTGTGGCACATTGGAATACGGTTGCAAAGAGGGCGCATGCCATGCGCCCCTACGGGAAGACCATGAAACTGACCTTTAAAAAAATGGAAGAATATGACCTGACCA
>JBGSQD010000031.1:0-14129 GCA_041738275.1 Geobacterales bacterium
TCTTGCGGATCGTGTCCCAGCCATCCATGCCGGGCATCATGACATCCATCAGGATCACTCCCCGGAAACCGTTTTCCAGAAAATCGAGGCACTCATTACCACTGGCCGCAGTCAGTATCCTGATACCCTCTGACTGAAAGAACACCTCCACCGACTCCCTGATCATCTGTTCATCATCGACAAGCATCACTTTGGCATCCATTATTTCGGCTCCTTTACGCTCAAATGGTCAATACATTGCTCATTTAATGTGAATTTGATGGTTGTTCCCCGGCCTATTCCAGGGCTTTCGGCCCAGATCCGACCGTGATGATTGCGAACAATCCGTTTGCAGATGGAAAGCCCAAGGCCAGAGGCCTCGATATCATGTCGTGATTCATCCGCTTTGTAAAATTCGTCAAAAATCCGTTCCAGATGTTCAGGGGCAAGACCGATGCCGTCATCATGAACCGCCACCGTTACCATGCTGTTCTGCTGTTCTGCATTGATTCGGATGACCCCGTTTTCAGGGGAATATTTGATAGCGTTCGAGATCAAATTATCAAAAAGCAGTGTGAGCTGGTCCTGTATGACCGGAACAGCAATTGTTTGGTCAACGTCATTTCTGCAGACAACATCCTTTTGGATCAAGTTGTCCGCATTGTCGCCAAGGGCTCGCTCTACCAGCATGAAAAGGTTGATGCATTCCAGTTTGCCCGCATTGACACTGGAAGATATGTTGCCAAGCAACTGGGTTTTATCAGCCAGCTTCTTCATGGCAAAGGTGCTTTTGCAACAGATATCCACCAGTTTTTTCAATTCTTGGTCATCAACCCGCTTTCCGATCAAAGGCAGGAGGATAGTCAACGGAGTTAGCGGTGTTCTCAGATCATGTCCCAGCTTGATCATGAAGGACTCCATCATACGCGCATGATGAAGTTGAGACTCCAGGCGGATATTTTCGTGCTCTGCCTGGCGGTATTCGGTAATGTCGCGAATTGACTCGATTCCACCAACCTGGTTGCCTTGCTTGTCAAATAATGGTGTGGCTGTTCCCCAAAAGCAGCGGCTACCGCCATTTTGAAATGTTGGAACAAAGGTTTCTGCAAACAGGGTTCTGCCTTCAATCTTGATAGCTGTGTAGTTGCAGCTGATAACATCAAGATCCTCATCAATCAGGTCAATCAGAATTGGGCGCTTTTCTCCGTAAAAAGGGATGGAATAAATGTAGTCACCCTTGCCGATTACCTCATCCTTCTTCAGTCCGGTCATGATTTCGATAGCCCGGTTCCAGGCGATCACCTGTTTATCTTTATCAACCACAAAGGTGGCGTCGGGCAGGAATTCAATAATGTCCTGCAGCTGCTGATAAGCATTTTTAGCCTCCTCTTCTGCACGCTTGCGTTCGGTGATATCAAGCATGATTCCCACCAGGCCACGCAAAGAACCGTCCTCATTATGGAAGGTGGCCTTGTTGAAAACTGTCTCCCGTTGTGTTCCGTCAGAATTGCGGACGGTTTCTTCATAAATCTGCTCACCCGGGCTTTCAAACAGCTCCTTGTCACGCAGTTGGAATAAAACGCCCTGTTCCATTGGCCAAATTTCAAGGGCTGTTTTCCCGATCAATTTGTCTCGCGACAACCCGACACTGTTTTCAAAAGCCTTGTTGCAGCCGAGATAACACCCATTGGAGTCCTTGTAATAAACAGGACTCGGGATTGTATCAATGAGTGTCTGCAACAGTTGCAGTTGAGACTGCTTTTCCTCTTCCGCACATTGCGCACGGGAAATGGCCCCGGTAAGAACATCGGCTTCCCTGTTGATCAGTTCACCCATTTTTCCTACTACTTCATTCTCCGAATCCATTGTGGCACGGGCAGAGAAATCTCCGCCGGCAATCCGGCTAAGGGTGTCGTAATGTTCACAAAGTCCGATAGCCATCTCATGGGCATAATCGCTAGTTTCCTGGATATGCTCGGCGAGCTGGTTTATGAGCTCTTTTATGTCTCTGATGATGCCTGTTTCGGAGTCAACATCGGCTCGCAATGATGTGTCGCCCTTGCTTAACCTGGTAAGCAGAGCCTGTATCTCGGCCAGACCTGCAGACGTATCATCAGAAGACGGGTTTGCAGAAGTCCTGCATTGATTCATAAGCACCCCTTGTGCCTTGTTTCCTGTTTGGCAGTCATTGAATAATCAGACCCTGAAACCGCGCTTGCCTTGTGCCGACAACCACAACAACAGGCGCCTGGACATATCCTGCAGCGGGACAACCTCATCAACCCCTCCCAGGGCAATGGCTTCTCTGGGCATGCCGAATACCACGCAACTCTGTTCATCCTGGGCCAGGGTACAGGCGCCTGCCTTATGCATCTCCAGCATGCCGGCGGCACCGTCATCCCCCATGCCGGTCATGATTATGCCGATGGCGTTCTTGCCGGCGCAGTTGGCCGCCGAACGGAACAGGACATCCACTGATGGCCGGTGGCGGCTTACCGGAGGTCCGTCGGAAAGTTCTGTAATGTAATTGGCACCGCTCCTCTTCAGCAGCAAATGCCGATTGCCGGGGGCCAGGTAGCCATGACCAGGTAACACCCGCTCCCCATGTTCGGCCTCCTTTACCGCTATCTTGCACAGGCTGTCGAGGCGCTTTGCAAAGGTTTTGGTAAATGTCTCCGGCATATGCTGGGTGATCAGAATTGCGGGACAATCAGGAGGCATATCCACCAGAAGGGTTTTTAGCGCTTCGGTGCCCCCTGTGGAGGCACCCAGCAGAACGACCTTTTCGGTTGTGGAAAATGTGTGGTGCTCGGCTGCCAACACAACGTCGGCGGAGTTTTTCTTTTGCACCGAAAAATTGGCCGCACTTCTGGGTATCGGCTTTACCAGACGCGCCTTGGCCGCCCCGCGGATCTTGTCGGTCAGTTCACGGGCATACTCCTGCAGACCGTTGCAGATGTCGATCTTGGGCTTGGTGACGAAATCAAAGGCTCCCAGTTCCAGGGCTTGCAGGGTAATGGCAGAACTCTTTTCGGTCAGGGACGATACCATCACCACCGGCATCGGCCTCAACCGCATCAGCTTTTCCAGGAACACGAGACCATCCATCTTCGGCATCTCCACGTCCAGGGTAAGGACATCCGGGTTGAGCGCCTTGATCCTTTCCCTGGCCACCAGCGGATCGGGTGCGGTTCCCACAACCTCCATGTCCGGCTGTTTGTTGATGATTTCGGTCAGCAGCGACCTGATAAGGGCGGAATCATCTATGATCAGAACCTTGATGGACATATCGTTATCCCGTAAGTGTCGAGTTTGAGCTGCTATCCATCTGAATCGCTGTTTGCGAACAATGAATGGTAGAGTTTCTGCGAGTGCATCCGGTTCTGAATCCGCTTCACGAATACCTGTCCGGTGGCTGGTGAAAAATAAATTTTACGCGGGCAGTTGTCACCCACATCAACCGCAGCTATCCTGATCTTTTGATGATTCAGATAACACATGGCAAAATCGGCATTCTGCCTGCCAACATCACTCATTCCGTCCATCACCCTCCCGGCGCCGAAAACCTTGGCCTCAAGACAAGCACGCACAGCACCCAGTTGAATGACATGTTCGATCAACAGTCTCATGGCATTGGTTCCGTAACGGGCTGAGCCGTTTCCGGATTTGCCCGGCGCACCCTTATCACCAGGCAACATGTAATGGTTCATGCCTCCTACGCCGTTGACAGTATCATACAGACATACGGAAACACAGGAACCCAGAACGGTGGTTATGATGGTGTCATCATCGGTTGCATGATACTGGCCGGGAAGTATCTTAACAGCCTTTGCGCCAAATATCCGGTCATAATAGCTGCTGGTGGAAAAATACCGGCCTCTGTGCATGGCTGTCAGTGTTTCGGCGAATAAACTGTTTTGCCGCACACCTTGAACAGGTCGGCAGCATGGTGAAAACTCTCCGAATGACCGGCAAAGAACAGCCCGTGAGGCTGCATGCAGGGCTGCATCTTTTTCAGAATTTCGTACTGGGTACTCTTGTCAAAATAAATCATTACATTACGGCAAAAGATGAAGTCGAATTTTTCACGTATCGACCATTGTGTATCCAGAAGGTTGAAACGCCTGAAGGTGATCATCTGCTGCAATTCCGGTTTTACCCTGGCAAAGCCGGCATTATTCCCTTCACCCTTCAAAAAGTACCGTTTCAACTGATCCGGCGACAGTTTTTTCAGCTGGTCGAGGGGATACACACCGCGCCTGGCCTTTTCCAGCACATTGGTATCGATGTCCGTAGCCAGTATCCTGACCGGTGCGTTGAAGGTCTTGAAGTGATCAACTACCGTCATGGCGATGGAATATGGTTCTTCGCCACTGGATGAGGCGCAGGTCCAGATTGAGATTGAATTGGTTTTGGGAAGAGTGGCAAGATGTTTTGAAAGTATCGGAAAATGGTGGGCCTCCCGAAAAAAGGAGGTCATGTTGGTTGTAAGGGCGTTGATAAACTCTTCACGTTCCAGCAAGTCGCCACTTACCAGAAGCCGAATGTATTCGCTGAATGAATCTACCCGCCTGGCCCTGAGACGCCGGGCCAGGCGGCTGTAGACAAGATCCTTCTTGGATGGGGCCAGAGAAATGCCGGCAACCCGATAAATCAGGTTCCTGATCTGGTGGAAGTCCTCGGTGGTGAAAGGAAACAGGTACAGTTCCTTTTCACTCGTTGTTCCTCCGAATGCCGGTTTGTAGATATCAGTTGCTGCCGACATTCCCTGCTCCCCATGTCCGGTTGTTGTTGCAAAATTGCTGCGAATCAGAATTCCTTCCAGTCATCATCCAGTTCAGCAGACTTGGGCCCGGTCAAAGCCGGAGCATCCATTCTTTTCTGCTTCTTCGGTGCAGCCAACTGGCCGGCCTTTTTGGCGGACGCCTTCGGTTGCAGCGCTTCTATCCGACGAGCCTTTTTTTCCGTCACGATCTTCTGAGCATGAGCCGATTCATCCAGCTTGAAACGGGTAACAACCTGCACCAGCTGCAGGGCCTGCTCCTCCAGCGACTCGGCAGCCGCGGCAGCCTGCTCGACCAGGGCGGCATTCTGTTGGGTTACATCGTCCATCTGGGTTATTGCGGTATTGACCTGCTCGATACCGCTGGACTGCTCCAGCGATGCGGCCGAAATCTCTGCCATGATATCGGTCACCCGTTTGATGCTGGTAACGATCTCCTGGGTTGTATGACCGGCCTCTTCCACCAGCCGGCTGCCATCCTGCACCTTGCTGACCGAATCCTCGATCAGGGTTTTGATCTCCTTGGCCGCAGCCGCACTTCGCTGAGCGAGGCTGCGCACCTCAGCCGCCACGACGGCAAAACCGCGGCCCTGTTCACCGGCACGGGCCGCTTCGACAGCTGCGTTCAGGGCCAGGATGTTGGTCTGGAAGGCAATGCCGTCGATGACGCCAATGATATCCGAGATCTTGCGGGAACTGTCGGTGATGGATTCCATGGTGCGAACCACCTTGTTGATGACATCGCCACCCTTGACGGCCACCCCGCTGGCGCTGATCGCCAGTTGATTGGCCTGCTGGGCGTTATCGGCGTTCTGCTTGACGGTGGAGGTCAGCTCTTCCATGCTGGAGGCGGTTTCCTCCAGGGCCGAGGCCTGCTCTTCGGTGCGCTGGGACAGATCTGCATTGCCGGCCGAGATCTGTTCGGTAGCCGTGGCGATTGAGTCAGCGCCGGTGCGCACTTCACCGACGATCCGTGCCAAACCTTCATTCATCTCTTTCAGAGATCCCAGTAGCTGTCCGGTTTCGTCCTCGCTGTCGATCTCGATCTTCACGGTCAGATCGCCGGCGGCAATCTGCTCCGAGGCGCTGATAGCCCTGTCAAGGGCCTCTTTGATCTTGCGGGCAACCAACCAGGCAAAGACAAAGATCACCAGGGCCAGCAGTAGTGTTGCACCAAGAATTTTCCAACGCGTCGTTGTCACTTCCTTTTTGACATCATCTACGTAAATTCCGCTGCCAATGACCCAACCCCACTCTTTAGCAAGTTTTATGTAGGATATTTTATCTACCGGTTTTGAACTCCCTGCCTTTGCCCATTGATATTCTACGACCCCCTCACCCTTTTCTTTTGCAATTTTCACAAATTCTAGGAAGATCTGTTTGCCGTTAGGGTCTTTGACATCCGCAACATTCTTGCCGATCATATCCTGATTGGCGCCATGGGTAAGCACTTTGGGCTCCAGGTCGTTGACCCAGAAATACTCATTGCCATGATATTTGATTGTCTTGATTCTCTCTAAAGCCCTTTTTTGTGCTTCCTCCAGCGGAAGCGTACCAGCTTTTACCTGTACCTGATAACCTTCGACCAACGCATTGATCACATCAACAACACCTTTGGTTGCCAACTGTTTTTCCTTCAGCAGATTACGTTCCATATATGGAAGGAGATAGAATGTAACCCCAAGGATCAGCAACACGATGGTGGTGATTGAAATACTCAATATCTTCGTAAGGATCTTCCAGTTTTTAAAACTTTTCATTTTCATATAATTACCGCCTTTCTTTTTATTATTTACTTGATTGTTATCTGCGTATCAGGGTTAGTTTACCTGTTCCATAACCTGCATCTCTTCACTGCTCATCAGCTTTTCAATGTCCACCAGGATCAGCATCTGGTCATTAAGGGTGCCTAGACCGGTGATGTAATCGGTATCCATTGCCGCGCCCATTTCCGGCGCCGCCTTGATCTGCTCCGGACTCAGCGCCACCACATCGGACACGCCGTCAACCACCATCCCGATGACTCTCTCCAGGACATTCATGATGATCACCACGGTAAATTCATTGTAGGTCGGTACACCAACCTTGAACTTGATCCGCATGTCAACGATCGGCACAATCACCCCTCGCAGATTAATGACCCCCTTGATGAACTCCGGGGCATTGGCGATATGGGTCACCGCATCATAGCCTCGAATCTCCTGAACCTTGAGAATATCGATCCCGTACTCCTCGTTGCCCAGGGTAAAGGTGAGGTATTCCGAGGCGATATTCGTTCCGCTCCTGTCAGTAATCTCCTGACCTGTCTGCATAATGTGCGTTACCTCCATTTCGTTGGATTTTACTGATAATCGATTTTCTTTTTCCGTATCTGCATTAATGAATTGACATCCAGAATCAGGGCAACCCGGCCGTCTCCGAGAATTGTCGCCCCGGCCGTGCCATCCACCTTGCGGTAATTGGTTTCGATGCTCTTGATAACCACCTGGTGCTCGTCAAGCAGTGCGTCCACCAGGACGGCCGCCTTTTCCCCCTCGACATCTATCAGGATCAGAATTCCATCTTCAGGTTTTTTCACAAGAGCATCCATGTTGAACAGTTCATACAGCGGTATGATCGGGATATATTCTCCACGCACATGAACGACATTTTTGCCGTTAACGGTCTTCAGGCTTTGGGCGGTAGGCTGGATCGATTCGATGATCGAGTTGAGCGGAATAATGAATTTTTCATCGCCGACAGCAACTGAGAGTCCATCCAGAATGGCCAACGTCAAGGGCAGGCTGATGGTGACCCGTGTGCCTTTGCCGGCTTCAGAGGATATATTCACCCGTCCGCTCATGGATTGGACATTGCGCAATACCACATCCATGCCCACGCCACGTCCAGAGATATCCGTCACAGCTTCGGCAGTGGAAAAGCCCGGTGCAAAGATAAGCTGCCAGACCTCTTCGTCACTCATGCTGTCGGAGGCTGGAATACCCCGTTCAACTGCCTTACCCAGTATCCTGTCACGATTCAAGCCGGCACCGTCGTCAATAACATCGATAACAATTCGGCCGCCAACCTGGGAAGCACGCAGGATTATCGTGCCGCAGCGTTCTTTACCGGCGGCAATGCGAGCCTCCGGGGTCTCCAGGGCGTGGTCCATGCAGTTGCGTACCAGGTGGGTAAGTGGATCGGTAATTTTTTCGATCAGACCCTTGTCCAGTTCGGTACTGTCTCCGATTGTTTTCAGTTCCACCTGTTTGCCGAGTTTTGAGGCAAGCTCGCGGACCATGCGGGGAAAACGGCTGAATACAATGCTGATCGGCACGAGTCTTATCGACATGACGCTCTGCTGCAGGTCACGGGTGTTGCGTTCCAGTTGCAGCAGGCTGCGGTGAAGATTTTCATAAAGAACCGGATCGAGTCCGGAAGCTGTCTGGGCCAACATTAGCTGGGTAATCACAAGCTCACCAACCTGATTAATCAATTGATCCACCTTGGTGACACCGACCCGAATCGACGATTCAGCCTCGCTGGTACGGCGGCCGTAGGCCGCAGGCGCCAACTCGTTCTTGTCGTAGGCCCTTCTGCCGAGTGCTGCTTCAACGATATTGATGCCTGCATTGCCGGCAGTATCCTGGCTGGTGGTATCCCGTGAAGCAGGTAAATCAGGAGCAGTACTATGAAGATCGCTGATGTTATCCCGTGAGACTTGATGGACCTTCAGCTGATCGACATCGGCCACGAATTCAAAAATATCGCGAATATCCGCTTCGCTTGCCGATGTGACCAGAGTCAGATGCCAGCAGCTTGTGCAGATTTCAGGATCGAATGTACTGAATTCCGGGGTTACCGGAAGCTCGGCAAGCACAGTCAGTTCGCCCAGTTCCTCCAGTTCGGCAAACAGGCTCTCCAGGCGGACACCCCGCTTAAAGATGTCCGGATCCGGTGTGAACTCCATTTCGTAGCGGCTTACAACAGAATTATCAGGTGCGGAATCAGTTTGCGCTGCCGGTTCAGGGCTGCACGCAGTTTCGACAGGAACTGCGCCGCTACCCAAGTCAATGACCTGCTGCAGTTTGGTACGAATCTGATCAATGGCCTCCTGACGAACCTCTGATCCGTCTCGATGTCCGGCCAGTTGCATTGAAATGACATCGCCCGCTTCAAGAAAAAGATCTACCATGGCCGTACTGAAAGCAATCTCGTGATTGCGCATGAGGTCGAGAAGCGATTCCAGAACATGGGTGACTACGGTCATATCCTGGAAACCAAAGATTCCCGCTCCACCCTTGATCGAATGGGCTGCCCTGAATATGGCATTGAGCTGTTCATCATCTGGTCCTGCGTCGGGGAGCGAGACAAGGATCTGCTCCATCTCGGCCAGGTGTTCCGCGCATTCTTCGAAAAACACCTTGTTGAACTGGTTAAGATCGATATTAATATTGTTCTGATCGGATTGGGTCATGCAGAATTCCTTGGTCATCAATGTGATAGATTGAATTCACGGTCAAATCCGAGAAAATGTATCTTGGCTCTGAACGTATCAGGTATGTTGGTTACACACGGGGTAAACCCATACGGGCGCAGGCTGCGGATAAACAGGGCGAGCAACTGACAACCGCATGCATCCAGAGCGTTGAGCCCTGCCAGATCTATTTCCGGGAGTTTGTTGGATTCTTTACCTTGAATCTCTTGATCTGGCGGGGAAGCAGACAGTAAGGACAGATGTCTTGCAAGAAGCGGAAACCGCTCTGCTACTCCACTCATGGACCAGTCACCATCAAGACACAACCTGAAAGTCTCAGTTGTTTTCATAAACTTTGTATCCTCCATCTTGCGGACAATCGAATTAATAGTTTTTTGTATTGCAGAACCGGTGCCAATTATTAGTATGTTATTTTATCAACAATTCTGGAGTGTTACGAAATATCTGTTTTAGGATGCCATGCAACAAAGTTTACAAACTTTCCTGCTTTTGATTGATATCACTTTAAAGTCAATATGTTATGCTGTAGCAACGAAATTGACAGGTGCAACATATGTTTCATATGGATATGTTTGTGCAAACAAGATAATTGATGGGGGATAGGATAGATGGTTGATGGTATTGACCAGGCTGGAAACCCATGACCATGGCACCACTTGTCAGTTCAAGTGGTGCTTGAAATCAGGGGCTCAATTGGATTGATTATACGGTTTTATTGCTTATATGTTTGAGGATATTTAACAGTTCGGCATGCCATAGATTTTCGACAATTTCGGATCATGGCTGAACAAGGGTCTACTTGATATGTGCCGTTGATCCACTTTTCTCCGCCTGCAGGATGGCAAGATAATATTGAAGGGAACTCAGCAGGTTGGTGGTATTAAATGGCTTGGTTACATAGTCGGTTACATATTCCTGAAGCCCATCCATTTTTTTGTCCGGGGTTTCCAGGGCTGTGAGCATAATAATAATGTTCCCCTCGTACAGACCATTCTCAACAATTTTGCGGATCGTGTCCCAGCCATCCATCTCCGGCATCATGACATCCATAAGGATTACCCCCCGGAATCCTTCAGTCAGAAGATCCAGGCACTTTTGTCCGCTTGCTGCGGTCAAGATCCTGATGCCCTCAGACTTGAAAAACAGCTCCACCGCCTCCAGAATCATCTCATCATCATCCACAAGCATTACTTTGGCATCCATTATTACTGCTCCTTTACGTAAATCCGGCTATTATCATCTTTTTCATTAATGGTAAATTTGATGGTTGTTCCCTTGCCGAGTCCAGGGCTTTCTGCCCAGATACGGCCATGATGGCTGCGAACGATCCGCTTGCAAATCGTAAGACCAAGACCTGGGGCATCGAGGTCATGGCGAGATTCATCTGCCTTGAAAAACTCATCAAAGATATGTTCAAGAATACCGGGGTGGAGACCGATGCCGTTGTCTTGAACCGACACGGTCACTGTTCCGTTCTGCTGTTTGGCATCAATTATTATGACCCCGTTTTCCAGGGAAAAGTGGACTGCGTTCGAGATCAAATTGGCAAAGGTTTCCTTGATCTGGTCGGGTATAACATTAACAACAATGTCTGGGTCAACTTCATTTTTGCAGGAAATATTCTTTTGAGCCAGGATATCCGCACTGTCGGCAAGCGTTAGTTCCACCAGTGAAGCAAGTGTAACGCACTCCAACTCGCCTGTCTTGATTTCAGTGGCAAGGCTGCCCAGCAATTGAGCTTTATCAGCCAGTTTTTTCATGGAGACCGCGCTTTTGCAGCAGATATCCACGAGTTTTAACAAGTCAGGGTCAACAACCTGTTTTCTGATCAAAGGGAGGAGAATGGTCAACGGGGTTAGCGGTGTCCTCAGGTCATGCCCCAGCCTGATCATGAAGGACTCAATCATCCGGGCATAATGCAGACGCGATTCCAGGCGTAACCGCTGCGCTTCGGCCTGTTTGTATTCGGTAATGTCGCGGATCGATTCTATAGCCCCGACCTTTTTGCCGTTTTTATCCAACAGCGGCGAAGCAGTTGCCCAAAAATAACGGCTGTCACCATTTCGAAATGAGGGCACAAAGGCCTCGGTAAAAAGGGTCCGACCCTCCTTTTTTATTAACGTATAATTGCGTGTTTCAATCTCCTTATCCTCATCCAGCAGGTCGATCAGGATCGGCCTTGGTGTTCCGTAGAAGGGAATGGCGTAAACGTAATCTCCCTTGCCGATTACCTCGTTTTTTTCCAGACCGGTCAGCTTTTCGATGGCCCGGTTCCAGGCAATCACCCGCTTCTCCTTATCCACCACAAAGGTGGCATCCGGCAGGAATTCAACAATATCCATCAGCTGCTGGTAAGCATTTTTCACATCATCCTCAGCCGACTTGCGATCGGTGATATCGCGGAATGACCAAAGCCGGCCATAATAACGGCCATCGGGGCCCAAAAGCGGAACAGTGTAACGGTCCAAGGTCTTACCGTCGCACAAGGAAATCTCATCGCGGCTGCTCTCATGCTTATGCTCATACAGGTATCTAACCTTCTCCAGAAAACTTTCAGGATCAACCATTCGAGCGGTCACATATTGCAAGACAGGTTCGTCCTCCCTCGACTCCAGCAATTGGGAAGGAATACCCATGATCTCAACAAAGCGGTGATTGAATGAAATTATTTTTGCGGTTTCATCAACCACAAGGATTCCATCAATTGAGGCTTCCTGCTGAGTGGAGAGCAGAATATTCTGAAATGCCACAGCCTCTTCTGTCCGTTTACGTTCTGTGATATCAAGGACGACGCAAACAAGCCCCCCCAATGAACCGTCACTTTCGTTGAAAGTCGCCTTATTGAAAATGACATCCCGCAGACTGCCGTCAGCAAATCTGACGGTTGTCTCATAAAACTGTGTGCCGGGATTTTCAAGCATCTCCAGATCCTGTTGCCGGTAACTGTCCGCCAATTCCTTGGTCCAAATTTCGTGGGGCGTTTTGCCGATCAGTTCATCCTGAGAAATGCCGACATATGCTTCAAAAGCCTTATTACAACCGAGATAACGGAATGCCGCGTCCTTGTAGAATATTGGGTTGGGGATAGTATCGAGCAGTACCTGCGAAAATCGAAGCTGCGTCTGCTTTGCTTCTTCGGCCAGTTTGACACGAGCTATGGTACTGGTAAGTGTATCTGCCTCAAGGTTGATCAATTCACCGAGTTTGGCAACCACTTCGTTCCCTGACCCCATTTTTACACGAGCAGAGAAGTCACCTTGAGCAATCCGGTTGAGGACATCGTAATCCTCGCTAAGACCTATGGCCATCTCATGGGAATAATCGTTTGTCTCCTGAATATAATCAGCAAGCTGGTTAATATGGGCCTTCAGGCCACTGAGTACGTCGTTTTCCGAATCAACAGCGGCGCGCAGCGCTGTGTCACCCTTGCAGAGCCTGGCGAGCAGTTCATCCAATTCGGCAATTCCGGCAGCCAGGTCATCGACAGACACCTTTTCCTCTGTTGTCCTACGTCTCATGAACACCCCGATGTGCTATATTCCATGGTTCTGTAATGGAAACGCGTGGTTGAGTGAAACCGTTATCATTCGATATTCTGGACCTGCTCGCGCATCTTTTCCATCTCGGCCTTGATGCGGATGACAAGCCCGGTAACCTCGGCATCGCTGGACTTGGAGCCGATGGTGTTGACCTCACGGTTCATCTCCTGCATCAGGAAGTCCAGCTTGCGGCCGACCGGTTCGGCCAGCAGCAGCGCTTCGTCGAACTGGGTAAAGTGGCTGGCGAGCCGTACCAGCTCCTCGGTCACATCGCAGCGGTCGGCCATCAGTGCTACCTCCTGCGCCAGTCGGGCAGCATCCATCTCTGTGCCATCCAATAATTGATCCAAACGGACCTTCAACTTCTGCCGGTATTCGCTGACAACCTGGGGCGCCCGCGAACTGATCTGCTCGATCCACTGGGCCACCTGCCTGCGGCGCGCCGACAGATCGAGGGAAAGCGCCTCACCCTCCCTGGTGCGCATGGCATCGATTGCCGCCACTGCTGCCTGGACTGCGGAAACCAGCTGGGGGAGGTATTCAGTTTCATCGATCGTAGTGCCGGTATCCTTGAGCACGCCTTTCTGGGCTAGGATCAGCGAGAGCGGCACGTCCCCGTTGGCCAGCCCCAGGTCTGCCGATAATGAGCGAAACAGGCCGGCATACCCCTGCGCCAGGGCTGTATCAGCTTGAGGCAGGTTGACCGCGCCGCCGGACTCGTCCCACTGGATGTAGACATCTATCTTGCCTCGCTTGAGGACACCAGCCAGCATCTTCTTGATCTCGTTCTCCAGGGCCATAAAACCGCGCGGCATGCGAATCGAGATTTCACCGTAGCGGTGGTTGACCGAACGAATCTCCACCGTGAAGCGCCCCTGTTCCGAAACCGCCTCGCCCTTGCCGTAGCCTGTCATGCTCTTTATCATATAAACTCCTTTTCTATCGTAAACATCCGGCTGTAACTGGTTCAGACAATACATCATCTCAACTGTTTCATCAACGACAGCTTTTTCAGAGGCGCTGTTGCGAATGTATGTATATGGTATTTTCAAATTTCTCTATTGACAAAGAGTTATTAGTGCTGTTCAATTACAAATTTTGAGGCATAATTTCACGTGCGTCTATCAACAAAGAAAAACCATTCTTTATAAGCTCCAGGAGGAAATCAATGAACCCATTGGCACAAGAACTGAACGACCTGCTTACACAACACAACCCGCATGTACTGGAAATGCTCTCCGACCTGGGGAAAAATCTCTTTTTCCCCAAGGGAATCCTGACCCAGTCGGCTGAAGCCAAGGACAAGGCTCACAAATACAACGCCACCATCGGTATCGCCACCGAGAACAAC
>JBGSQD010000051.1:0-5084 GCA_041738275.1 Geobacterales bacterium
CCGGGAGGTCGTAACCGGAGGGGGGAGGACAACGGCCGCCAGCGCCGCGTCGTTCTTCGGCAAGGTCATCAAGGTTTCCCAGGACGGCCCCATCGAACTTTATCAGGACGGACGGCTGGTGTATCGTTTCGGGTAAGGTGAAAATACGAACACTAATAGGCATCCATATGTTTGTTTACCATCAAAAATCCATCGGACTCCTCGGTTCCTTCACTGTCCTCACCGGCACGCAATGGGTATAGATCATGGTGGTCTTGAGGCTTGAGTGTCCAAGCTTGGTCTGGATAGTGCGGATGTCGAAGCCAGACTGGAGGCTGAAGGCTGAAGGTAAAGCAGCTAACCTTCCCTTAATGCTCGGATCAAGCCATTCAGAATTTTTTCGGTTTCGATAAGAACGTGAACTATCGCTACACAACCGCAGCATTTATTTAGGCCCTATGGGTCCCATTTCTCCTGAATCCGCGGGACTTCGTCATGTAGTGCTGACTTGTCCAGATTATGGCCTTGTATGCTGTTTCTGTCCGTCGGCTCATAGCTTTGCGCTCCGGCTTCCTCCAGACCCCTCCTCACGGAGACGCCCTTGCCTTCGGCTAGTACTTTGATTACTCTGTCACCACGACAGTGATTGGATTCTCGTACAGGGGACTTGCACCCCATAAGTTCACGCCCATGACGGGCGTACACCAGGCAGGTGGAGCGGTGAAACCCGCTCACCGCCCACGACGTTGGGAAGGCGAAATATGAATAAACAAAAAATTCTAAAAGGCATTTGCTACGTCATTGTTGGTGCTTGCATTCTCAGTCTGGGATTCTTTTGGGGATTCAGGGAAGGTTTGGTTGCTGGAGGCGCCTCGGCAAGTATGGCTGAGTTGCAGGCTTCCGCAGACGGCATGGCCGTACAGCTAAAGGAAGGGACGTGCGAAAATGCAAAGAAGACGACCATTGCTTATCTTCTTTTTCTTGAGAAATACAAAGGAAAGAATGAACTAATTTTGCCAGCTCGAACCTACCATGCTGACAAAATGCTTGCCTACATGAGGCTATTTTTGATCGAACGACATGAAAAAAATGTCAAAGAAGCTGAAAACCATTTAAAAGCAGCGGTTGACGCATGCCAGCACGCTGAGATGAAGGATTGTTCGGAGAAGAACGTGCTGCTCATGGCTGAGAAGTGGAGTCAAAGTCAGCCAATGGGATGCCTGTCATCACAAAAATGATTCCCAACCACTCGGCGGCACTCGGTCTCCGCTTCGCTCCGCCGGTGCGCCTCGGCCACGTTGGGCAATAGAGGCAAATTAATGCCAAAAAATAGAATCATTGCTCTACAAATACTTACCGCGTTACTTGGCCTTTTTATATGGGCAGTCATTGGTGTCCGGAATACTTTTAGAATAATTTTAGCTGTTTAGGTTTTGCCGTGGCCCTGCTTTTGTAGTCGTAAAATGCAAGTAGCTGGTTTAGTTCAATTCTTTCAAATACTGACACGCTCAATATCTGTAGCATTGTGTAGAGACTGGCATCGATTTTCAGTCGCTTTTTGATAATTGCCACCATCAGGTAGATGCTGACCGCTATCCATATCTGGGTCTTCACGGCATTCTCTGATGTGCCGTAAAAAGTCTTGATTCTCAGGTTCTGTTTGATCCATTTGAAGAATAGCTCTACCTGCCAGCGCTGTTTGTAAAGATCAGCAATCGTCTTGGCCGGTAACTCGAAGTTGTTGGTCAGAAAGACCAGAACCTTGTCGTTCTCATCATCACGGAATTTGACTCTGCGCAGTTTGTCCGGATAGCTCTTTGCTGTTGCCGGAATACTCAGCTTGATTGTCTGATCGCAAATCAGTCCTGTGTCTTTATCAACCGGATTCGAGTAGATACGTTCAAACCGGAAGTTCGATTTGGCCCTGGTGACAAAGTAGGCCATGCTTCTCGTAATCCGGTGCAGGCGTTCAAAGTCAACATAACCGCGATCCATGACATAGATGGATCCCGCTTCTATGGGAAGCTCATCCAATATGTTGACATCATGCAGTTTGCCGTCTGAAATATGGATGAATGTCGGGATGCTGCCCTTGAGATCTATCAGGGTATGCAACTTGACTGCGGCCTTGGTGGTACGGAAATGAGCCCAAGGGAATACCGACAGACAAAGGTCAATCGTCGTTGAATCGAGGGCATAAACCGTCTGTTCAATATCGATGGCCAACTGATCTTTCTGGTACAATTTCCTGGCGATACCAATCAGGTGGTGGGCGAAGTCGGCGTAGATACGCCAATCCCTGACTTCGTTGGCATCAGCCAGTGTACTTTTGGATACCTTGCTGCGAATGCCCATCCGATACAGTTTGCTGGTTTGGGCACGAAGGCAGGTGACGGTATCACGCAGACTTTCTCGATAGGTCAGCTGAGCAAAAGCCATGACCCGAAATTGTTCCAGGCAGGTAAACTGCTTAACGCTGAAATCGCCATCGTATCGTGAAACGCAGCGATGGAACGTTTTCAGAGACATGACATCCATGACCTGGGTAAAGATCATTTGGCCTGAGTTCATAATCGTTCCCCTGAGTTTTCAGGGAACAATGCCAGATTTCCGAAGGCGCTGAAATCGACGACATGAACAATTCAGATACTTTTCAAAGAACTTAGTAGCTTACACAAAACCAAAGTCAACTATTCCGGACACTAGTGATGGGCAGTACCTCGGTTGTTGTCTGCGAAGTTCGGACAACCATCAGACACCGACCTAATATCATATTGCTGCCGATTTTGGGACTTATCATGGGTTACTATTTCCCTTCAGTGAAACCATGAAAAAACTAGAAAAAACTAGGGACACTCCCCATATTTCTGTTGCTAATGTGAAAATCGGACGGTACTATCTCACCCATGCCAAGAATAGCCCGCATCATAGCACCCGGTTACCCACACCACATCACGCAACGCGGCAACAACCGCGCTATGGTATTCTTCGATGATGAGGACCGACTGACATATTTGAAGTTGCTGGCGGCTTACACTCAGAAGCATCATGTACAGATCTGGGCTTATTGCCTGATGAACAACCATATTCATCTGCTCGCCGTGCCCGAGACGGAAACCTCCCTGTCGCGTGGTATCGGCCTTGCTAACCAGATGTACACCCAGTATCTCAATCGAAAGCTTAAGCAGTCAGGTCGCATCTGGCAAAATCGTTTTTTTTCTTGTGTAGTCGAAAACGAGCAATATCTTTGGGCAGTCGCACGCTACATCGAGCGCAACCCTATTAAGGCAGGACTCGCTACGAATGTTGAAGGGTATCGGTGGTCCAGCGGCAAAGCCCATGTGTCAGGCGCACAAGACCCGCTTCTGACGGCAGATTCTTGGATTTCACCACAGGAGCACAATGCATATCGGGAATTTGTGGTCTTTGAAGATGAAGAAACTGATAGCGCCATCCGCAAGGCCACTAACTCCGGACGGCCTTTTGGATCGGAATCTTTCGTTGACATGCTTGAATTTAGGTTAAATCAGGTACTCAAACCAAAAAAACCTGGGCGCCCTAAAAAGAAAACTGGGGAGTGTCCCTAGTTTTTTCCGTTGGACAGAATGACATATATCGGAGAGGATTTTATGAAGTGGATAAACGTACTTGAGCTTTGTGCCGAAGGCGGAAGCATAGCACTCCAAGGCCACGAAAATGAAAATGGCACATGGAGTTTCAAGCGTTTAACTAATGAATCAGCTATGGCTGATTTGTTGTCAGAGGAAGACGCGAAAGGTTTGGAGTTCAAATCAGAATCGAAGATCGTAGAAGGGTTGGATAACGCAATCGAAATGCTTAATGTGAGTTATCCAAACTGGGCTAATCTCTATCCAACGGAGCTATATGAAGAGTTTTCAGACAGAATTTGCAAATATGCTCTTTCTCAAAAAAGTTGCAATAGAGATGCCTGGGAAGAATATTTGAGTTTGACTCCAGTCCCCACTTCTGTTGTAAAAACTGGCAACCTGGTTACGCGTGCATTTAAAAGTAAGACTGAATTTAAAATTGTTACATACAACCTACGACAAGGCGGAAACGATAGGAATGTGGCTGGCAATCATTGGAGGAAAGTTATCGATAAGTTCTCCCCTGACTTGGTACTAGCTCAGGAAACTCGTGATCCACTGACTTACTTTTACGATGAACAGAATTCTCTGGGGGAGTATCCGCCCATCTGGGAGTTGGCAAATAGCAAGTGGGGCAGCGCTATTCTATCCACTCAACATAAACTAACATCAATTTCCGTTCCAGAATTTAAAGGATGGGTTGTAGGCGCGAGAATAGCAGAATTCTCGATTGGTGATGTAACGAAGCCCTTATTTGTTTTTTGCATTCATACCCCTTCAATTGAGTACTTTAATACCGTGACCGCTATACTTGACTGTATCAAGAGCATTGCCGGTGACTCTGACATTTTGATAGGCGGGGACTTTAATATTACTACAGCAGTTCGCCATTCCACTGAATTTAGAAGAAACTACCCTGAAGGGCTGGCAATTATTGAGCGCCTGAGAACAGAATTTGGACTCATTAACGCTTGGCAGGCCGTTCATCCTAATACTAACCTGCCTCAAACGCTGAGACATACACGTAATAAAGAACTTCCATACCACGTCGATGGAATTTTTATACCCATTTCATGGCTTCGCTATCTTGAATCATGTGAGGTTGTTTCAGAGGGATGGAGTGAAATGAGTGACCACAACCCGATTGTGGCAACTTTCAATGTCCAACCAGGAAGATGCACCTGACCAAAAGCCCGTCAGGTGATCTCCCGCACCGTTGGGTGAATAAATGGAATCAAGAAAATGACCATCAAATTTCCAAAAGTGCGCGGAGAATGGATACCCAATTCGGCGGCGGAGAAAGGCGAGTCAGCATGAACCTCTCATCCCGTCCCGCATATCCCTGGCTCCTCCTGGCCATGGGCACCCTGGGGGTCTTCTCCGCCTTGGGGCTGGCCCGCTTCGGCTACACTGTGATCCTGCCCCCCATGCAGGCGGGGCTGGGTCTGGACAACACCCAGACAGGGGCTCTCGCCACCGCCAACCTGACAGGGTACC
>JBGSQD010000064.1:0-4519 GCA_041738275.1 Geobacterales bacterium
GGGGGAGTGGGGAGCGTGGTGGTGGTCTTTGACGAGGATCGCCGCAATCAATATCCCTTTGCCATGACCTGGCTGGGGGAGCATGAGCAGGAATCGGACATGGCCTTTTACGCCACCGAACCGGCTGAGAACGTCTGCGGACCCGGCATCTGCCGCTGTGAGTACGGCGGTCTGATGCTTTCCTCGCCGCCGCGCCGGCTGCGGGATGTCTGGAAGGACCCGGCCTACCGCGAATGCAGCACCAAGGCCGAGGTGCTGCTGCTGGCGGCACTGGACTATTCGCCGGAGCAGCATGTGGTCTATGTGGCGGCCCGACCGCCGCGCAGCATCTTCAAGCGCATCGCCGCTCAACTGGGGAGGAAGATCGTCTTTATCCCGTTGGGGAGCCTGTCACCTCCTGCGCTCAAACGGATAAGGATCATGCATCTGCTGTACGGGCACGACAAACGCGGGATAGCCAGGGATTACATCTGGTAGCAAACCTAAAGTAGTCAGGCAACGGCAACCTCCTTCAAAACACAACATGAATGCCCTCATTTTCACACTACGCTTTTTTCCTCCGAACTATTTCCCACATCAAACGATCTCAAACTGCACTCCCGTCTCAAACTGAGACAACGCTCAACAGCCCTGTCCAGTAATATGCTGTAATTACGTGTTAAAATCACATTTGTACCCTCGGCACACATCTTGTATGTGAATCAAAACTGGCTCGTAGGACACGCTACCACGGCTGCAACCTTCGCCATGGAAAACCTGTGTTATCAACACTCTCAATAAAGGAGCGCGACATGATTTCGAGATTTTCAGGCAGAGGTTTGGGTTTTGCCATCCTGTTGATGGCGGGGTTTTTGTTTCAGGGGTGCGGTGATGGTAAAAACAGTGTCACTGTGGTTCAGGGGGCTTCGAGCACCACAATCCTGAACCCGCTCACACTGGGGAAGTTTGTGGTCCCCCTGCCTATAATTCCAGTGGCGACGCCTGATACCACCACTGTGCCGGGGTCGGACTACTATACGGTTGTGGCGGAGCAGACCAGCAATTATGATTTCGGGCTGCGCAAAACAGACGGTAGCAGGATCATCAACCCTGCCACCGGCGCTCCGATTGCCACCACAGTCTGGGGATACACGACCAACGGTATCAAGGCGGGTTATCTCGGCGCGACCATCGAAGCCGGTTCAACCCTGGATGCCGGAGGCAGGCAGGTCGTGGTAAAATATACCAACAATCTCAAGAAATCTGACGGCAGCCTGTTGACCAGCCACCTTTTGACTGTCGATCCCACGCTGCACGGAGCGTCAATGGGAGCTCCTGAGATCCGGATTGTGACCCATCTGCATGGGGCACATGTTGAGCCGGAATTCGACGGACATCCGGAAGCATGGATCACGAACAATCCGAATGCCTTGACCGGACTGCCGGCCGATACGGTTACCGGGCGTCCGGCACGGCCAAACGGCAACACCGTTACCTACACCTACAGAAACGACCAGCCCGCCAATCAGCTCTGGTATCATGACCATGCCATGGGAATTACCCGGCTGAATGTTTACGCCGGCCTGGCAGCCAACTACCTGTTGCGTGACAGTGAGGAAAACGGTTTGAACCTGCCGAAAGCGGCTTATGAAATCCCTTTGGTTATTCAGGACAAATCTTTCAATGAAGACGGATCGATGCGTTATGACTCCAACCCGCTTCTTGATGACGACGGAGAGCAGGTAACAGACGATAGTGGCAAACCGGTCTTCACCTCCAAACCGGAGTTTTTCGGCAATGTAATTACAGTAAACGGGAAGGCCTGGCCCTACCTGGATGTGGAGCCGCGCAACTACCGTTTTCGCATACTGAACGGCTCTGATTCGCGTTTTTACAACATCTGGCTGGAGGCGCAGAATGCCGGCGGCGCTTCGATTCCGATCCCTGACGGGGCAATTACCCAGATCGGCAACGATGGCGGACTGTTGCCGGTATCCGTAAGAAACATCGGCAATGAGGACGAAAACGGGCTGGTGCTTGGCCTGGCAGAACGGGCGGATGTGATTGTTGATTTTTCCAAGTTTCCTGTTGGCACAAAAATCACCATGCGCAACGATGCATCAACGCCATTTCCCATGGGTGACCCGGTAGATTCTAATGCAACAACAAGCAAAATCATGCAGTTCAGGGTCAACAAGCCGCTTGCCGGCACAGATTCAACCATCACACCGGCCAATCCGCGCACATTGGCAGCACTGCCGGCCGCTACGACAACACGCTATCTTGATCTGCAGGAGGGTACGGACCCGTATTATGTCTTTGACCGGTCAGATGGCACATCATCAGAACGCCTGATGATCCTGATTAACAACATGAAGTTCAACGACCCGGTAACTGAAACTCCCACGTTAAATACGGTTGAGGACTGGATCATAATCAATAACACGGTTGATATGCATCCAATGCATCTGCATCAGGTGCATTTCGAGGTCATTGAAAAGGGCAGCATCGCTCCGAATGCATATACCCCAGCCGCAGGCTTCCCGACTCCAGGTGGTCCGGCAGTAATGGCGACAGTTGCAAACGGCGGACTGAGGCCGAATGCGGAACCGGGTCTCAATCCTGTTGCCGGATCAGCTTCAGAAAACTCGCACTACCGGCTGCAGGCCCACGAGCTGGGGCGCAAAGACACCGTCAGGGTTCCGCCTGCGGATGAGGAAGCAGGATCGCAGGGATATGTAAAAATCCGTGTCCATTTTGATATTCTCGGAACCTACATGTGGCACTGTCACATTCTGGCCCATGAAGATCACGAAATGATGCGGCCGTTCAGGGTCGTCCAATAACCTGATTTTCTGATATACAGTTTCACGGAAGTCCGTGGGGGGTAGGTCTCGACGCTGAAGATGCACGCAGTTGAGACCTACCCCCTTTTTTTTGCGGCTGCTGTATGGGTATTACAAGCACGCGATAGCCATTTCCATCCAGTACATGTCGTTTAAGCCATGTTTATTGGCTAAACGTGGGGCCACGCCTTGAAACATCAACTTCTCGTATTTCAAGGGTGGCCCCAATCTACTGTTATTCACTCGATAGCTGGGCTATCAAGTATATATCAAGCTCGCAGTCAGGATTTCAGACTGCTTCCATTCACCACTGAATATTCTACCTATCCGGAATGCAGTTCATGGCGAACATAATACAATCCTTTTTATCAACCATTGCTGGGCCGCTACCAGGTATCATGCCGTAACTGGCAATCGCTCCAAAAGGTCCAGATCCGCCGGGAGTTGCTGCGTGTTTCGACACTTCTCCAGGCACCGCTTCAATAACAGCAAATGCACCGTACGGCCCGGTACCGTTACGTGATGCGGTGTGATATGCCTTACCTTCATGTGTTTTGTCCGTATATTCGGCTGGTCCGAACGTTCCAAATGGTCCGGAGCTTGAAAACGCCGGCA
Organism: Geobacterales bacterium; assembly: GCA_041738275.1. Classification (GTDB taxonomy): domain Bacteria; phylum Desulfobacterota; class Desulfuromonadia; order Geobacterales; family Pseudopelobacteraceae; genus JACPFJ01. The sequence goes on from JBGSQD010000064.1 coordinate 3,441, forward strand.
CGGCGCTCACTACTGCCGACGCCACTAGCAATGAAAGAAACATAGCTATATTTTTCATGTCATTACTCCTTTTCGTGTAGTTACCTCTTGCTTTAGATTATAGCACCACGGAATAAATTTTAAATGAAATTCAAATTCAATAACTCGTGCGCGCGCAGGGTTTGTGTAATTGTTGAAGAAGGGAAGAAGGGAACTTAGTTGGGTTGGTTGACTTCATTTTACATCTGCGAGCAAGTTTGTAATTTTAACAGCGTCCCCCTGGGGGGGCCCAGTTTCACGGAAGTCCGTGGGGAAAGGTCTCAACGCTGAAGATGCAGGCAGTTGAGACCTTGCCCCTAATTTTTTGCTTCTTTTACGGGCACGTAAAACTCGGGATCGCCAGGGATTACATCTGGCAGGGTGACCCCGGATTCGGCAGACCAGTCCAGCCAAGCTTTCCTTCTAAATCGCTCCATGAGCGGCCTTCTTCTATAATATCCTGGCTCCCTTATTTGCCTTGACAATTTATCCCGCTAAATTTACGGTTCTTAACCATACTGTTTTCCCTGTTTAACTGAAATGGTATTTTTTCCTGGATCGGAGGCGGGTTAATGCTGAAGGATATGAAATCATACGCACACCTGAAACCGGGACAGAAAGGTACGATGCGCCTGGTGGAAAAATACGGGAAAGCGCTGCTCTGTGTCCGCTATCGTTATGACGAAATCCGTAACGTGAAACTGAAAACGGTGGAGATTATCGTGGATGAGAAGCCGATGCAGCGTCCGCGATACAAGGATTGCGACATGGTACCGGTTTCGGTTGCTTTTGAAGAAACGGAGTTACGGGAGCTGCTTAAAAAAATCCGGGCCCAGTGGGAACCTCAGATAAAAATGTGGTTTGCTCCGTACAAATTGGTTCGCGGTACTCCACTTGAAGACAGAATAGCAGCAGTGTAGCCACAAGACATAAATTTCTTATATAGTGAACCACAGCGGTTACCTATATGAGTAGTTTGTTACTTATATCGGTAGCAAGTTACTTATATACTGAAACCGTTGATCTACGAGTTAAACAAAAGGAAGAATGATGGGAATCAT
>JBGSQD010000067.1:0-8630 GCA_041738275.1 Geobacterales bacterium
TAGTCGTCCCTGAAATATTATAACTATCTGTATTTATATGTTTAATATGCAATTACTGTATGATAAAATTGCCAGAAATTGGAGTTACTACCTCATTTTCCGGTGATTTTATGCAACCAAAACCAACTGTAATAGACCAAGGTGATCTGTTCCGCTCACGACTGGATCAGATCCTAAATCGTCGCCATCCACTCTATCGTTTGGCGGATACCATCGACTGGTCGGTCTTTGATAAAGACTTCGGCAAACTGTATGTCGAGAACGTCGGTCGTCCCGGCCTGTCGATACGCCTTCTTGTCGGCCTGCATTATCTCAAGCACGCCTTCAATGAGAGTGACGAATCAGTCGTGGATCGGCTTCTGGAAAACCCGTACTGGCAATACTTCTGTGGCTTCGAGTATTTCCAGCATCAGCTCTCTCTTGACCCGACGTCACTGGTCAAATGGAGAAAACGCATCGGCCCCAAAGGCATGGAGAAACTACTGGCGGTAACCATTGAAACCGCCAAGTCAGAAGATCACGTATCCAAAGAACACCTGGAGCGGGTCAACGTTGATACCACCGTCCAGGAAAAAGCCATTGCCTTTCCGACAGACGCCCGACTGTATCACAAGGCCAGAAGAATACTCGTACAGTTGGCGAAACGAGACGGCATTGAACTTCGTCAAAGCTACGAGCGACTGGGCAAGTCGGCTTTCATCATGCAGGGGCGCTACAGTCATGCACGTCAGATGAACAGAGCCAAAAAGGAGCAGAAGAAGCTCCGCACTTTCCTTGGCCGTGTCATCCGAGACATCCGCCGCAAATGCAGCGAACCTGGCGAGAAACTGGCCCTAATGCTGGGACGGGCGCAACGGATCGTCACCCAGAACCGAAACGACAAGAACAAGCTCTACAGCATGCAGGCTCCGGAAGTCGAATGCATTGCCAAAGGCAAAGTCCACAAGAAATACGAATTCGGCTGCAAGGTATCACTGGTCAGCACATCCAAAGATAGCTGGATAGTTGGAGTACAAGCAGTTCACGGCAACCCGTACGATGGGCATACACTGAAGGCGGCACTTGACCAGGCAGAAGAGATAACCGGCTGGCGACCACAGCACGCCTACTGCGACAAAGGCTACAAGGGAGCACCCAAGATACTCAACAACACCGAAGTCCATCTGGCCAACAAGAAAAAGAAGAGTATGAAGCCCAGTGAATGGAAGTGGTACAGAAGGCGCAGCGGCATCGAGCCGATCATCGGCCACACGAAATCAGACCACCGGATGGACCGCAACTATCTCAAAGGCGAAGAAGGCGACAGAATCAACGCCATCCTGGCCGGCTGCGGTTTCAACATCAGGAAGCTCCTCCGAGCTATCCTTTTGTGGCTTTTCAAAGAGCGGTTCAGGGGCATTGCAATCGACCAGATAGCCCTTACTCAGATATTGGAACGAGAACTTCAACCTGTCTGAAGTAAATTTCAGACTTTTTCAGGGACGACTAAGTACTTGCTCCTTAGAACAGCGCATGGCTTACTTAATTCTGACTCGCTCACGATCCGGCAAGTTTAAGAACAAATTTCGTTTTGGATCAAATTCAAGATTCCGTGTGTAATCCGGGTTCAAGTAGTATTTGAAATACAGGTAAGCAGTGCCTTCCTTTTTTGTACCTACATGAATGTCACCAATAATCTTTCCGTACATGGCTTTTTTAAATTTGCCTTTTTCCACCTCGGAGCGAATTCTGAAAATATGATGCAGACTATTATTAAATGACGATTTGCTTGCTCCCACCGGCTTACGGTCAATAAAGGCCTTTACTTCTTTTTTATAGCCATCCTCCGGGGCAAATCTCGCCAACTTGAATTCACTTCCGTGCAACAAATCCTCTTCAAAACTTTGAATACCGTTAAACTGCCCGGGAAAGCTTACCTTTAAATCATATTTAAAATCATCACGAGCAGCTCTTCGAACATGTAAATTACAGATAATATCAACAACATTTCCTAGTCCATAAGGCTTTACCCAGTCATACATTATCAAATCAAAACCGACATCTTTACCGGCAACCGGAATTATTAATCTTGACACCTCAGTATCTCGCGCATACATAGGCACCGGGTTTTCGATCTTTCTCAGTACTATCGTTACCTCAGGATTCCATGGTTCCCATCGGATAATGCCTTTATTCTTATAGCTAAATTCATATTTACCAAAGGACATATAGTATCCCGGCTTCGCAACTTTATACCCGATATATCCATTGCACCTTGCAGAGCCTGAGAAAAGGCCTTTAGAGTCGGTAATACCAGTTGCGACTTCTTCCTCCGGTTGTCCTCTAGTTTCAAAGCCAATTTTGACTTCAGCACTATCTACTGGTTGACCTGCCTCATTGACAACTTTGACAGTGATTTTTGCCAGACTCATAAAGGCAAAGGAAGTGCCTGTTGAAAGCAGTGTAAACACTGCCGCAAACATTAGTGCACAAATTGAGTTTCTTTTCATTGCAACGCTCCTTTATTGACAATTTCCTGCACAATTGGCCATACATACGGCAAAGCAACAACCTTGATATCTGAGTGCCACCACTCACTTTTGACTCTTGGCCAAGTACTATCGTTCTTTCTAGAGTTCATATCTATTGACAGGATATCATCCCGATGTTCACTCATAGCCCCACCGTTCTTTCCTCCCGTCACCTCAGTCAATGCCGGGATGCCCTCAGCAAGTATGCGGTTGTAAAATGGCTTAATGGCCGAGAAATCAGCGGAAACACTCGAAAACAGGACACTTCCAATGCCAGCTGGCACAACGTTAAGGAAAAATGGCCTACTAATCAGTTGGTTGTCAGAAATTGAAGAATTGTTAGTATTTATTGGGCCAAGATGAACAATTGCCCCAAGCCCCACATCGTATGGATTATACTGAGTATCCTCCCTATTGAATCCCCAACCCATGGTTTCCGAGCCACCCGGCCCCGACGGCCTGCCTTTCCATTTCTCCTGCATTACCCAGGAGTTTCGGCCTTTAAAGTTATCGATAAACGCCTGCCAGTTGGAGAAATCTGGTTGACTTCCTTCATACTTAGCGAGAACATCTTCACCGCTGGAAAAGAAATTGACATAGTTGACGCCTCCCGGCAGAGCAGCAAAACGGTTGCGCCAGGTGAGCTTGTTGCGACCGTCACTTGTTCCATCCCAGAGTCGATGCCATTCACTGGCGCTGAAGCGCTTCTGATAACCGAACCAGTCGGAGTGAACCATACTGTTTTCAGCTTTAAGTTCTTCGTTCAATTTAGCGCCATAACCGATGTAGTCACCCAGATACGACTCAAGGGCTACTGCGGCATTGAACATAAGATAGGAAGTTACATTCAGTTGGTTTACAGGTTTTTGGAAGTGATCGGCGAGGTAACTTGAAACCACCATGTTTCCTAAACTATGAGCCATAATCGTGACCGGCGAATTCCCGACAACCGATTTCAGTTTTGGACCAAGTATTTCTGCTGTCTCAAAGGCATGAACAACGTTTGGATAGTACCCCCAACTCGGACCATCGGTACTATACCATGAGACGCCGACAAAACGTGCTTTCGAACCAGCCCAATAGAGTCGTTTGAACATCTCGGCGTGCCATCCTCTGGCATCATTTCCGCTAACATTTACTCCATGCAAAAGAACAAAATATTTATCATCGTTCTGAACATCAAAACCTTCGAAATGCAGCTTGTTTGTAAAATCATCCTTGGATAGCCTGTTTACTTCTCCTCCGCTTCCGGATGCCAGCGAAGGCGCGTTGGGGGCATCTATTGCCTGAATGAGGTTGACATGCCTGTACATTTGCTCAACACCATCAATACTGAGGTTGAGCCGTGATGACGCCACGAGTGCGCCACCCTTTGACACCTCCAACACCAACGGTTTCTGCGTTATCTTCCACGACTCTACGATGATGGTGCCGTTGCCAGCCTTGATGTTGTCGATGAGCGCTTGAGAAAGTACATAGCCACTACTCGTAATCGGTATGGTCACGGTATTGGCAAAGGTCTGTGCCAAACTTGTCGTCAGATAATCTCCAGATGCATTCGGATTCAAACCAGTTATGACGAAGTCGAGACTTCCATCTTCATGTTTGAGGGTATAGGTGTAACTTGATGGCTCAAAGGTGTTAAACATGTTGCTCAAATCCAATTTAATCGGGAAGTAGTCGATCAGATCACGTGTTCCATTGACTGCGCCTATCGTTGCCGGATCACGAGTCCCCGGTATCCCGGTCCCCTCCGTATCCCCTCTGCCGTCATCATCATTCACCCAGAAGTAGTAATTGTCTCGTTTGAGCGCCCGCTGGCGGTCAGCCTGATCGATCTTCCGGTTGTGGTCATAATCCGGTATCAGCGCCAAAGAGGTTATATTCAGCGGCACGGTTATGCTTCTCACCTCGATGCCGCTGCCCCAATTGAGCACCACGTCGGCGGTGTAGCGCTTGGCCAAGTCGAATTTCGCTCCGCCCTGACTCAGGACAAGCTGCCCGCAGGGATTGATTGTTACAAATCCAAGATAGTTCTTGTCCTCAAAGATACGCATATCTACAAAGCGGGTGGTGTAGGCACGAGGGCTGATTTGGAACGGGAAGTAGGTGTCGGCTTCGGGATAACCGTTATTGTCGATGAAGATGGGGTTGGCAGTATCCAGCAATAGTCCGATTCCCCAGATGGAGAAGCTGGTGTTCGCCTCCAGTGTCGTGGATATGCGGGATTCAATCCCGGTCAGAGTGCTGATGGCGGGGATATCGGTCTGGTATGTTCCTGTTGCGTTGATGACATTGAGCGAAGGAGCGGCGCCGAGGGTAAGAACAGTGCTGTAGATGGCGCTGTCAGTGTGCGTTACTGCGGCGGGATTAACCGTGCCGCCTCCCATCTGGGGACTGAAGGTGAAACTTCCCTTGGTGGCCTTGGTCTGGTTAAAAACCCCGGTTCCCTTGAGGTAATAACATTCGAAGGAACAGTTTGGCTTGATGGCTACTTTATGGGCCTCTTCGAAGTAAAGCAGTTCGGTAACCAGCGGGTAGCCGAAGGGCTGGCCTGCCGCGCCTACATCGATCTGGTTGCCGCGGTCATCGAAACGGTAGAGGGTGACTGCCCGCAGATATGGCGTTACCATGGCATCACCGATACGGGGAAGGGTCGTGGTTTTATGGGTGAAGCTGATACTGATGGGATTGCCGGTGTCTTTGCCTTTCAGGTCACTGGTGGATTGGGCAATGATGCTGTAGGCGGCGTTTTCGACAGTGCCAAGGATTACTCCGGCTGTTGCGCCGTTGTAATCGCTGACAACGGTTATGGTTTCCTTTGTGGCGCTGCAATCAAGGGTGGGAATGCCGGGACAAGATGCAGCCGATGGGATCAGCTTGGCAGGCAGTGCACCAGAATCGGGAAGGGGTATCATTCCCAGATATTGAACCCCACTCAGAGAAAAAGTGACGCTCTTATTGGAGACGGGATTGCCGTATTCATCAACTACCCGTGCCCAGACTGAACCGCTGAAAGTCCCCATGTCGCCTATCTGGTTGTCTGTTTTGTTTTCCGCCACACGCACAACTGACACGGCAGCGCCGGGATAGCCGAAGGATTCAAACGGTTTGTCTCCCTGAATGATTCCCTGTCCTGTGTCGGCGCTGAATGAAACGAGATTCTGTCCTATCTGGATGGTGTTCGGGAGGCCGGTGATGTACAGCGGCGCGTCTGAGGTGGATTGCCCCAGGGTAAGTCTGGCGCGGACTATGCCGTTGGAGGTAGTGATGACAGTTACAGAAGTACCGGGTTGTGTGATGGTATTTCCTGACGAGTTAATACCTTGCAGACTACCACCTCCGACAATCACGCGGAAGGTGACCGGGATTCCCTTGACGGGACGATCGGAGTTGTCCACCACTTGAACCATCAACGGTGTTGAAAGTGCTTTTCCAACGGTCCCGATTTGATAATCACCTATTCTCAAGACACGGCTGGCCTGTGTGATGTCCTTGTTGGTCTTGGCTGTGTAGGGTGTTGTCAGCAAGTCGGCCAAGTCCTGTTGTATCCACAGCGTCTTTGCAACAGCCGTCATCCCCCCGGCCACCTGCCCCGAAAGCATCCACCCCGATTCGCCGGTTGCCGGATCTTCCTTCACATAGCCGATACCACGCCAATCCTGATATGCCACCTCCATCTGCGGGATGGAAACAGTCAACCCCTGGTTGACCGCATTGGTGATGTCGCCCTTGACCGAGTCATCGAAATCAAGTGTCGGCAGGATCGTATCGATGGTGGCTTTATCGATGGTAATGATGGACGTGCCATTGGTTTTAGCCAACTGCAGCAGTTTGGCCGTGGAAATCGAATCCACCTTGAGATCGTCCTCAAAGATCCGGTTCTCCAGGATCGACCCCTGCAGGGATAAAAGTCGCATGAACTCCGGTTCCATCCCGTTCCTGCCGACCGTTTCAACCCTCCTGTAGCCGGCATCCAGAAACAACCCCTTCCAGGCAAAGTCGTGGGGCATGTCCAGCAGGGTGCTGACCTCGATTTCTCCTCCTACGGTGGCAATGGCAACCGTGGGGCGGGAGATGCGCTGGCCGAGCAGGGCCGCCAGTTCGTCCTCTGAACTGTTCCAGCGGTCGATGTAGCCGATGGCCTCCTTGTGCAGGATGGCTTCGGCGTTATCTTCTTCGGATATGGCTGGCAGTGCTTGCGCCTTCTGGCTGACAACGCCGATAATGGAGAGGTTGCCGGTTATGTGAGAGGATGTGATCCGTTCGGTGCCGTTGGGAGTGATGATATCCATGTTCAGGGCAAACTCTGCCCCCATGGGAAGGCCGTCCTGGGCAACGATCAGACGTTCTCCTTCCAGTGTCAAGACCGGGCGCAAACGGACAAGATAAGGAGGGGTGTTGTCCAGCCCGCCGAAGCTGTCGATAATATTCTGGTCTTCTACCGTCTCCGGCTCGGCGCGCAGCGCCAGGCGCTTGTTGGAGAGTTTGTGAGTTTCGAGAGTCAGGGAGAAAAGTTCATTGCCGTCGGCCGTTGCGGTAAAGGTGAGTTTGTGCTTCAACTCGTCCGGCAGTGTCTGGTATTCACCGGTAATGGCGATCTGAGGGAACTGGAGCCCGGATGGAATAATCTTGAGGGCTTCGGGAATGATGGCCTGTTTATCGAGAAGGTCGTGCCAGTCCTTCCCGGGTTGATTTGCGGCCAGATATTCTCCGGCCTTTAACTTGATATATTCCAGCGGCGTGATCTGCTGAACCGAGGCAAGGTAGTCGTCACGAATCGAGGCGATGAGATCAACGGGAAGTCCGGCGCCGTTTGTTCTCTTGAATCCCGGAGGCTTGATACTGGTATCCAGGCCGAGCCAGATCTTACCCTGGTCATCAATTACCGCGCCGCGATAGTTGGAGTAGGGGATAAAGGATTCGACCCAGATATGCTCGATGCGGAAGTTGTCGATCTTGCCACCGGCAATGACCGGTATGAAGGGAATGCCGGCTTTCTGGAAAAAGGCGGCGATCTTGATGGGGTCGTCCAGCCCGGTGAGGTTCTTGGCCTTATCGATGTCGGGGAAGAATTCGATGATGCCCTTGATGTAGCGACTGGGGAAACCGGCAGCGCGCAATAGAGCGACCAGCAAGGTCGCCTGATCGGCGTCGTTGCCGCTTCTCTGGCGCAGGGTCTCTTCTGCTCCCTTCATGCTCCCCCAGTACCATTCGGTCTCCACGTTGTTCTTGACCCATTCGTAGATCAGGACCGGGTTCCATTGGAGGGACTGTGCCAGATCAACGATCTCCTTTGATATGGGCGCCTCGATTGTCGCAGCGGTATCTGCTGTATGTACGTTGCGGTCGCCACCTTTGTAAGCGGGTTTGACCACAGTAGTAGAAGCGGGTTCACGGGGAGGATAGTTGGTGTGCGTGTAAGGGAGAGCACCCAGCAGAGGCCGGGATTTATGAGGAACTAGGGTGTCCAGGAGCTGTTTCAGAGTATCCAGTTCGGCTGGGGTGACATTATCGCCGATGGTGTCGAGACGAGAAAGGAGCTCATCCAGTGTACTGTGAATTGAGGAGGAAACAGCTTTCTGGCGATCCGTTGTCTTGCTGCCCAAGGTGGCGGCGCGATCGGCAATTGCGCCATGCCGCTCGCCAAGAAGCAGCCGATCGGCATGTATGGCTTCCGCACTACTCTTGAGTCGTGCGATGTCGTCGGCAGTTGCTCTGCCGGACCTGGAACCGTCAGCAATCCGCTTTACTATCAGGCCGCATTCGGAAATATCCTGGGAAAGGGCTTTTTCAACATCACCAGCAAAAGCATCGATAGCACTTCCTGCAAGCAGCAGCGCCACTGACAGTAGAACCAGAAACTTCTTCACTGTTCCCTCACCGGTATCTTGGTACATAGCGTCGGAATAAGGCCGTTGTCAAAAAAATATTTATATATCAAGCAATACGTAAATATAAAACAAAAATAATTAAAACATCAGTAGTGTCCCAACGTTTAGTTGAATAAAAACAGTTGGTTGTTATTAGCGTCTGTTTCTCTTCTGTAATCCGAATCTGTAAGTGCCTGCAATAAGGGCATTCGCTCAAAGATTGTGACGCTCAGCACCTGTAAAATTG
>JBGSQD010000068.1:0-5899 GCA_041738275.1 Geobacterales bacterium
TCAGTCGCCCCAGAAAGGTGGCAATGTCAATGGATGCCACCTCGCCCGGCATACTGCGGCCTTCTTTCTCCAGGAAGTCCAGATAACGGGTCAAATCACGGCTGTAAGCCTCCTGGGTATTGGCCGACAGTCCCTTTTCCACTGCAAGGTAGTTTATGAACAGGTCGAGGTAGTCGTTCATTGTTTTATTCCGAACCTTGATAAACAGGATAAGCTCGTTAACGAAGTGTCCTGTGCATTCAATTCTGCCATATATCTGCAGGCAACCGTTCACCGGACAACAGCCGCTCCCGTAACTCCGGACGTTCCAAAAAGGCGAGAACGCCGCTCCCCAGCTCGATGCTGCGGTCGTCGAGTCCACAATGACTAATAGACCTGGCCAGTGCCATGAACGCCTCGTCAAAGACCGCCTGGCGCAGCAGGTCGGCGGAAACCAGCCGCTGCTCATCGGTTATAATCGGATCGAATGCCTCCAGGCAGCTGGTGCGGTCGAGGGAGGCCACGGCACGGCACACAAGAGGACGAACAGGGTGAATGGTACAATTGCCGTCAGCATCGAGCAGCGGACAGAAAACCTGCTTGGTTATCCGCTCATCGTCTTCCATCCAGCGCACTCGGCGACAGTGATCCGAGATGCGTCCACGAACAGCGTCAAGCTCGGACTGCGGGAACCGTTCACGCAGCCAGTCGGCAATGATCATCGCTTCCGGCAGCAAAACCGTAACATTAAGCACACAGCAATGGGGGCAACCGGAACTGCAGGCAATCGGCCGTTCACGGCAAACCACATCCGCGGCCGCCGCACACTCTTTAACAGCCCGCGCCAGGGACAGGCCGCCAGCCAGCGTGGCCGACAGCGCTGAGGTCAACTCGGAACCGAATCGTTCAACATTCAATGCACTGTTGACCATGACTGACACCTGTCTTTCGATTATTCTTAGCTCTTAGATATGTGGTAACCGCTCGTATGCGGACATGAACACGACTTACTCAAGCCCCTCCATCTTCCACCGCAGATACATCGCCTCAACCTTATCCCTGGCCCAGGGGGTCTTGCGCAAAAACTTCAGGCTGGAGGCAATGCTCGGGTCATGGGTAAAACAGCGGATTTCGATAACCCTGCCCATCTCTTCCCAGCCGTACTGCTCCACCAGATCGGTCAAAATCATTTTCAACGTCACGCCGTGCAGCGGATCATTTGTTTGCTGTTCAGTCATTCCATCCCTCACACCCACTCATCAATAGCTGTCCGTAGCTGTTTCCTGATCTCTTCCAGCTTGTCTTCCGCCAGAATCTTATGACCGAAGATATCGCGTACGTAGAAGACGTCGGCTACCTGATCAACCTTGGTGGAGATCTTGGAGACACCGATATATAGCCCGATCTGGGTCAGGGTGCTGGTGATCAGATAGAGCAGGCCAACCTTGTCATGGGCATAAACATCAATAACCGTGTAATCCTCGGAAACCTCGTTGTCGATTTCCACCTGGGTCGGGAAGCGGGGAGCCGGTCGGGAGGTCAGAAGCGACGGACGCTGGCGCTTCTCCACCAAATCATCCACGTTAGCCTCCGCATGGATAACCCGACACATATCGTCCTGCACCTTTTGCCAGCGCTGTTCATCGGTGATGACGAGTCCCTGGGGTGAATTGACCTGTAGAATATCCAGTACCTTGCCGTTTCTGCTGGTATTGATCTGAGCCCCGAGGATATTGACCCCATTGGCAGCCATGACCCCGGTGATGCGTGAGAACAGTCCCGGCATGTCCCGTGTGCAAATGGTAAATTCGGAATAACCGCTTTCCTGCTGATGGACCAGCTTCATCAGGATGTCGGTTTCCTCCAGACCGAGAAGCAGCCTGGCATGATTGGAAATAAGCTGCGCGTCGTTGGAAAGAAGCAGGCGGACAGGCATGGACTTGAGTTCGTCACGGATCAGCGTCTCGGGATACTCGTCATCAAGAATTTCGGTGACCTTCTTGATAACCGTCTTGACCCGTTCACTGCTGGCTTCAAGGTAAAAGTCACCCCGTTCCAGAATATTGAAGGCCTTTTCGTACAATTCCTGGAACAGAAGCGATTTCCAGGTTGACCAGACATCGGAACCGACCGCCCTGACATCGGCCACGGTCAGCAGAAATAGCATCTTCAGGTTTTCGCTGGTTTCCATCTGGCGGGCAAACTGGACAACCATTTTTTCATCATTCAGGTCGCGACGCTGGGAAATATGGGCAAACAGCAGGTGCTGCCGCACCAGAAACTCCAGGCGTTCGCTATCCTCCCTGGAGAGTCCCATGCGCCGGGCAATGGTCGGGACCATTGCAGCCCCTTTCTCGGCGTGCCCTCCCCCTTCCCCCTTACCGATGTCGTGGAACAGCACCGCCAGAAGCAGCAATTCCCGCTTGCCGATCTGAGCCGCAATCTCGCAAGGAAAGTAAAGATCGCCCTTAAGATCGCCATTGAGCATCATTTCTGCCTGTTCCACGGCAAACAGGGTATGAATATCCACGGTATAGATATGATACAGATCGTGTTGAACCTTGCAGTAGATATGCTCCAATTCTGGAATATAACGATTAAGGAATTCCAGATGGTGCATATTGCGCAGAGTCTCGGCAACATCCTTTGTCGCACGCAGTATATTCATAAACGACTGGTTTACTTCGCGATTACGGCGAAACTTGTCGTTGATCTTATCGAGATTCTTCCGGATCACCCCTTTGACACGGATATTCAAACTGACGCCATGTTTCTGGGACAGTTCGAATATCTTCATCAATACCGTGGGATCTTTGTCAACAACCGACTCATCAGGAATGATCAGCTCTCCCTTAAGCACATAGCAGCCATCACCCACCGGGCGACGCCTGAAGTATCCCAGGATCTTCAACGCACCTTCGTCGCGCCAGATGCAACGGGACACGAGACTGGAGGAGAAGTGCTCCACCCGGTTGGCGTGACGGTAATAATCCCGCATGAAATCTTCCACCGCCAGCGAACGACCTCGATCCTGGTAGCCGAAGAAAGCGGCCAGGTGGACCTGGGCATCAAAAATCAGCTGATCATTCTTGCGCCCGCTGAAATAGTGCAGCTCGTTGCGGATCCGCCACAGATAATCGAGGGCGGAATAGTAAGAATCCAACTCCTCCTCGCTGAGAATACCCTTGATGATCAACTCCTTGGGGTTGTTGAACTTGTATTTGACATGCGCAACCCACATGGCGGTCTGCAGGTCGCGCAGGCCTCCCTCCCCTTCCTTCAGATTGGGTTCCAGAAGGTAAACCGTAGCGCCGTATTTTCCCCGACGCACCTTCATGTCGGACAATTTTTCCTTGATGAATTTGTCGCTGGATTTGGGTAGGATCTGGGTAAAGATGACCTTGTAGAGGGTATCGTACAAAGACCTGCTGCCGCTCAGGAAGCGGGCATCCATGAGAGCTGTTTTGACGGTACCGTCAGCAGCCGCCATTTCAATGCAGTCCGCGACAACACGCACCGAATACCCAACATCCAGGCGCATGTCCCACAGGAAATAGAGCAGCTTCTGGGCGATATCCTCCACCTTGGTTGCCGGAAGCGTGCCGTCATGCAGAAACATGATGTCGATATCGGAATACGGGTTCAACTCGCCCCGGCCATAGCCACCCACTGCAACAATAGAGATGTGATCCGCCAGGGATCGGCTGCAGTCAAGATCGTCGAGAATCGAGTAGAACAATTTATTGATCAGTTCGTCGGTCATGTCACAGATCAGGTGGACGACCTCGGTGCCTGATGCCCCTGCGTTGTGCAGCGCCCTGATCTCATTGCGGTAATGTGCCAGGAAGTTTTTACACCCGGAAAAATAAAGTGGCCGTTTTTCCTCGAAACCGGCCATGCCGGCGTCGCCAACGGCATGAATGTCATCTGGAAAGTAAGGGTCGATATAGAATTGCATCAATTCCTCGTGGCAAGCAGAGTAATCAGCCACCCCGACATCGGAGGCAACCGTCGGGCGTATTATACGGCAGGCTGTTTCGCGAGTCAAAAACAATAGCCGCCAGGTACGTAACAGCACACCACAATTGTATACCATCGAAGACTTTGCAGCCTTATCACACCTAATCGGTCAACAAATAAGGCATACTTAATTAAGGCCCGATTATTGCAATAATACAACCGTTATATTCGCCCTAACTGCTTGATTTTATTTAATTAATACACGCTTATTTTGCTTACACCAAACATCTTGCATCAATTTATCAAACACTATTTATTTTTTCTAATTACTGGAAGGTGCCGAATGAATCGTTTGAAATGCAGGCCGACAATGGCTGCGCTATGGATTTTTGCCATCGCCACTTGTCTGTTGAGTGGGTCAGCCGAAGCTGCTCTAAAGTGTTATGACTGCCACGGGACAAGAGGATCTCTTGATATCAGGCCAGTGGATGCTTCTTACAGAAACCCGTCCAGCGGCGGTTTCAAGGGCAATCACCGCACCCATATGGATATTGATACGCCCATGACATGCAGCAAATGCCACCCGGGAAGCGGGGAGTATACGCCATCCCACCGTGACGGTTTAATCAAGCTTTCATCGCGTATCAACAGTTCGCCGACTAATACCTACTATCCGTTGACCAATATCACGACTGCCTTTCTTCAGACTTCGAACCCGCAACCCCCAGCCCAACTGGGCAGCTGCTATAACGTCAATTGCCATTTTGAAAATATGACTCCAACCTGGGGCAGCGCCCCTTTGACACCGCCAGATAACTGCAATGTCTGTCATGGCGCTCCGCCATCTGACGGAGGCCACGGGAAAAAACATGGGCAGACTTATGGGACCGGAACCGAAAGCTGCTCAAAATGTCATATCGACCATTTAAATGATGCAAATAAATTTGCCCATGCAACCAGCATCGGCAAAAGATCTCTGGTGGTCCGCTTTGTGACGACTCCTAATAGTGGCGGCACCTATTCCGGCTATTTCGGAAATCTGACCGCAGTGCTGCCCAGCCAAAGACCATCGGCCAGCCGCAACGGCTCCTGCAACTCGCTTTACTGCCACAGCGACGGCCTGGGACACGCTCCCAATGTCACTCCCACCTGGTCGGGTCCGACCACCCGATGCGATTCCTGCCACCGCTATCAGGGAGCCGGATTTCTCAATATGACCTCCAACGGGCACACCAAGCTGGTTGACTATCGCTGGATCAGAAAATATCCGTGCACCTATTGCCACTCGAATACGGTTGCCTCAATAACGCCGGTACAGGGCAAACCACCGGTTGATGGCGCCCTGATCATGAGCAGGACGGTAAACGGTCTGTTCAGCTCCAGCCGTCATGTCAACGCTACAAGGGATATCGCCATGCCCAAGTTCTGGCATATCGAAGGCGATCGCAAGACTTTCGATCCTCCCAGCTACAATCCTGCGACAAAGGTCTGCGACAATGTATATTGCCATAGTGACGGGACCACTGACCCCGAATCGATCCGCGCCTTTCCCTGGAGCTGGCGCAATGAGGACGGCTCCATCAGACACGCGGAGTGCAATGATTGCCATGGCCATCCCAGGGGTGACTGCACGGTCTGCCACGACGGCGTGCGGGAGTTTTTGATTGACGGCAAGCAGACAGTGCTTTCCTTGCGCACCGGCTGGCCCGCCGGACAGGAATGGATGTCGGCCATGCCGATGTTCCCCAACGAAGGGGTCGGCAAACCGCGCGCCAATTCACATCCCCGTCATATGGAGACCAATTTCAGCTGCGACGAATGCCACTACCAGACTATATCATCCGGCGGCGAGTGCAAGATGTGCCACGACGGCAGCCTGGGCAAGATGGGAGAGGCCTCACACCTGAATCCGGCCTTCCACGTCAACAAGGTACGAGATGTGACCTTCAAACAGGGCGGC
>JBGSQD010000332.1:0-8123 GCA_041738275.1 Geobacterales bacterium
GCCCGACGAGCTACCAGACTGCTCCACCCCGCGTCAAATTGAATACTCTTTCTATCAGAGCGGAATACCGCTGTCAATCAAAAACTTCCCGATTTCTGTTTTAACCAAATATCAATCGCGTTCCGGAATGGGTATCGCACCTTTGCCAAGCTTGCCGGCCAGCTCCTTGGCTGCATCCTGGTCCAGTTTTTTTCCGACACGTACCCGATACCAGGTTCCCTTATCACCCTGGTTAGATTCTACTATGGAGACATTATATCCCTTGCCGGCAAGTTTGCTTTTCACTGTTTCAGCTTCCGACCTCAGGCTGTAAGAAGCAACCTGCACCGTAAACCAGCTGCTGTCCTGCTTTGCAGTGTGCTTTTCCGGTACGGGCTGATGAGTTGCAGCGGCAGGTTTGGCGCTGTCAGCTCCCGGCTGGGAGGGCTTGGCCAGATTGGAAGGAATGGCGGCCTGTAATGGTGGTTTGGCCTTGTCGTCCTTGGTATTAATACCGCTTCCGATCACATTGCTTTTTTGTCCGCTGGGCAGTGTTTTGTAAAAGCTGAGCGGCGTTTCCGGGGCAGCCTGGGCACCGGGGACAACGCCTGGTTGCGGCTGTTGGGACTGGACAACCGGCTGTGGAGGTGGCTGGACCTTGGCAGGTTCAGTGGACTCCTGACGAGGAGAGTTCTCAAGGCTGGTTTGTTCCGTGGCTGCCTGAAAAGCCTTTTTGGCAGAGCGTTGGGAAAAAAACCATCCGGTGCCAAAGCCGACAATAAAGGTAACCACTCCGGTGATAATGACGATTGTGGTGAGCATCCCGACCGGTTCTTTACGGGGCTGTTTTTTATTTTGTGCCGTAACGTAGGCTTGCTTTGGTTCGCTGTAATCGATCCTCATGGGGAACTCCGCTACATTCTGTCAGGTGCTGATATGCCCAGTATTGAAAGGGCATTCTTAAGGGTTTGGGCGGTACGTTTCAGCAGATAAAGACGCGCTCTGGTCAGGATGGGATCATCGGTGATGACACGGTTTTTATTGTAAAAGCCATGGAAGCAGCTTGCCAGATCTGTCAGGTAGTTGGTCAGGCGATGCGGCTCGAAATTCTGGGCGCTGTCATCAACGGTATCGGGCAGTGCGGACAGCAATTTGATGAGTTGCAGCTCCTCCGGTGTCTCCAGGACAGCGATCTCCTCCGGAGCCGGATCCTCAGGCGCAACAAAACCCTTTTCGGCGGCGTTATCGAAGATACTGCAGATACGGGCATGGGCATATTGCACATAGTAAACCGGATTGTCCGGCGACTGTTCCTTGGCCAGATCTATGTCAAAGACCAGTTGCGAATCCGGTTTGCGCATGATGAAGAAAAATCGGGTGGCATCACGACCAACCTCTTCGATGAGATCCCGCAGGGTGACATAGCTGCCGGCGCGCTTTGAAATCTTGACCTCTTCGCCACCGCGCATCACAGTGACCATCTGGTGCAGCACATATTCCGGCCATCCCTGGGGAATACCCCGGTTGAGGGCCTGCAGGCCGGCCCGCACGCGGGTGATCGTGCTGTGATGGTCGGATCCCTGCTCGTTGATGACGCGGGTGAAGCCGCGTTCCCATTTGGCCAGGTGATAGGCAATATCGGGGACGAAATAGGTGTAGCCGCCATCGCTTTTACGCATCACCCGATCCTTGTCGTCGCCGAAATCCGTAGTGCGCAGCCAGAGCGCACCGTCCTGCTCATAGGTGTGGCCGTTTTCGCCCAGAAGCTGTACTGCGGCATCGACGCGCCCTTCGCTGTAGAGGCTGGACTCCAGGGTAAAAACGTCGAAATGGACATCGAAGGCTTTCAGATCCAGGTCTTGCTCACGACGCAGGCAGGCTACGGCGAATTCGCGAATGGCATCCTGGTTGGCGGGGTCACCCAGTGCGGTGACATGCCGGTCATTGGCGTCCACCGTTTCCTTGGCCAGGTACGAATGTGCCACGTCCTTGATGTATTCACCCTGGTAGCCGTCGGTCGGCCAGTTCGGGTCGTCCGGTTCGATACCCAGGCAGCGGGCCTGCACCGACAGTGCCAGGTTGGTGATCTGCTGTCCGGCATCGTTATAGTAGAATTCCCGGGTAACATCCCATCCTGTGGCGTTGAGCAGCCGGCAGAGGGTGTCGCCGATGGCGGCTCCCCGTCCATGGCCGATGTGCAGGGGCCCGGTCGGGTTGGCGCTGACGAACTCCACCTGAACCTTTTTGCCTGCCCCGGTTGTGGTGAGGCCGAAGCTCCCCCCCTGCAACTCCATATCCTTAAGTGTGGCTTGCCAGGCAGCAGGGGCGACAAAGAGGTTGATGAATCCGGGGCCGGCAATCTCGGTCTTTGACAGCAGGCCGTTTCCGTCACCAACATGCCGGAGGATGATCTCCGCCACCTGACGAGGAGCCTTGCGTTCTGCCTTGGCGAGTTGCATGGCAACATTGCAGGAAAAATCCCCATGTTCCGGGTTGGCTGGGGTACCGATGATCACGGCAGGCAGGGGTGACGATAAAAGCTCATCCGCGGCAGCAGCTGCGGACAGGGCGGCTTCAACGAGGGAGGCGATTCGGTGACGCATCATTTCTTGGGTAGTTCCTTGTTTTCGGTTTGAGTGCATTCGTCTTCGTCAGCGTCCTTGATGCTGACATCGCGGGAAAAATCAGGGCAGCGCGCCCCTCCATCGCTCACGCAGAACCGTTTGGAACATTTCTCGCGCCAGGCGCAGACGGCACAGCTTTGTCTCGACATAGTATTGATCCTGATAAGATTAAGGTTGTTTCTTTTCCTGAGGGAACTGGTAGATAACTTCGTTACTGCGCACAAGCCCGAAGTCTTTGCGGGCGATACTCTCCAGATAGCGGCGGTCGCTCTTGAGTGCCAGGATTTCCAGTTTAAGCTTTTCGTTTTCGCCCCTGGTCTCGCTCAAGCGGGAATCAATCTTGCTTTTATCCTGCCTAAGTTCATAGATGCGCAGCAGACCTTTATCGCCAAAGACAGTGAAGAAGAGGATGAAGGCAATGCATCCGGCGGGTATGAAGTACATCCTTTTCTGGAATCGTAGCTTCATCAGGTTACCTTTTACCGATTTTTGCGGCAAAATAAGCCGCTGCTCTTTTCAGTCCTGCATCCAGATCAATCTCCGGTTTCCATCCCAGTTTTCTGCCGGCCAGTGCAATATCAGGCTGACGCTGCTTGGGGTCGTCCTGCGGCAGTGCTTTAAAGACGATCCTTGATTGTGATCCTGTTATTGTAATGATTTTCTCGGCAAACTCAAGGATTGTGTTTTCCACCGGATTGCCGAGGTTGACCGGACCAATGAAGTCGCTGCATTCCATCATCCTGACCATACCATCCACCAGGTCGTCCACGTAGCAGAAGGAGCGGGTTTGGGAGCCGTCGCCGTAGACGGTGATGTCTTCGTTTCTCAGTGCCTGAAGAATGAAATTGGAGACCACCCGTCCGTCGTTCTCGGCCATTCTGGGGCCATAGGTGTTGAAGATGCGAATGATGCGGATGTCAACGCCGTTCTGGCGGTGATAGTCCATCATCAGTGTTTCCGCCACTCGCTTGCCCTCGTCATAGCAGCTGCGGATGCCGATCGGGTTGACGTTGCCCCAGTAATCCTCGGTCTGAGGGTGCACCTGGGGATCACCATAGACCTCCGAGGTGGATGCCTGTAGGATGCGGGCCTTGACCCGTTTGGCCATACCCAGCATGTTTATGGTGCCCATCACACTGGTTTTTGTGGTTTTGACCGGGTTGTACTGGTAGTGAACCGGCGATGCCGGGCAGGCCAGGTTATAGATCCGGTCAACTTCCAGCAGTATCGGTTGCGTAATGTCGTGGCGGACGACTTCAAAACGGTGGCTGTCCATCAGGTGGATGATGTTGTCCCTGCTCCCGGTAAAGAAATTATCCAGGCAGATGACATCATGACCTTCGTTCAGCAGCCGTTCGCACAGGTGTGAACCGATGAAGCCGGCGCCTCCTGTGACCAGAATGCGCATGGGTTACCTCACCTGACCGCAGACATTGCCGCCGCTGCGGCCCAGGGGGATATAGTTGAAGCCGGCAGCGGTCATGCGGTTTGGTTTGTAGAGATTGCGGCCGTCCACTATGACCGGTTCTCTCAACGCCGCCTTGATGCGGTCGAAATCAGGGTTGCGGTACTCATTCCAGTCAGTAATGATGGTAAGGGCATCGGCGTCCGCCAGAATGTCATACTGGTTTTGGCTGTATTCGATACGGTTGCCGAAAACCTTCCGGGCCTCTTTGATGGCTTCCGGGTCATGGGCCCGCACCTTGGCACCGACTGCCAGCAGTCGCTCGATGATGGTAATGGAAGGCGCTTCACGCATATCGTCGGTGCGCGGCTTGAAGGAGAGTCCCCAGCAGGCAATCGTGCGCCCGCTAAGCGGCTTTTCCTTGTCAGGACCGCCCAAGATCCTGATCAGTTTATCTGCCAGCACCTCTTTCTGACGCTCGTTTACGTCTTCAACGCCCTTGAGCAGCAGGAAGTCGTAGTTGCACTCCTCGCCGGTCCTGATGAGCGCCTTGACATCCTTGGGAAAACAGGAGCCGCCGTAACCGGGTCCGGGAAACAGGAAATCGTAGCCGATACGGGTATCGGAGCCGATACCTTCGCGTACCGCGGCCACGTCAGCCCCCATGCATTCGCACAGCCCTGCGATCTGGTTCATGAATGAGATGCGGGTTGCCAGCATGGCATTGGCGGCATATTTGGTCATCTCGGCACTGCGGATATCCATGACGATCATGCGATTCTGTTTGCGCATGAAGGGGTCGTAGAGTTCTTTCATGATTTCGGCGGTGCGGACATTGTCGGTACCGATCACAACCCGGTCGGGCTTCATGAAGTCTTCGATGGCAGCCCCTTCCTTGAGGAACTCAGGGTTGGAGACCACATCAAATTCCAGATCAAGGGCGCGTAGCTCCAGTTCTTCTTTTACTGCGGCACGTACCTTGTCGGCAGTCCCGACCGGTACGGTGGATTTGTCCACGATGATCCTGTAGCCGGTCATGACACGACCGATTTCACGGGCAACGCCCAGAACGTATTGCAGGTCGGCAGAGCCGTCTTCGCCGGGCGGAGTGCCGACAGCGATAAAACATACCAGGGAGGACTGCACCGCCTCGCTGCAGTTGGTGGTAAAGGATAGTCGACCCTCGGACTGGTTGCGCAGCACCATTTCCTTGAGGCCAGGTTCGTAGATCGGTATGATGCCCTGCTTGAGCCCTTCTATCTTGGCTTCATCAACGTCTACGGCGATAACGGTATTGCCGCTTTCAGCAAAGCAGGCAGCCGCAACCAGGCCGACGTATCCGGCGCCGATAATACAGATTTTCATTCATTCACTCCAAATCTGATGAACAGGAAAAAGTCAAGCTTACTAAAGCCGCAAACATCGAATTAGTGCTGATCTATAGCACATTTTCCAGATGTAATTCCAGTTCTAATTATAACAAATCCGCGCCATTTCTCAGGGCAATGGCCTCCGAGTATGCTTCGCTTCGAGAAACACCCGTGATTTCAGCGGCTTTACGGGCGGCATCCTTCACAGAAAGCCCCTCCTCGTCCAACAATTGACGCAGCACATGATCAAGCGGTTCAGCCATCTGCTCCACAGGTTCGCCCGGCGACACCAGGATAACCACCTCGCCCCGAACCTTGTCCTGCCCTACCACGGCCATGACCTCCGAAACCGTGCCCCGGATAAATTCCTCGAAGATTTTGGTCAACTCCCGTGCCACTACGATCTGCCGCTCACCCAGCACCTCGAGGATATCGCGAAGCGAGTCCTCCAACCGGTGTGGTGCTTCGTAAAGCACCAATGTGCCTGGCAGCACAGCCATTTCAGCCAGAAACGAGCGCCGTTTGCCCTGGCGTGATGGCGGGAAACCAACGAATGTGAAAATATCACTGGGCAATCCCGAGGCCGAAAGGGCAGTTATCGCGGCGCACGGTCCGGGGATGGGAATAACCTTGATACCTGCTGCCACTGCATCCCGTACCAAATGATATCCTGGGTCGGAGACACAGGGGGTGCCGGCGTCGGAGATCAAGGCAACCGACTTACCCTGAAGCAGCGTGTTCAGGATGCGCTCGCCCTTGAGTTGCTGGTTATGATAGAAATAAGATGTCAGCGGTTTGGAGATCTTGAAATGATTGAGCAGTTTGAGGGAGTGGCGGGTGTCCTCTGCAGCGATCAGGTCTACCTCGCCCAGAATGCGCACGGCCCGGTAGGTTATATCCTCCAGGTTGCCGATGGGGGTCGCGATTATGTAGAGGGTGCCGGTGGTCATCTATTTCAGGCTGGAGATGTAGCTGTGAATGCCTTCCAGGATGCCTTCCGCGGTCATGTCCTGATAGGCCGGGTCTTGCAGACGCGATTCTTCCTGGGCGTTGGAGAGGAAGGCAGCTTCCACAAGTATGCTCGGCATGCTGGCGCCAACCAGCACATAGAACGGTCCCTGCTTGACCCCTAGGTTCTTGACATCGGGGTAGCGCCCGTGGGCCTTTTTATAAAGCGACTTTTGAACTTCATCAGCCAGGTGGGCCGAGTCGTTCAGCTTGTAGTTGGCCATCAGGTCGAACAGGATGGCCTGCAGGACGCTGACCTTTTCCAGTGAGGTGCCGTTCTCCTTGGCAGCCAGCTGGGCGGCCTTCTCGGTCTTGGCCAGGTTGAGGTAATAGGTTTCGATGCCTGCGGCCAAACGGTTTGGGGCGGCATTGGCGTGAACCGAAACAAACAGGTCCGCGTTAACCTTGTTGGCAATAGCGGTCCTTTCCTCCAAGGGAATAAACACGTCGCTGGAGCGGGTCATGACAACATCCAGACCCAGCTCATCCCGGAGCAACTCCCTCAGCTTCAGGCTAATGGCCAGGACCACATCCTTCTCCTGAAGACCGCTGGGACCGACTGCTCCCGGATCATGACCTCCGTGACCGGGATCCACCACTATCCGGCGGATCTTGGCGATGCCGGGTTTCTTGGTCAGCCTGGCCTTCCGTTCCACAACAGGCCTGGGTTCTTCGCGTTTTGTCTCAACCGGCAGTTCCAGACTTGCAGAGATGGATTGTTCCAGACGGGAAATTTCGGTGCGCCGTTCTCCGCGAACATCGATAACCAACCGTGCCGGATCAGACAGCGGAAACACCTTGTAGCTCTTGATGTTTTCCGTATCAAGCACCACCCGCACCACCTCCGGTTTGTACTGCGCAACCCGTGCGCCCCTCAGCAGGCCGTCGCCGATGGTGATATCCTTCACCTCCCTGGCAAGTTTGGTGCGGTTGATATCGATGTAGATCCTGCCTGGTTCTCCAGTTCTCCCGGTACCCAGTTCGTGAGCCTCCCAGGCAACATCCCGGTCCAATTCCAGCGAAATACGGGTGTAGTCGGGATTGGACCAGTGCTTGATCTCGTTGAGGATGGCCAAGGGACGCGTGGCAGCTGAGCTCTGTGAGCTGAAGGCTGGCTTTTTTTCAAGCTTTTTAACGGCCTTGCCTTTGGCTGCCTGAGCCGGGAAAGGAAGCAACAGGGTGGCGACCAGGAAACAGATTAATATGTGAAAGCATCGATTCATTGGGTCGCTTTTTAGTCATTCATATCTGATTTTATAAAGGTGACGTCCATTTTTAGCAGAAACATCCGTAATTATCAACCTATTGGGGTTAATGAAGCCAGATTGCAAGCGGCAATTCAAGGAAACAAAAAGTGATTACATCATATCAGGCAGCATAGAGGCGGATTTTGCGGGGCGTCAACACCTACTTAACCATCTATTTTATGTATTTTACCTAACAGAAATGGAGGGGTGGTTATCTGGTCACTACTGTGCGGATAAGGCGTTCCGGGCAAGTAAAGGCGTGAAGACGTCGGATTCAGGGTTAAAACAATCCGGTTCAGGTCCGAAATCACGGACGCTGTCATTTATATGGCGTTACCACTCAGTCCATATTGCCTGTTGCATCCAAGGCAATTTGATAAGGTTTATGCCCCAGGGGATCTGGTCCAGCAATACGTCAAACGACTTGCGTTCCACATACAGCCTCCAGCCGTTCTCTTCTTGTCGCAGCATCCCCGGACGTTCTATGAAA
>JBGSQD010000333.1:0-6295 GCA_041738275.1 Geobacterales bacterium
AGCCTGTCATCCGCATAGCCCGCATTCATCTCCAGCGCCTCATCCAGGGAACGGATGGCCACCTCCAGCTGGGAATCGTCCGGTTCGCGGGTCGTCAGCCTCTGCAAGGCCAGGCCGGGTGTGATGATCATCTTCACGAGCGGATTGCTGTCGTTCTTGGCACTCCACCTGAGGAACTCGTAAGAGATGCCGGCAATCAACGGCAACAAAACGATACGCGAACCTGCCTTGAGGTAAAACGGCCAAAGCTTGGGAATCAACGAGAACACTGCAATACTGACCAGCATTACGATCAGCAGGAAGCTGGTGCCGCAGCGGGGATGGAGACGGCTGTACTTCTTGACGTTCTCAATGGTCAATTCCTCGCCCGCCTCATGGGCGAAGATCGACTTATGCTCGGCGCCGTGGTACTGGAAGACCCGCTGGATATCGCTCATGCGGGAGATGGTCCAGATGTAGAGCAGGAAAACAATCACCCTGATGACACCATCCACCAGATTGAAGACGATGTTGTTGTCGCCGATAATCGGCGTCATCAACTTGGTCAGATAAAGGGGAAACAGGAAGAACAGACAGATACCAAAGCCGAAGGCAACCGCCATGGTGCCGGCCATGGCCCAGGAGGAAAGCTCACCCCCCTTGTCCCCTTCCCCTTCCTTTTCCTCCTCGGTAATAGCCTCGTTAGCCGAGAAATTAAGCGCTTTGATGCCGATGATCAGAGAGGTGAACAATGCCACCGCACCACGCAATATCGGAAGCTTGACCACCGGATAGCGCTCGGATAACGGCACGACCATTTCCTTCCGGACAACGATCTCACCGTTTGGACGACGCACGGCTATGGCCATGGAGCGAGGCGCACGCATCATGACACCTTCGATTACTGCCTGGCCGCCTACGTTGATTTTTTCCATTATTTCCCCAGTGTTAATCCAGTTTTTTAAAGAATTCCCGTACCTCGGTCGTTTGACCGCAGCAGAACACACCTTCCGGGCAGGGACCACTCACACAGCCAGGTCCGGAATCACGAAAAATGACCGGTGCGACCTTTTTCACCTGTCGCAGCATTTCGACACTCATCTCGCGAATTTCCCACTGGGCCCGCTGACAGCAGCGCAGGGCAAAAAAGTGCCGCAGTTCACGGGCATTCATGGTCATAATAATCTTGGTTTCGGTGGCATTAGGCAGTATGTAACGAGCATCCTCGGCCGGAATTCCGATTTCAATCAGTTGCGCGTAAGCCTTGTGAACCGTTTCGGACATAAAGGCAAAGATCTCGCGCGCATCCGGGTCCATGGCAATACTGTTCGGCATGATCGAGGTAAAATGTTCCTTGTGGGATACATAACGCTGCGACTGCTGGGAAAACGAGGCGATCCGGTGCCGCACCAGCTGATGCGTAGTCACCCGTGAAATCCCCTCGATACCAAAGGTAAACGACGCATGCTCCAGTACCGAGTGATGGCCCAACGACATGATTTTATCCAGAAACTGTTCAATATCCGTTGATTCAAGTTTTTCACGCAGATCATCAATGGAAATCGGCGAATAGCAAAGCCGGGCCGCCAGTGCCACAGTCAGTTCGGGATTGGGGGTATGTTCAATAAGTGTAATGTTCATGGTGTCCTGCCGGAAGCTTTATTCAATTGATTATTAGATGCAAAAAGGGGGATTTGTCCGATGACAAAACCCCCTTTGCACGTCAAACCGATGGTAAGCTACAGTTGGCCGTAACGCTTCTTGAACCGCTCCACACGACCTGCGGTATCAATGAGCTTCTGCTTGCCGGTGAAAAACGGATGGCAGGCGGAGCAGATCTCAGTATTGATTTCCGGGCGGGTAGATCTGGTCTGGAAAGTGTTGCCACACAGACACTTTACGGTGACCTCAGAATACATGGGGTGAATACCTTCTTTCATTTCTTCCTCCTCAATATCGTCGCAGAAAAAGTTTAGCACGTTCTTCCAGTAACGTTCTATGCTAGCGGTTCATTGTGATTTTTGCAACCCTTTTTTATCAGGAAACGAGGAGTTTTTCGTCCTGGCAAGGCTGTCGAGGGATTGGCAGGAGGCGTAGCAACGCTACGCAGCACTAACAATCCCGAAGACTTACGTCGCCAGGGCGAAAAAGAATCGTTTCCTATTTACTCATGGAGTCCAGGAAATTCTGATTAGTCTTGGCCTCGGAAAGCTTGTCCAGCAGGAACTCCATACTGTCAACCACATTCATGGGGTGAATAACCTTGCGCAGGATCCAGATGCGGTTGAGAGAACTCTTCTCGATCAGCAATTCCTCTTTGCGGGTGCCGGACTTGTTGATATCGATTGCCGGGAAGGTACGCTTCTCAACAAGTTTGCGGTCGAGATGCAGTTCCATGTTACCGGTCCCTTTGAATTCTTCAAAGATGACCTCGTCCATCTTGCTGCCGGTATCCACCAGAGCAGTGGCAATGATGGTCAGCGACCCCCCCTCTTCGATATTGCGGGCCGCGCCGAAGAAACGTTTCGGCTTATGCAGTGCATTGGAGTCCACGCCGCCGGAGAGGATCTTGCCTGAAGGCGGAATAACGGTGTTGTAAGCGCGGGCCAGCCTGGTGATGGAGTCCAGCAGGATCACCACGTCGCGTTTATGTTCCACCAGACGCTTGGCTTTTTCGATGACCATCTCGGCCACCTGGACGTGCCGGGTAGCGGGTTCGTCAAAGGTGGAGGAGATAACTTCGCCGTTGACCGAGCGTTGCATATCGGTAACCTCCTCGGGACGCTCATCGATCAGCAGAACGATCAGATAAACCTCGGGATGGTTGGCGGCAATGGAGTTGGCGATGTTCTGGATCAGCATGGTCTTGCCGGTGCGGGGCGGAGCCACGATCAAGCCGCGCTGCCCTTTTCCGATGGGGGCGACCAGCTCGATTACCCGCATGGGCATATTATCGGGAACGGTCTCCAGCTTGAGTTTTTCATCGGGATAAAGCGGCGTCAGATTGTCAAAGAGGATCTTGTCACGGGCCACCTCGGGTGGCTCATGGTTGACCTCCTCCACCTTGAGCAGGGCAAAGTAGCGCTCCCCCTCTTTGGGAGGTCGGATCTGGCCGGAAACCGTATCACCGGTACGGAGATTGAAACGACGGATCTGACTGGGTGAGACATAGATATCGTCCGGGCCCGGCAGATAGTTGTAATCCGTGGCACGAAGAAAGCCGAAACCGTCCTGAAGGGTTTCCAGCACCCCTTCGCCGTAAATCGAGCCGTTCTGTTCGGTCTGGGCATTGAGTATGGCAAAGATCAGGTCCTGCTTGCGCAGGCTGGATGCCCCCTCAATGTTGAGCTCACGGGCAATGGCGTTCAGCTCGTTGATCTTCTTGCCTTTCAGTTCCTGTAGGTTCATCGATTCTCCGGCATGTCATACGGCATGCACAATGCGGCTGCAAAAATGGGTGTTCAGCGGGGTTGGAAATGAATAGATTTGTATGTGGTTACTGTGACCTCAAAAGCGGAAATGAGAGAAAAACGTCATGACGGGAAACTTCCTGAATGATAATTCATTGGCATGTCAAGGATTCTAAATTAAAATTTCGAAGGATTTGTGAGGTCGTAAACAGCTAGTCGGAAATTTGCAAGCTGGGATTTAAAAACGTTACCTCCATTGACTTGGACTTGTCAACAAAAAATATTCCCTATTCCACCGGTTTCACCGTAATTTGTCTTGACCAGGCTGTCGAGGAGGCTATATACAAATGCTCATGTGCATTTTTGTAACGAAAGGAATCATGTGAAAGGTCAGAGCCTTATAGAATCCATCGGCAACACGCCTCTGGTAGCCATCACCAACATCAATCCCAATTCGCGCGTCACCATCCTGGCCAAGCTGGAAGGCAATAATCCTGGCGGCTCGATCAAGGACCGCCCGGCACGTCAGATGATCCTGGCTGCAGAGAAAAGCGGTGAACTGACCCCCGACAAGATCATCCTCGAACCCACTTCCGGCAATACCGGCATCGCCCTGGCCATGATTGCTGCGGCCCGCGGCTATCGTATAAAGCTGGTCATGCCTGCCTGCGTCAGTATGGAACGACGCAGCGTGCTGGAGGCATATGGTGCCGAAATCGTACTGTCGCCCGGATGCGAGGCCACCGACGGGGCCATCCGCCTGGCACACAAGATCCATGGGGAGGAGCCGGGCGTCTACTATATGCCCAATCAGTACGCCAATCCCAATAACGTACTGGCACACTTCGAAACCACCGCACCCGAAATCATGCAACAGACCGAGGGGCGAATCACCCATTTCGTGGCCGGTATGGGCACCAGCGGCACCCTGATGGGATCAGCGCAGTACTTCCACGCGGTCCGGCCGGAGATACAGGTCATCGGCATCGAGCCTGTTCTGGGGCACAAGATTCAGGGGCTCAAAAACATGAAAGAAGCCATTGTGCCGCCCATTTATGATGAGAGCGCCCTGGACCGAAAGATTGTCATCGACGACGATACCGCTTTCGAGACCGCCCGCCAATTGGCGGCTCATGAGGGTATTTTCTGCGGCATGTCGGGCGGGGCCGCCATTGCCGGTGCACTCAAGCTGGCAACGGAACTGGACTCCGGCACAATCGTAGTCATAATCCCCGACCGCGGCGACCGTTATCTGAGTACCAATCTGTTCAAATCCATGTGCGCCCAGTGCCCCCCCTGACAAATGACAGAACGACTTTACAAGCAAGCTAACCTGCTCGCCCTCATCACTATCGGTTACAACCTTCTGGAAGGGCTGGTATCGATCTGGTTTGGGCTGGCCGATGAGACAATCGCGCTGTTCGGCTTCGGGGCGGATTCCTTTGTCGAGGTCATATCAGGCATCGGTATCTGGCACATGCTGCGCCGACAGGCCGCAGCCAATCAGACAAACCGGGATGCCTTTGAGCAACGCGCCCTGCGCATCACCGGCTCAGCCTTCTACCTGCTGACAGCCGGCCTGATCGCCACTGCCATCCTCAATCTCTGGCAAGGGCACGCACCTGAGACGACCTTCTGGGGGATAGTGGTCTCACTGGTCTCCATTGTTTCCATGTGGCTGTTGATCCGTGCCAAGGTGCGGGTCGGCACCGCGCTGAAGTCGGATGCAATCCTGGCCGATGCCGCATGTACCCGAACCTGCCTGCAGTTATCGGTGGTACTGCTAGTGGCCAGCGGCGGTTATGAATTAACCGGCATCGGCCTGTTCGATTCGCTCGGATCACTGCTGATCGCCTGGCTATCCTGGAGAGAAGGGCGGGAGGCTTTCGAAAAGGCGGCCGGAAAATCCTGCTGCTGTTGCGGATAAGTAGATATCTCCTCCTTGACCGCACCGTTCAGACCTGCTATTTTACAACTCTTTTTTTGCGTTTCAGCATACTCTCCCCATCGGAGGACCACATTGTGACATTTCAGGATCTCATCCTTTCCCTGCAGGGCTACTGGGCCAAACAGGGATGCGTCATCCAGCAGCCCTACGACACCGAAAAGGGTGCCGGCACCTTCAACCCCGCTACATTTCTGCGCGTGCTCGGACCCGAGCCGTGGAACGTGGCTTATGTGGAACCATCCCGACGCCCGACCGACGGGCGCTACGGCGAGAACCCCAACCGGCTGCAGCACTATTACCAGTTCCAGGTGATAATGAAGCCCTCACCGTTGAATATCCTCGACCTGTACCTGGATTCTCTGCGCGCCTTCGGACTTGACCCGAACAAGCATGATATCCGCTTTGTAGAGGATGACTGGGAATCGCCCACCCTTGGCGCCTGGGGCCTGGGCTGGGAAGTATGGCTGGACGGCATGGAGATCACCCAGTTCACCTACTTCCAGCAGGCAGGCGGCATCGACCTGAAACCGGTCTCCTCCGAGATCACCTACGGCTGCGAACGGATCGCCATGTACCTGCAGGGTGTGGACAACGTCTATGACCTTGAGTGGGTCAAGGGGATCAAGTACGGAGACATCCACCATGAAAGCGAGGTGGAGTTTTCAAAATACAACTTTGAAGAAGCCGATGTGGATATGCTGCTGCAGCTCTTCACGATGTACGAGAAAGAGTGTCTGCGCCTGGCGGAGAAGGAGCTGGTCCTGCCTGCATACGACTATGTCATGAAATGTTCCCACACCTTCAACCTGCTTGATGCACGTGGCGCAATTTCGGTCACCGAACGGGCTTCCTACATCGGACGTGTTCGTGGCGTAGCGCGCGTCTGCGCCGAAGGGTATCTGCGGATGCGGGAACGGTTGGGCTTTCCACTGTTGAAAGGAGGTGTTGCCTGATGAAT
>JBGSQD010000121.1:0-10611 GCA_041738275.1 Geobacterales bacterium
CTTTGTCTTTATTGGAGCAGGATGGACCATCAAGCTCCAAATGTTTATTCTTGTGGCCTTACTGCTTTCGGTACTTTCTTTCTTTGCCGGCGCAGCACCGTTAGTTAGCATGGACACCTTGATCGGGAACATGAAGCCAGATTACGGTATGGGTGATTCGTTTTTCACCATGTTTGCATTGTTTTTTCCGGCTGTGACCGGCGTAATGGCTGGAGCGAATATGTCCGGCGACCTTCAAGATTCGGGAAAATCGATACCACGTGGTACCTTTGCATCCATATTCTTCACCGCAATAATTTATTTATTGATGATCTGTCTTTTGGCATCTGCAAATTCGCATCATGTTCTTGTTGGTAACACTATGATCATCCGCGATAATGCTCTGTTCCCGATACTCATCCCCGTGGGCATTTTTTCTGCAACGCTCTCTTCAGCTCTCGGGAGTATGATGGGTGCCCCTCGAATTCTTCAATCCATAGCTAAAGACGATATTTTTGTTTGGCTTAAGCCTTTCGGTCGCATTTCAGGCGGGGAGCCTCGCCCAGCAACAATCATAACATTTCTCATTGCCCAAGGGGCTATAATGGCAGGAAATTTAAACACCATTGCTCCTGTCATCACTATGTTTTTTATGATCACATACGGAACGCTTAACCTGGCATGCTTTTATGAGATTTATTCTCGCAACCCAAGTTTTAGACCTAGTTATCGCTTGTATAATTGGGTGACCGCACTTGCTGGAAGTATCAGTTGTCTTGCCGTGATGTTCTTGATCACCCCCCTCTGGGCAGGTATCGCAATTTGCGGTGTGGGTCTTGTGTATTGGACTGTTAGTAGATCTGAAATTATCGCTCGGTGGGGTGATATCACGAGTGGCCTCGCGCTCGAAAGAGCGCGAGTAGCATTGCTTGCCCTCGAAGATGAACGGTACCATCCTAAAAATTGGCGGCCTATAATTTTGGCACTGTCGACAAAGTCCTGGTCCAGAACAAATTTAGCTCAGTACGCTTATTGGCTTGCGGCTGGTCGAGGTATTCTGTCATTAGGGCAGGTGTTGCATGGTGATGTTGAGAATAAGGCTGCCCATAGAGTCAGCGCGGAACGGTTTTTGCGGAAATTTATTGCGGAAGAAGAGCTGGAGGCTTTTCCTGTTGTGATTGTCGCAGAAGGGCTTGAAGAGGGTTTAAAAGCGCTGCTTCAGTGTCATGGTATTGGAGGGATCAGGCCAAACACGCTAGCTATCGGTTTTCAGGAAGCTTTAGATAACCCCGCCGACTTTGTGTTAACGATTTCCCATTCATTGGGATTCCAGAAGAATGTAGTGTGTATTCGGCAGTGTGAAAATGCCGAGCGTTGGTCAGTCGAGGGGTCGATTATTACGATACGGTGGGATGGGGTGCAAAATGGTTTACTCATGCTCATCTTTGCGCATTTGATCAAGCAAAATAAGGAATGGAGAAATCATCAAATATCCATTATCTGCAGGGCCTCACCACAGGCGGATAAAAAAAATATCCATGAGAAAATGCTTGGGATTTTGCAAAGGGCACGCGTGAGCGCAGATATTGTGATTATCAATAGTAACGAAGAAATCTCTGCGGATCATTTGGAAAAATCTGGGTTAACAATTCTCAGTATGCCTCGCCCATCAGGAAAGCCTGAAGACTATATCCATAGTTTATCTCAAGAAATTGAAGGTTTGGGCAATGTTATTTTTATTGCGTCCGCTGAGGATGTAACAATCGAATCTTGATCATGAGTTGCGAATGGAAAGCCCGACCGGAGTTTCCGCGTTCGACCTCTATAGAAAAATCCGCATTCTTCCCGATGGTTCTCCATAAAGAAAACCGACCATTTACCCACCGAATGCGGTGGACATTGGCCACAGCTTGGGGAATCTGTCTTCAACTGATCGTGAGCGGACGGATATCAATAAAGAATCATCCATTGCAACTCCATTATGCCTATATTTTAACCCAAAAGAGAGTGAAGGGGCTCCGTTTGTTCCGCCTCAGTTGGAATTGGACATTCAAGCTGTTTGCATTAAGGGGTTACGGGGAGCCGTATTATCTCCCCTTGGGGGGATTGGCCCGTAGGCACGAAGTCGATTTTTCTTTCTCAGTTGCCGGGCTTTTTCCAATTTTTTGTCTCGCTCTTTGAATATTTTCTGTTCTCTGCCGTTCAATATGTCCATCGGCGCGATATAACCGATGGCGATGTGCAGCCTGACGTTGTTGTAATGATGGATGAACCCTTCAACCATTCTTCGGGCATCGTCAAGGGAAAGCGGGACACCAGGACGAATACATTCCCCATAATTATAAAAAAATGTGATTGAAGAAAAGAGGAGTCCATCCAAATTCTGTACAACAATCAACAGGGAGGAGAAAAGAAATGAAACGGCTAAAATTCATCTTATTTGCAGCAATCATAACACTGACGCTCATTAGGGTAGGGCCGGCAACCGCCCAGGTGCAGGAAAGCGATGCCAAGTCAATCCTCAAGACCATGTCGGATTATGTGAGCAGCCAAAAAACGATCGAACTGAGTTTTGACACCGACATCGAGGTGATCACCCCGCAACTGGAAAAAATACAGTTCACCAATTCCGGAGAAGCGGTGTTGAGCCGCCCGGACAAGCTGCGCGCTCATCGGGTCAGCGGCTATACGGATGTTGCCATGTTTTTCGACGGCAAGACTGTGAGCATCATGAGTAAAAAAGACAACGGTTACGCTCAGTTCGAGGCATCGGGTACCGTGGACCAGTTGATCGTAGCGCTGCGTGCTGGCCATGGCGTCGCTCTTCCTGGGGCAGACCTTCTCTTGACGAATTCCTACGATACCCTCATTGCCGGCGTTCAAGAAGCTAAGCATATCGGTCGAGGCATCATTGATGGTCAGGAATGTGAACACCTTGCTTTCCGCAACTTTGATACAGACTGGCAGCTCTGGGTGGAAGTAGGGACTAAGCCCATCCCGCGCAAACTGGTGATCACCAGCAAAACCTTGAACAGCGCGCCGCAATACACGCTTCGTGTCAAGAGCTGGAAAACGGGTATAGAACCAACAAAAGATGCCTTTGTGCTCGTCCCGCCAGCCGGAGCGAAAAAGCTTAAACCCGAAGATCTCATCGGACTCGACGAATTACCGCCGGAAAAGCCGGCAGGAGGTAATAAATGAAAGACAATACGAGAAAATACCTGTTTCTCTTTGGACTGGCTATTGCTGTATGGGCTTGGAATGGTCAATTCATTCCAAACTCTTCCGGTGACCTGATCTCCTCTGCGGAAGCAATCGTGGGCGCACCGGCGACGCCAATCAGCTATGCTGGGGTTGCCCGGCGCTCGACCGTCGGTGTTGGTGCGCCTGGTGTGGGCGCTGCACCCATGAACCTTGGCGGGCCTGTGAACAGAGTCGGGAGACGCTGAACACGCACCGATTGTTGACTGGATCTTTGAAGTTCCACTGGCCACTAAGGCGATCCATTAAAATGGATCACCTTAGTATTCCGCACCGATGTTCCGTGCTAGCACAACATGGTGCAACAGGTACCGGAAAATAAAAGAGGGCCGTGGACTGGTACAACTGATCCAGGCCCCATTCAACATTAGAGAAAAAACATCGGACGAAGCGTATGTCGTGATGTTGCCGACGGTTGAACAGGCAACTTAAAGAAGTAGAGACTCGAATAAAAAAGAGAAAAAACTGTCCAAACGAACGGAGCCACGTCTCTATTTCACCGGGCTGCCACCGGTGGCACGAACGATCTTTTCAAAATCTTCAGATTCTCGCATGACCTGGCCTGCCATATCACGCAAGCGGTCAACGTCTTCCGGCGGAAGCACGAAGCTGGTAGGCAAGTCCATGAAGTAGCTGCGCTCCTTGGGATCGCGAATAGCGTCAAAACTTACATTAAGTACATTCAAGTACACCTTCGGATTGCGCGCTTCGGCCTCCGCCTCGCTCTCACCGGCAAGTCGTGCCTGGGCTACCAGCAGTTCACGTCGCCAGGTCAGGATCTGAACCTGATCCTTCATCGTCTCGACGGTCTCAAATGAAAAGCGATCGATGGGAACGCCAGCGGATTGCATCAGTTGAACTGCGAACCCCGGTGGCTTTTCTTTTAGATCCCAATCGGTTTTAGGCGAGGAATGTGAGTCCACTACCAGCAGAATCACCCGTTTAATAGCACCAAAACCAACCTCTCCCTTGTACGCCGCGCTCGCTGCCATTTCCTCAAGAAATTCCAGCACTCCGCGCACCCCGATGTTGTCGGAAACGCCCCCATCGACGAGATGGATGTATGGACGATTCGTGCTGTCTTGGAAACTCTCCATCTCCTGATAGCGTTTGAACGCGCGACCCGCTGGTCTGGCGCGTGTGTTGGGGTCGGCGACCGCACTCACCCAGGCAGGAAACTTATAGCCGCAGGTTCCGCCGTAGTTGTTTAGTGTGACCGGTGACAGCACGACCGGGACGGCCGAAGACGTGGCAGCCGCTCGGGCCAGATGCACGCTATTCAAATCAGAGCAAAGCAGGTCGAAATCGTTTTGGAAGTAGGCGAGCCGTGACCCGGTCGACAGGTCAGTCCCGGTGGCGATAGCCACGGGGCCTTGCTTGTCCAGGAGATCGCGAAACGTCGCACCATTGAATAGAATCTCGTCGTAGTACTCCGCTGCGAGTTCCGAGCGCCCGGCCGTACCGCCGATGTACTTCCCCCAATTGAGCGGATTAAGGGAACGTGACACCAGTTCGCCCTGGACATTACGCTTGAGGAAGCGCTCTTCGTACTCCGAGAACAAACGGTCTCCGTAGAGCGCATAGGCGAGTGCCGTGAAGCTTCCACCCGATACGCCGGTAATCACGTCTACCTCGTCAATCAGCCGGCGATGCTGGCCGTTGACCACGATTTCGGTGCGCTTAAGTTCTTCCAGAACGCCGTAGGAGAAGGCCGCCGCCCGCGTGCCACCACCGGAGAAGGAAAGAACGAACAGAGTGCTCAAATCGTTGTTTTGCCGTTTTGGTATCAGCAGATACGGTCGGTAGCCACTCTTTGGATCGACCTGGGTAATAGGCTTGTTGATGGGGCGACTGGCACAACTCACCAGGAATAGCGCGGCCAGGATTGAGAGTATGCAGCGAGCGGTGTACATGGTAATCTCCTTGTTAACTTCGCCATGCAGAGCCAGTTAGCTGCGCAGCGTGGTAATCGTTCCGATTCTGTTGGATTTTAAAAACCATGCAGAAGGCAAAGTACGCGCCTGCCGGGCTCCTCACAGTGCTTTAAAGCCCATTGAGAATCTTGTCTTCGTTACTTGGCAATCGGCCTAGCTGATGAGTTTATAATCATAGAGCGAAGCTGTCCACCGAGTTTGCGTCGACGCCTGTCATCACCTCCAACTCATCAACGATGTATGCCTACGCTCCGAAGGATCTGGCAAAGGATGGCCCGACGGTGATCGAAGTCCCGCCGAGCATGCTGGGCTTTCTTGACGATGCCTGGCAGCGCTTCGTCGGCAACATGGGGGGCGCCGGCCTGGACAAGGGCAAGGGCGGTAAGTAGAATGAGGACGGCTCCGACGACGTCTACTTCGGACCGAGCCCCCGAATGCAAGGAAGGCAACTGGCTTGCTACCGTGCCCGGCAAGAGCTGGTTCTGCATCCTGCGTATGTATGGACCGCTGGAGCCATGGATTAACAAAACCTGACAACCCGGAGAAATCGAGTTGGTGAAGTAATCCATAGATCATCAGCTACCAACGGTTCAGCGGATGGTGTTCACGTACCACGCTCTGAACCAGAGCGTTAATATTGCCACTTACAATATCTTATTTTCACCATAATGTTCAATTTTTATATTACTACTGAATGTCTGATTCTCAAAGTTACGCTATCTCTGAATTATTGACTTAAGGGTTTTTTGGAAAATTAAACGCAGTGGCACGCAACAATTTTAAAAATCAAACTGTTGATTTTGTGTAAAAAGGTTACAATCGCCCCATTTTAATCGGGCGCCCAGCAACCTAACCTGATGGAGATTAGTCATGATCCAGCCCGGCTTTTTCGACCTGCGGGACCGATTGCACAAAATCGACAAAAACGGCACCCCACTTGCCAAGATCAACGAGACGGTCAACTGGGAGATGTTTCGTCCAGTTCTCGAAAAAGCAAGGGGTAAAGGCCGGCAATCCTCTGTTGTCCACAAGGAGACACGTCAATTTCGTAAATAGGGCCCTTTTCGATCTATTTTTCCCAGCTCACTCCCGATTGATACTTACCATGTGATAAAATATTAGAATCCTCTGATAGCTTATGCTGCCTGATTCAATTGTTTATCCACCGAACCAATAGTAATCGAACCTTTGCGAGGGTTATTATGATACTAATTGATCAACTGTTCCAGGCAATTCCTCTTTGGCTTCTCTATCTCATGACGGTTGCTGTTGTTGTGCTCGCCGTAGCTGGAGGATTTCGTATAGGTAGTTTGGTTCAACAACATGGCAATTCCGAAAAAGAAGTCCCGATAGGATCGATTGTTGGCGCCACGCTCGGCTTGCTTGCTTTTGTCTTGGCATTCACATTCAGCATAGCCTCCTCTCGTTTCGATGCCCGGAAACAATTGGTGTTAGATGAAGTCAATTCGATAGGGACGACTTTCCTGCGAACTGATTTTCTGCCGGAACCCCAGCGTTCGCTCTCTCGAAAGCTGCTCAAGCACTATGTCGACATACGAACGGAAGCAGTCGTTCAAATCCAGAAATTACCGCAGGCATTGATAGACTCCGAAGCACTTCATGACCAACTCTGGGCTCTGCTCAATGATATTGTCACGTGTAACCACGACTCGGTGTTGCTTGGACTCTATGCCCAATCGCTCAACGAAATGATAGATTTCCACACAAAGCGGGTGACGGTTGCGCTTCAATATCGCATTCCTATGCCTATCTGGTTAGCTCTCTATTTTGTAACAATACTGACCATGGTGGCAACAGGGTATCAATTTGGCGTTAGTGGCAAAAGCAGCCTGATGATCATTATGGTCATGGCTCTTTCGTTTTCAGCAATTATATTGCTCGTTGCAGACCTCGATCGACCCTTGGAGGGTGGGCTGAAGGTAAGCCAGGAGCCCATGATTAAGTTGCAGCAGAAATTCAGCGCGCTGAAAATATGATGTGATTTGGTTACATTCGCAATTCTCAAACGTTTGTGGACTCACACCGCTTGAGAGGAGTGGTACGCGAAAATGGGGATGGGTTTATAAAAAGAGAGTCAACACACCTCTGACTCTTGACCAGTAATAGCACTTAACCGAGGTGCGATATTTATCACCAAAGTTGTGTCGCATCAGCCTAGGTCTGTGCTAAATTTCGATACAACGATCGCTTAAAATTCTTCAGCTGAATGAGGAGGCATTATGAGTTTGCAAGACAAGCTAACTGCGATGAAAAATAAATTTGAATCCAAGATGCCCCCTGACACTCTTGCCATTATGCATCGCGCAACGGCCGATCTGGCCCGATCGGGTATCATGGACCACGTTCTTAAGGTCGGCGCGTCAGCACCTCAATTCATACTGTCCGATCAAGAAGATCGATGGGTAACGTCAGCTGCTCTTTTAGCAAAAGGGCCTTTGGTTATAAATTTTTACCGGGGAGTATGGTGACCGTACTGTAACGCTGAGCTGGAAGCTCTGCAGGAAGTGGTACAAAACGCCGAAGCGTCGGGCGCTTCATTCATCGCTATATCACCACAACTTGAAAAATACTCAAAACAGATCGTAAAGAAGCTGAATTTATCCTTTCCAGTATTAAGCGACTCCGGAAATAAAGTGGCGGCACAATTTGGACTTGTTTTTACATTGCCTACTGATTTGCAGCAAGTCTACAAGGGCTTCGGTATCGATCTTGAACGATTCAATGGCAACTCGAATTGGACGCTATCAATGCCAGGACGGTTCGTCGTTGACCAGCAAGGTATAATCATAAACGCTGAAGTGCATCCAGATTATACATGTAGGCCAGAGCCATCCGATATTTTAAACGGATTGAACAGACCGATATGAACGATCAATCGAATTCTGATTCACCTAAATTAGCCGTCCTCAAAAGGCGAATCGCTGAGTTGGAAGCGAGGGAAGCACGTATTCAGGCTGATTATGAGCACTTGAAGCAACTCTACGAGCGGGCTCCGCTTGCCTATCAATCCCTCGATAGCGCTGGCTGTTTTATTGCGATCAATCAAGCTTGGGCTGATACCCTTGGGTACGCTAAAGAAGAAGTCCTTGGTAGAAATTTCGGTGATTTCCTTCATCCAGATTGGAAAGACCATTTCAAAGAAAAATTTCCTAGGTTCAAGGCAATAGGCGAAATCCTCGGAATCGAGTTCGAAATGGTCCGTAAGGATGGTTCAACCATCCTTGTTTCATTCCATGGCAAGATCGGAAAAGATCCACTCGGCCACTTTCAACAGACTCACTGCATTTTCCATGACATTACCAAGCAAAAACAAGACGAGGAGGCATTGAGAGAGAGTGAAGAACGATGGCGACGAGCTATTACTGCTTCACCGATTCCTATAATGATCCATGATGAAGATGATCGAGTCTTGCAACTCAGCGCGGGTTGGACTCATTTTTCGGGTTACACCATCGAAGACATCCCCTTTCTCTCAGATTGGACAGAACGTGCATACGGAGAAAGAACCGGTTCCAAAAAGGAGTATATCGATCAACTTTTTTCGATAAACAAAACAGAAATAAATGGCGAATGGATTGTTACAGCAAAGGACGGTTCAAAACGAATTTGGGAGTTTCGAACAACTCCCTTGGGCAGAGTCCATGGAGGGAAACGCGTCCTTCATAGCATGGCAATAGACATCACCGAGCCCAGGAGAATGGAGGAGGAGAGGTCCAAACTCGAATCCCAGCTTCGCCAGGTCCAGAAGATGGAATCCGTAGGCCGTCTGGCCGGCGGGGTCGCCCACGACTTCAACAACATGCTGGGGGCAATTCTCGGGTACACGGAAATGGCCATGGAACTGGTCGAGCCAGACAATCCCCTGCATGCCAACCTGGAGAAGATCCAGGGGGCTGCCCAGCGCTCCGCCAATCTGACCCGGCAACTCCTGGCCTTTGCTCGCAAACAGACCGTGTCCCCCAAGGTGATCGACCTCAACGACACCATTGAGAGCATGCTCAATCTGCTGCTGCCGCTCATCGGCGAGGACATCGACCTGGCTTGGCGGCCGGGCAAGGACGTCTGGCCGGTCAAAATAGACCCTACCCAGATCGACCAGATTCTGGCAAATCTCTGCGTCAATGCCCGGGACGCCATCGTTAATACGGGCAAGGTCACCATCGAGACCGGCATAGCCTCCTTCGACGAAGAGTATTGCTCCCGTCACGCCGGTTTTGTCCCCGGCGGCTACGTCCTGCTGGCTGTGAGCGATACTGGCTGCGGCATGGACGAAGAGACCCAAACTCATCTCTTCGAGCCCTTCTTCACCACCAAGGAAGCGGGCAAAGGCACCGGACTGGGCTTGGCCACGGTCTACGGTACGGTCAAGCAAAACAACGGTTTCATCAATGTCTACAGCGAGCTTGGGCAGGGAACAACATTCAAGATCTACCTACCGCGCCACCTGGCCAAAACAGCCCCGTTGCCGGAAAAGGAACCGGATACAACAGGCGAGCGAGGCCACGAGACTGTCTTGCTGGTGGAAGACGAATCGGTGATTCTGGAAATGACCACGATAATGCTGGAAAGGCTTGGGTATACCGTGCTGGCGGCCGGAACCCCGGGCGAGGCCATCCGCCAGGCTCAGGAACACCCCGGTCGCATCGATCTGCTCTTGACCGATGTGGTCATGCCCGAGATGAACGGTCGCGACCTAGCCAAAAACCTGCTGTCCATCTATCCGGACATCCGACGGCTATTCATGTCGGGCTACACAGCCAACGTCATCGCCCACCATGGTGTACTCGACGAAGGCGTCAACTTCATCCAAAAACCGTTCACCCGCCACGACCTTGCCGCCAAAATCAGGGAGACGCTGGATTAATAAATACCAATTGAGCAAAGAAATCTAACTTGTCGGAATTTCTCCAAACGTATTCAGCGCAACCAAAGGCATCAAAGTTCACATATCTTATAGGGGGCGGATTCGGGCTTAGAACCCCTTTTAAAGAACGTGATAGACGGTCGAGCTTCCAGGCCACAAGCATATCACCCTTGCGTAATTGCCCTAACAATCGATGCAATTCCGGTCTGTCCCACCGGCCACCAGATGCTTTTTCTTGAAAAATAAGTTCGCACCCAGAGGCTTTTAGTGCGGCAATTTGTGCTGCCGTATCCTGATCTTGGGCTGGAGCGAGAACTCGGCATAACGACTCACCGTACCTACGCTTTTTTTTCCCGTCTAAATCGCAACTAGCAGGAACTGGAACGCATTATCCTTGTCCGGTGAAAATTGAAAAATGGCAGCATCTTTTTACAAGAATCCGTGATAGATACCTAACCAATATAAATGCCGTAAATCTTCCATAACGACAAGGACCGAAAAGGCTATGAGAAATGCCGTTATCCACTCGATAGGCTCGTATGTTCCGGCTTT
>JBGSQD010000172.1:0-19232 GCA_041738275.1 Geobacterales bacterium
GCGGGACGATTCCATGCCAAGGTGCTGAAACGCCCTCGCAGTGTGGATTCCTCCAAATGCACCGGTTGCGGTGACTGCTGGTCGGCCTGTCCGGTGCGTAACCACCCGGAGCTGCCGGATGCGTTTCTGCCTGGGAAGGAACTCAACAGGGAAGAAACGACACACCTGGACGAGCTCCTTTACAGCCACGAAGGAGAGCCCGGGGCGATGATGCCGGTTCTCCGGGAGATAAACGAATCATACCGCCATCTTCCCCGTGCCTTCCTCGAACAGATTGCCAGCCGCTGGAATGTGCGGCTGGCCGAGGTCCTTCGGGTGGCAAGTTTCTATGACCAGTTCAAGATGCAACCTGTGGGGCGTCACATCGTGGAGGCCTGCGACGGGACCTCCTGTCATTCGCGAGGTTCGCGGGCCATACTGGAGCGGCTTCAAGAGGTTATCGGTGTGCAACCGGGCGAGACCGACCCGACCGGACGCTATACACTGCGCACGGTCCGCTGCCTCGGCCTCTGTGCCAGCTCTCCCTCCATGCGGATCGATGGCCAGAGTTTCGGCAGGGTCAATCTTGACAAGGTCCCGGAGATCCTGGAGCAATTCAAATGAACCACGGATTTTAACAATCCACCACGGAGACACTGAGACACTGAGAAAACCTTTGAATGGATAGTATAAGATAGAAATTGAAAGA
This sequence comes from Geobacterales bacterium, assembly GCA_041738275.1. Taxonomy (GTDB): domain Bacteria; phylum Desulfobacterota; class Desulfuromonadia; order Geobacterales; family Pseudopelobacteraceae; genus JACPFJ01. The sequence goes on from JBGSQD010000172.1 coordinate 689, forward strand.
ATGGGAAAACACCAAATAATCATTATCATTGTCAGTAAACTCTGCGATTCCTCCGTGTCTCTGTGACTCCGTGGTAGGTTTTGCAGAATTGAGGTTTGAATGAACCGGCCAATTCGTACAATCGAAGATCTAAAGGGCGTGGCAGCCGCAGGGCTTGCAACACTCTACCCCACCAGGCTCAAGATAGTTGTCGGCTCGGCCAGCTGCGGGCTGGCGGTCGGGGCAGGGGCGATCGAGGCTGCCGCAATTGCCTCGGTCAAGGAACTTGGTCTTGACGCGGAAGTCACCCGCACCGGCTGCATCGGTTACTGTTCCCAGGAACCGCTCTTAGACCTAGTGGTTCCGGATGGACCGCGCATCAGCTATGGCAACATGACCCCGGAAAAGACCCGAAACCTGCTGACCGCCTACGCAGCCAAAGGTGACCTGCAACCGGGTATGGCACTTGCCCGGTTCGTTGGTGAAGAAAATATATTGACCGGGGAATCCCACCCGTACCCGCCACCGGCAAAAGACATTGCCGGGCTTCCCGAATGGTCGAATCTCGATTTCTTCCGCAGTCAGACAAAGGTCATTCTCCGCAGTTGCGGTTCCATCGATCCCCTGTCCATCTCCGAAGCCATTGCCAGAGGTTCGTACCGTGGCGCCATGCGCGCCCTGACGGAGATGACCGCTGAAATGGTCATCGAGGAGATGACAAAATCAGGGCTGCGCGGCCGTGGCGGCGCAGCCTTCCCCACCGGCCGGAAGTGGCAGTTCGCCCGTCAGGCCAACAGCGAGACAAAATACGTGGTCTGCAATGCCGACGAGGGTGAACCGGGCTCATACATGGACCGCACGGTGCTCGAGGGGGACCCCCATGCCATCCTCGAAGGGATGCTGATCGGCGCCTTTGCCATTGGCGCACGGGAAGGGTTCATCTACATCCGGAGCGAATATCCGCTGGCTATCAGCACCCTGCGGACGGCGATCAACGATGCCGAAAATGCCGGGCTTCTGGGGGATGACATCCTCGGCTCCGGCTGGTCGTTCCGTGTAAAGATCCGGGTCGGCGCCGGCGCCTACATCTGCGGGGAAGAAACCGCCCTGCTTGAATCGATCGAGGGCCATGCCGGCGAGCCCCGCAGCCGTCCTCCCTTTCCGGTGACGGAAGGTCTTTGGGGAAGGCCGACCGTTGTCAACAACGTAAAGACCTGGGCGAGCGTTGCGCCGATCCTTACCCGGGGCGCCGACTGGTATGCCGCCATGGGTACCGAGCGGACCAAGGGGACCACGGTGTTTTCCCTGGAAGGGGCGGTGAAAAACGCCGGGTTGGTGGAGGTGCCGTTCGGGATTTCCCTGCGCGAGATGATCTACGAGATCGGCGGCGGGGTCATCGGAGACCGCCCTCTCAAGGCGCTTCAGGCCGGTGGCGCGGCCCGCGGTTGCATTCCCCCTTCGATGCTGGATCTGGCAATAGATATGGAAGACCGTCCAGGAGAATCGGTGATGATAGGCACCGGCGGCATAATCGTGCTGGATGACAGTGCGTGCATGGCCGATATGGCCCGCTTCCTCGTGGGATTCTTTCTGGAGGAATCGTGCGGCAAATGCGTGCCGTGCCGCGAGGGTTTAAGGCAGCTCTCCGCCATCATGGACCGGATCTGTGACGGCACAGGGAGCGAGGCTGATCTGGCCCTTCTGGAAAAGCTCGCCGGGACAATGAAGGCCGCGGCGGTGTGCGGACTGGGCGGTATGGCGCCAAGCGCGGTGCTTGCCACTCTACAGAATTTCCGGCCTGAGTTTGAGAAGCATATTAATGACAAGAGCTGCCCCGCCGGGGTTTGCCGGATTACATAACTCCCCCTACCCCCTCTTAGCTTAAGAGGGGGAATGTTTTCCCCTCCCCTTCAGTTAAGGGGAGGCCGGGAGGGGTTATGGATCACCGCAGGGAGGATGGAAGCTTGACTATGGATGCAACGACTTCCGACAGGATCATGGTGACCGTGGACGGCCGTACCGCGGAGGTCCCGGCCGGCACCTCTATCCTCAACGCCGCCCGCCAGATGGGGGTGACCATCCCCACGCTCTGCAACTACCGGGGGCTGTCCTGTTACGGCGCCTGCCGGGTCTGCCTGGTCGAGATCGAAAGGGGCCAGGGCCGGCAACTGGTGGCATCCTGCAGCTATCCGGCGGAAAACGGCCAGGTGGTTCATACGGAAACGGAAACGGTCAAGGATTCGCGCCGGACCATTCTTGAACTGCTCCTAGCCCAAGCGCCCGAATCCACGGAGTTGGCCGAATTCGCCGCTAACCTTGGCGTCGAATCAACCCCGTTCCAACCGGTCAAGGACGGCAAATGCATCCTCTGCGGACTCTGCTCCAGGGTCTGCAACGAGATGATGGGGCGCGGCGCGCTCAACCTGTACGGACGCGGCACTGCCAAGCAGGTGCGGACCGCCTACTCCGAACAGACCGACCAGTGCCAGGCCTGCGGTGCCTGCGCCTTTGTCTGCCCCACCGGTGCCGTCGATCTTCAGACAATCACCAAGCGGCGTTTCAGACCACATGTCACGGGCTACGACCAATTCCTCACGGCCCGGCCCTGTATCGACCTGGCCCATCCCCAGGCATCGCCCCGCGTACCGTACATCGACCGTGAAAACTGCGTCCATTTCAAGAGCGACGAATGCGGGCTCTGTGCCAAGGTGTGCGGAGCAGGGGCCATAGATTACGACCAGACCACCGAGACCATCGACCTCCAGGTGGGGAGCGTCATCCTGACCCCCGGATTCGAGGCGTTCGACGCCACCCGGCGCGGTGAATTCGGCTACGGCTTCGCCCCCAATGTGTTGACCAACGTGCAGTTCGAGCGGATGCTCTCCGCCTCGGGTCCCACCCGAGGTCACCTCACACGCCCCTCCGACGGCATGGCACCGAAACGGCTCGCCTTTATCCAGTGTGTCGGCTCGCGCGATGCGGGGTGCGACAACGACTATTGCTCCTCGGTCTGCTGCATGGCGGCGACCAAGGAGGCGATCCTCGCCATGGAACATGAACCGGGCCTGGAGGTGACGGTCTTCTTCCTCGACCTGCGGGCCTTTGGCAAGGATTTCGACCGCTATTACGAGCGGGCGCAAAAGCTGGGTGTCCGTTATGTGCGCTCCTTTATCTCCCGGACCTACGAGATGCCGGGGACGAAGAACCTGCGCCTCGTGCATATGGATTCCGCAATGAAGCCGGTCGAGGATGAGTTCGACATGATCGTTCTCTCCCTGGGACTGGAACCGAGCGCCTCGCTGCAGGAACAGGCCGAACGCCTCGGGGTGGCGCTCAACCGCTGGGGATTTGCCCGGACGAGCGAACTCCTGCCGCTTGATACATCACGGCCCGGCGTCTATGTCGGCGGTGCCTTCCAGGAGCCGAAGGACATCCCGGATACTGTAATGCAGGCGAGCGCTGCCGCGGCCCGGGCCATGTCGCTCCTTGCCCCGGCGCGTGGTTCCCTTGTGCGGACCAAGAGCTATCCTCCGCAGCGCGATGTTACGGATGAGCCCTCCAGGATCGGCGTATTCGTCTGCCATTGCGGCAGCAATATCGCCTCGGTAGTGGATGTTGATGCGGTGGTGAAGAAAGCCAGGGAGTTCCCCAATGTGATCCTGGCCGAGCATAACGTCTATACCTGCGCATCAGACAACCAGGACCTGATGAAGGAAAAGATCATTGCCAACAAGCTGAACCGGGTCGTCGTGGCGTCGTGCACCCCCCGCACCCACGAGCCGATCTTCCGCGATACCCTGCGCGACGCAGGGCTCAATCCGTATCTCTTTGAAATGGCCAATATCCGTGACCAATGTTCCTGGGTGCACTCGGCAACCCCGGAGCAGGCAACCGCCAAGGCAACCGACCTTGTGCGGATGGCCGTGGGGCGTGCCGCCCGGCTCATGCCGCTTCAGGAAGAGACCGTTCCGGTGAGCAACGGAGCCCTCGTGGTCGGCGGCGGCATTGCTGGCATAACCGCGGCACTGGCACTGTCAGACCAGGGTTTCCCGGTCCATCTGGTGGAAAAGGGCGATCAACTGGGCGGAACCATCCGCGAGATCCATCACACCCTTGATCATGGCGACGTCCAGGTGTTTCTTTCCCAGAGCATCGACCGGATCAGAGCTTCCAAGCACATCACGGTCTACCTTGATTCCCATGTTGCCAAGGTGGATGGCAATGTCGGCGGTTTCACATCCAAGGTGACCACCGGGGGAGAAACGCAGGAGATCAAACATGGCGTGGTGGTGGTCGCCACCGGCGCCACCGAACAGAAACCTCGGAGCTACGGGTACGGCCAGAGCAGCCAGGTATTGACGCAGCTGGAACTGTCAGACCGCCTGGGCCGGGGGGAGTTCGACTTACCGGCCAAGGCCACTGTAGTCATGATCCAGTGCGTGGAACAGCGCAACGAGGAGCGGCCCTTCTGCAGCCGGGTCTGCTGCACCACGGCGGTGCGCAACGCGCTGCTCCTGAAGGAGCGGTTCCCCAAGGCGAGGATCATGGTGCTCTATCGTGACATGAGGACCTACGGCTACCGCGAGGCAGCCTACCGGGAGGCACGGGAGAAAGGGGTCCTGTTCGTCAGGTACGAGCCCGAGCAGCCACCGACGCTGGAAGTTGGTGGGAAGCTTCGGCTGACGGTTCGCGAGCTGGCCCTTGGACGAGACCTGAAGATAGAGCCTGACATGGTTGTGCTGGCCGCGCCGATGACGCCCCGCGCCGACAGGAAGGAGATCTCCGATCTGCTCAAGGTTCCGCTGAATGCCGACGGGTTCTTCCTGGAAGCCCACATGAAGCTGCGTCCGGTTGATTTCGCGAGCGAGGGGTACTTCATCTGCGGCACGGCACACTCGCCGAAGTTCATCACCGAATCGATCTCACAGGCAAACGCGGTTGCCGCCAGGGCCGCGACGATCCTGTCGCACAAACAGATGCCGGTCAGCGGCCAGATTGCCTACGTGGACCCGGACAAGTGCGTCTCCTGCATGACCTGCGTCCACCTCTGCGCCTACATGGCGCCCAGGATCGGGACCGACAACAAGGCAGAGGTGCAGGGAGTTGTCTGCATGGGATGCGGAAGCTGCGCATCGGAATGCCCGGCCAAGGCGATCACGCTCAGGCACTACGTGGACACCCAGATCCTTGCTGCGGTCAACAGCCTTCTCTATGCGGAACCGGTGGAGAAACCGGTGCAGGTGCCGTATCCGGAGCAGGTGGGCGTTGCACCGCCGAAGTGGCACAAGGTTTAACCAAAAAAACGGTTTCACGCAACGACGCGACGAAAGACTTTTAACCTAAATATTTGATTCACGATTTTATAACGTCGCGTCGTTGCGTCGTCGCGTGAGTCATGTTTTGATTGTATATTTTGCTCTCGTACTATTGTAGGAGTTAGAAACCATATGTCCGATTACGAACCTTTGATACTCGCCTTCTGCTGCCACTACTGCGCCTATGCCGCGGCAGACCTGGCTGGCTCCATGCGCCTTCAATATCCGAACAATGTGCGGGTACTGAAGCTCCCCTGCACAGGAAAGGTCGAGGTGAACTTCATCCTTGCCGCCTTTGAGCGTGGCGTGGACGGCGTGTTCGTCGCCGGTTGCCTGGAAGGGGGCTGCCATTACCTCGAAGGCAACCTCCGTGCGCGGCGCAGGGTCGAGCGGGCCAAGGAGCTATTGAGCGAGATCGGGCTGGAGCCGGAGCGGCTGGAGATGTTCAACCTCTCCTCGGCCGAGGGACCGCGCTTTGCGCAGATAGTAAATGAGATGACCACCCGTCTGACCACTCTCGGGCCGAGCCCGCTTCGTCCCGCACAGAGCGCGGAAGAGGGGATCAGGGAGATGACCTTGCAGGCAGAAGCGAATTTAAGTGGAGAAAAACATGATTGTTGCCAACCGTAAAACCGTGGGTGAAATACGCGACATGATCAAGGGGCATAAGCGGGTTCTGCTCGTGGGATGCGGCACCTGCGTCACCGTCTGCCTTGCAGGTGGGGAACGGGAGACCGGGATCCTGGGCTCGGCCCTGCGCATGTCCCTGAAGCTCATCGGCCGGGGCGAGGTGGTGGTTGATGAATGCACCATTGAGCGCCAGTGCGATGATGCCTTTTTTGACCCTCTCGCCTCCCATGGCGCGGAATACGATGCCATTTGCTCTTTCGGCTGCGGGGTTGGTGTTCAGGCCCTGGCCGAGCGGTTTCCGGACACGGCCGTCTATCCCGGCCTGAACACGCAATGCATGGGTCTCCTTGAGTCTCAGGGGGTTTGGGCGGAGAAGTGCTCCGGCTGCGGCAATTGCCGCTTGGGCGAATTCGCCGGGATCTGCCCGATCACCCGCTGCGCCAAGCGATTGTTCAACGGTCCCTGCGGAGGGTCGCGGGAAGGAAAATGCGAGGTCCGGGAGGATCTGGATTGCGCCTGGCAGTTGATCTATGACCGGTCAAAGAATACCGGCACCCTGGCAAAGCTGGAGGAGATTGCTCCGCCGAACGACTGGTCAACCGCACTCGACGGCGGACCGCGCAGGATCGTGCGCGAAGATCAATGTATAGCGGGGATGGGGCCGAAGGCATAGTACCGATAAATGCCGCTTTAGCACAGAATCTCCGGGGGCTTACCTTGAATAGTGAATTTATTCATATTCAAGGTAAGCCCCTCTGTATTTCTGAGGATTGAATAATGATATCAAGGAGGTAGCGCATGAAGATTGCCATCAAAGAACTTGAGGATTTGACAACCAGGGCCGTGCGGAGCTACGGCTACAACGAGGAGGAGACTCAAGTCATCAGCGATGTGCTCCTCTATGCCCAACTGCGAGGCAACAACCAGGGGGTGGTGAAGCTGATCGGCAAGGGGATACCGGTGGATCCGGAGGCGGGAGCGATTAGCGTTGAATTGGAGACCCCCATCTCCGCCAGGATCAACGGCAACCGGAACCATGCCATGGTGGTGGTGAAAAAGGCCATGAACATGGTCGTGGATAAGGCCAAAAAGAGCGGTTTCGGTATTGCCGGCACCTTCAACACCAACACCTCCTCGGGAGCCATCGGCTACTTCGCCTCCGAACTGGCGAAACAGGGGTTGATCGGTTTCCTGTTCGGCAGGTCCCCGGAACGGGTCGCCATGCACGGTTCCTTTGAGCCGGTCTTCGGTACCAACCCCATTGCCGTAGGCATCCCGGCCGAGCCGGACCCCATCGTCCTCGATATGTCCACCGCGGCGATCTCGTTCTACGGGCTGGTGGAGGCGGAGACGGCGGGAGAGGCGATCCCCGGTGACGTTGCCTATAACGCCGAAGGTAAGGCAACCACCAGCCCTCAGGAGGCAATCAAAGGGGCCATTCGCTCCTTTGACAGAAGTCACAAGGGTTCCGGGCTGGCGCTGATCGGCGAAATACTCGCCGGTCCCCTGGTGGGTGCTGCGTTCTGCGGCCTGGGCGACAGCAAGGGAAATTGGGGCCATCTGCTCTTCGCCATCGATCCCGGAATCCTTGGTGACCGGGACGAATTCATACGCAACGTCGGCGACATCTGTAGAAAAATCAAGTCGACCAGGAAACTGCCGGACGTAACGGAAATCAACCTGCCTGGAGAGCGGGGCTCGCTATTGGCGGCAGAGCGCCTGGCATTCGGCGAGATCGAGGTTGAAGACAACCTGCTGGAGGAGTTGCGTAAGGCTGCGGGGGTTTGTTAGGCTTATAACCTGATTAGTTGCAAAATTACTTGCATTTAATGGCGCTTGGTGATACCAGATTTTAATCTTTACTTGGAAATGGAGTTGCCACAATGGGGTAGCGCTTCCTTCTCAGTTCCCCCCATTCTTCTTCCTGTAATTCCTTCCAACGGTTTTTTTCGCACCCGCTGCCTTACATGAACAACTGAACACAACCAAGGAGGGCCTGATGCAGCTAACCGCCCATTGCCGCAAGTGTGGAAGAGTCATGAACTGCAAACGGATAGATAGTTGCCGTGTGAAAATGAGCTGTTCCTGCGGTTTTTCCGATTTTCGGGCAATGCCGGGGACAGTCCAGACGGCCAACCCGTATAACCGTGAGGCATGCTTCACTCCCCATGGGGAATGCGAAAAAGGGAAGATGGCGCTGCTCATGCGTCGCGCCGGCAGGGAACACGAGGAGATTATCTCTCTCGAAGAGATCAGCATGCTGGTTTCAATGGATTTCGAGCTTCCCGAAGTACTGCAGTCGATCTCCGCAAAGCTTGCTTCACAGCTTAAAGCCAATGTGTGCAACATCTACCTGCGGGAAGGGGAGGAATTGGTGCTTAAGGCCACCCACGGATACGACCGGGAGCATGTCGACAAAATACGTCTCAAGATCGGCGAAGGGATCACCGGCTCCGTGGCCAGGGAGATGCAACCCTTGAATCTTTCCAACGCGTCACGCGATCCGCGCTTCAAGGTTTTTCCGGAACTTAACGAGGAGAGGTACAACGCCATGCTCTCCTTTCCCATCACCGACAAGAAGGATATCTACGGAGTCATCAACCTGCAGACGACCTCGGCACATCACTTTCCGGAGGATGAAATCCACTTCGTCTCGACTATATCCCATCTGGTTCTATCGGCCATTAAGCTGCGCGAAAGGGTTCTCGACGCCTAATACCAATTCCAAATCAAAGCACTATCTTCATGGCCTTATCTCAACGATCGTGCCTTTCGGAACCAACTTTTCAATTTCCTCTATTTCTTCGTTTGTAACGGCAATACACCCTTTTGTCCAGTCAACCTCTGCGTGCAGATCACCAACCCAAGAGAATCCGTTTTTGATGCCGTGGATCATGATGTCTCCGCCCGGAGATACACCAAGTTCCTTTGCCCGCTTTTTGTCCTTCTCACTTGGATAGGAAATATGAAGTGACAGGTGATAACGGCTGTCCTTGTTTCTTGAATCGATAATGTAGGTCCCCTCGGGGGTTTTGTTATCGCCTTGCCTTTCTTTCGGGCCATTCGGGTTTCCCCCCAAGGCTATCTGGTAGGCCTTGAGCACCTTGCCCTTTGAGAACAACGTCAATCGTCGCTCTTTCTTTTCAATCAGGATCTTGTCTGCCGGGCCCTTTTGGGCTGCCAAAACCTCTGTTTGCAGTTTGAAAATCTCATTTTCTTTGTTCTTAACCTCTTGTTCAAGCGACTCAATATTTTTTTTCAGGGAAATAATCTCATTTCCCCTGCCTTGAACCTCTTGTCGGATCTCCTTAATCTGTGTTTGTTGCGCAGCAATCGTCTTATCTTTGACAATGACATTATTGATGTTAAATACCATCAACTCACTGTCCTTCCTGTAGTCGCTCCCAGGGTAATCCTTTATGACTTTCTGAAAACATTCCAAAGATTTCTGATAATCTTTTTGCTCATTACCTGGATACGCATAAATAATTCCCATCTCAAAAAGACCCCTGTCTCCAGCTGCGGGATATTTTTCAATAATCTGCTGATACTTGCCCAGAGAGGCCTTGTAGTCCCCCTGGCTGAAAAAATCATTCGCTTCTATAAAGGTTGTCTTGGCCCGAGAGTTATCATTAAAGTGACTGCATCCGCATAACAGCATTGGTGCTGTTATGATGCAGGCAAAGAATAAGTTTAGGTGCTTGCGGATCATGCTTTGCTTTTTACCCATATTCGAAGTCGTGTCCGTTAGTGACATGTTTGATGATCGCATGGTACAGACCTTCTGGAGCGGTTGAAACGTAAGGAAGCGGCAGAGTATCAAATCCCTGCCACTTCCTTACCGGAGCAGTTACGGCAAAGCGAATAGCTCTCCATGAAACGTGCTTACTTCCTCATTGATTTACGGAAAACTTCGTCAGCCTTCTTTGCCTTTTCATCTGCAATCTGCGCCTTTTCATCTGCGATCAGCGACTTTTCGTCTGCGATCTTCGCCTTTTCATCTGCGATTTTCGCCCTTTCCTCAGCCATCTTCAGAGCATTTTCTGCCCGGTTTGCGGCTGCCTCTGCCTTTAACGTGGCCGCATCAGCTGCCGCCTTGGCAGCCTGCGCGTCCTGCGCTGCCTGATCAGCCTTCGCACCAGTCATCATTTGCTGCGACTGAACTTTCTCAAGGTCGCCTGTTGTTGCGCAACCACCCAATGTACCAGCAAGAACCAGCATCATTGAAATCACCAAAAGACTCTTCATCGTATCTCACCTCCTTTCTGCTCAGTTTGCGGATAAAATTGTTCATCCCAACCGCTGTACTGATTAATGTCGAAAAATAACGGATTTGATACCGTCTTTTTGGAGGATCAGCCTGGATTCCTCCGAAGCCTCATTGCTTGTGTTGAACCTGCCTATCAGGACACGGTGAAGCGGCATTTTTTCGTCTTTGATGATCGATGCCTTATAACCATTATGCCTCAGTTTATCTGCAAGGGAAATCGCGTTCTCTTCCTCGGCAAAGACCCCTATCTGGAGGGCATAGCCCCTAGGATCTCCTGAGTCGCCTTTCTGTGCAATTCCTGTTTTTTCTTCAGCACCTTTCACATCCATGTCCGGGGGCTTGTTTCCGTTTTGCTGCTTTGCGGCAGTTCTTTCAATCAAGACGCCTTCTATTTCCAAATCAATTTTCAGGCGTTTGATGGCATCCTTGGCCTCTTTGATATCATTGAACGGGCCGGCGACAACTTGGTAGCCAGCGTTCTTTGCCATCACCCTTGCCGGGATTTGTGGTCCCTGGTGGTTGATAATTGCGGCAAGTCTCTCGGCATCGATCTCGTCAACCACGGTAGCAGCCAAAACAGACCATGCATCTGTTCTCAGTTCCGGTATTTCCGGTTTGCCGCTTAATTTGCCTGGGTGTCTGATTTCTATGGGTTCCGAAACCACTTTTCCACTGCCTTGGCTGACCTCGAGTATGGGAACAGGAATCCCGCGGGCCTCGGCCAATACCTTCTTGACTTTGCTCCAGTCAAGCGTGCGCCCCGATTGCTTTTCAAACTTTTTCAATTTTGCATATATCTTGTCAAACTCAGCAGGGTCCGAGTCTGCCGGGGGCTCATGAACCTCCATGTAAACGGCTCCATCGCTTTGGCCCAGGAGATATGGCTGGTTAACGATGTGTACAGGCGTCTTGACCGGAGTGTTCTCAAAGAGTTCCTTCACGTTTTCCGGATAAAGCCTGATGCAGCCATTGGTTGCCCTTAGTCCGATGCTGGCCGGTTTATTGGTGCCATGGATCAGATAACTCGGCGCACTTAAATACAGCGCGTGTTCTCCCAAGGGATTTTGAGGTCCCGGCAGAACTTTAGCGGGCAGAGGATCTCCTTTTTTCAGATGATCCCTGGCAATTGAGGCCGGCACATGCCAGGTAGGACGGCTTACCTTGCGCTCTACACGCATTTGACCTCTAGGCGATGGCCGCTCTTCGGTACCGACACCGACCGGATAGGTCAACACCTTCAATGACTCACTATTCCCTTTAAATTGGAAAAGCCTCATTGTGGCCAAGTTGATCACGATGCCTTTTCTGGGAGCGTCCGGCAGGATAAAACTCTGGGGCAACATGATACGTTCCCCTGTCTCAGGCACCCATATATCTACCCCTGGATTGGCTGCACTGACGCCATTGAGTCCCAGGCTGAAGTGCCTTGCAATATCCGGCAGTGTATCGCCCTTTTCAAGAGTGATGAATGTTAACCGGCCAATGACATCATCTTCTTTAGCAACTGAAAACTCATTTCGTGCGACATATTCTGACAGATGTCTTGGCGAGGGCTGGTATTCCTCATGAACGATATTCGTTGTAGCACACCCATGGAGAGCCATGGCAACGACAACAAGAGCTATAAGACGAAGCGTATTTGATATGGTTTGCGGTTCAAAAAGTCGGCACATGGGTTAGAGAAGGTCCTTTAAATAATATATGCGGCTGTGATGGTACAAAAAAAGCCGGGTCACCGAATATCTTTGGATATTTCGGCGACCCGGCTATCTCTGTGAGACCCTGTAGGCTTTCCGTCCCATTCTCGCGAATGGTTTAGTATTATCGTTTTATCAACGTATTGAATTATGCACTATTCGCGAACATATTTGACTTAACACGGGAACTTGTCAAGAAAAATTTAGAGTTAGAGCAAATTTAATTGATAGTGTTAACATTTCAACTGCCGGCGTAACCCCTTTTCAGTGATCTAAACACGTGCGACAGGACCGCATAAATCTTGAAGTTTTCTCAAGCTTTCACCGGTGGCTCAGATATGTAATCTGATTCACATTCCCGGCAGCGTCAGTGGCTGTGACGAGCAGAGTGGTCAAGTTATAACCGGGAGCCACAAGCACCGTTTTTTACGTCAACCGTCACTACGGCGCCGTGTTTGTCTGTAACGGTTACAGTAGCGCCCGGTTCCACTGTGCCCTTCAACCTGGCTGAACCGGAAACGTTGGATGTGGATATGGTCAGCTTTGGTTTTGTGGTGTCGTAGAGCAGTGTGCGCACCGAAGTGCAGGAGTTGCCGGCTTCATCGGCAGCAGTAACAGCTACCCTGTACATCCCTTTTGCAGGAAGATTGAGTGGGAACCTGTACTTGCCATTGGAGACGATGACCGGCAGCGCAGTATCGCCATTTACGGAATAGCTCAGCGAAACATTGTTCGCACCGGCAACTTTCCCGATGAAAACCAGATGGGATTTGTTTGTGGCCAAATCCTGACCAGGATTGGTGATGTACAGCTCAGGGCCGAGAAAATTCAAGATTATCGTACGCTTCAGACTGGAGCTGTTTCCATTATGGTCGACAGCAATCACCTCAATGGTGTTGAGCCCCTCTGCCAGAATAACCGTGGCGGTCCAGTGGTTGCCGTTCATTAAAGCCGGGGAACCGCCTACCAGCACGCTGGCCTCATTGTTCACTTGACCGCAGAAGGTTACGATATTCCTGTTGGTGCAGAGACCGTCGGCAGGGCTGGTTATGGTAATGGCCGGCTTTGTCGTTTCGAAGTAAATGTCCCTGGTATCGGTGGAGATGTTGCCGGCCAGGTCCTCGGCCTTTACGGTTATAAGGTTATTCCCGGGGGTCAGGTTAAGTGCTGAACTGAATAAACCGTTAACGACAGGAGTCAGCTGTCCGTTTATCGTGACGCCTTGCAGATTCTCATCGGATACCAGACCGGTTATGTTCTGGGTCTGAGTGGTGGTATTGCTCTTGCCGGTCAGGGCTGACATGGTCAAGGCCGGTAGTATGCTGTCCAGGGTGATCACCCTGAAGTCTGAGGCGCTGGCGCTAAATGGTCTTTGCGCCGTGACATTAATTCTGTTCGAACCCTGGACAAGGGTAACCGGATAGCTCCAGCTTGTACCGGTAACAGTCGCGGCGCCGATTGTACCGGTGGTGGCGTTGCCAACGTTAACGATACTCCCGTCATCCACTGTACCGGTGATATTCATGTAAATTGTGCCGGTCATGGCCGGCAGCCGGTTAATGGCAAGCAACGGGGGAGGCAAGCGGTAGTTGACTATGGCGGTCTGTGAGGTAGAATTCCCAGCGGCGTCTCTGGCAGTAACGGAAAGTACGTTGTCTCCGGGAGCCAACCCGTTAATTGTGCACTGCCAGTTGTTTGACGAACTAAAAGAGACCGGACCGATCTGGGCTGTGGTATTGACCTTTACAGCGATACTGGCCCCTGTCTCAATATTACCGCCTATTGTCTGAGCACTCACATCAGTTTGGCTGGAGAGATAGGTTATGCTGAACATCGGTGGCGTGGTGTCTACAGGGGGTATGCCGATATCAATTCCGTAAACGGTCAGATTCCCCTTGCCGTTGGCCACAATCAGCCGGTTCCCGGCCTTATCAAACAGGGCATCTGACGGATGAATAAGTTTTCCGTTGGCGGTCCCGTACTCCCCCACATAAGACAGAAATGTGCCGTTTCCGGAAGGATCCACCACCTGAACCAGGTTCTGGAACGTGTCCACTACATACATCCTCATAAGTACCGGGGTCGGCCCGCTTGTATATTCAAAAGCAATCCCTTGGGGAGAGGTAAACTGCACGGGACTTGATATAGATCCACCAAGGGTCTTTTGGTGAACGCCGGAGGTATCGAAAAACTGAACACGACCATTCAGGCTGTCGGCAACAACAAGCTGGTTCGAGATCTTTTCATAGGCAATTCCGGTCGGAGAGGAGAACTGCCCGGATCTGGTACCGTATGAACCAAAACTACTTTTTAACATGCCGGAAGGGTAAAAAACCTGGACGGAATTGGCCAGACTGTCTACCACATAGATGTATCCCTCTCCATCAATTGCTATGCCGTTTGCCATTTTGAACTGACCTGCGCCCTTCCCCAGCCTGCCGGTTTCAGTCCCGCTAACGTCGAGAATCGCAACGAAATCCCCATGGCTCACAACGATCTTTCCATCCGCGGTTACCGCAACACCCGCCACCGGGGTAGAAGTCCGAATAGTCAACAGGAGATTTCCTGTCTGGTTGTATTTGAGAATCGCTCTCCCGCGAGAATCGGCCACATAACAGTTCCCTGCTGCGTCCATGGCGAGCCGTGTAGGGAACACCATTCCTTCCGACAACGCCGCCATAACCGTTACCTTCGGCGCATCCGCGCCATAGATCATGCCAGGTAAAATCAGCATCATGACAAGCAAAGTGCCGAGAACCATGTTACTCACTACAACTCCCAGAAAATTAGACCACATTATGCCCCCGGGCTTATGAAAAAGTTGAGCTGTCCATATCAAAATATCCTCGCGAAGAGGCACTGCTAAAAGCGGCGCTTCTCGGCGAAAACGTGTCGGGCCTGTCCGGGTCAGGAATCAAGGCACATAAGTCGCCTTTACGTAGACCTCGGACACAATAAGATGGATACTGCCGGCGCTTTTTCTCCTTATCTCTATCTGAATATTGTCAATGTCGGAGATATCTAGAGTGCCGCCATTTGAATCGGTTGTAAAATTTGCCGTGTACGTGGATAATTCACCCGAAACCGTTCTTTCCGTACATACCGTGTTTGTCCCGGTACTGTAACATATCTCCATGGAGCCCGTAGTCGTGCCGCTTGTCGGACAGGAAGGTGCATATTTCGCCACCACGCCGATCTCAATCCCCTGGATAGTTCCAACGGTCAGTCCCGAATTCTCCATATCGACGATGAAACGGGAGTTCGCATCACACGGATAACCGCAGCCGCCGCACTTGGCTGCCCGGGAGGTGAGCCCGTCATTGCTGTCGAGAACCGTATCCCATCCCCCTCCCGTTGCAGTGAACCCGCCTGCAAAGGCCGACCCGGATGGATGTAGCGTCTTTGTTTCCGGAATAGAAACAGCCAGCGTGGTAAACGACCAGGCAGGCGGTGTGAGGGGATTCCCGACCAGGTCTTTCGCGTTGACAGTGACCGTTATGAGCTCGCCATTATTGAAATTCACGTCAGGATTCACTGTTACACCGTAGCCGAACGGTGTTCCGGTCCTGGAAACAACGGCTGTGTTCAAGGCTGTGTATGTTTTTGAATAGCCCTTGTTTCCGGACAGCCGTATGGAGAACGTGCTCCAGTCCACTCCGCTGTTGCTGTCCGTCAATGTCAACGAAATGTCGCTCGTTACCGATATCGAAACGGAACCATTAGCCGGGGACTGATCCGAAAACAGCGGACCGGCAGTGTCCGCGGTCACGGTTACAGGTGTAGCGCCCATTGCGATATCATATCCGTCAAAGATTGAACCAGGGGCCGCGGCGAAAGAATTGACCCCGATATCGCTGTTCGAATCAAGTGGCGAACTCAGGGTGACGGTCGCAAAATGATCGCCGGCAACATGGGTTACGCCGACAATTGATCTACCGTTGTCCGCATCGCTGAAAACAAAGTCCGCGGGAACCAGTGCGCCGACTTCTCCTGGATTGCTGTAAACCAGTTCAGAGAATAAAACCGTCAGAACATTACCGCCGACAACTCCGTACACCTTGTCAATCCGCGGCGGTGTACCGTCGAACGGCGTGCGGGAATAGCTTGCATTAAACCCGCAACTTCCATGGCAGCCGCCGCATACATTGCCGACATTGGCGTTCCATACCGTGCCGGTGCTGTTATCGAGTGTGACATTGGCCGGAGTGGGGGGATAGGGTGAAGGGCCGCCGCATACATACGACACTCCCGGACCATTGTACGAAACCTGAAGGCCCGGTTCCCTGTTGATGAGCTTTCCGTCGCGGACCATCGCCAACTGGGTGGAGCCGTGGACGTTGTGACAGGTGACGCAGCTCACCTGGCTGTCATATCCGTGGGACTTCCAGTCCGACGCGAACTTTGGACCCGGTCCGCAGAGGTTCTTTATTTCCAGGTGGTAATAGTGCGCGTTGATCCCGGTCCCGCTGTTGCGGAAGTTGGTGTTGGAGCTGCAGCTGTTTACGAATGCCTCACTGTCATGACAGCCCATGCACAACCTGAAGTCATTGGCGCTGACCCCGCCGGAGCAGCCGTTGTTACGGGGGAGCGTCATGGGGAGACCACCGTCAACGCCCTTGAGCCGGTAGCCGTTCTGGTAGTCATTGTCTGCACCAATGGCGGCCGTATAGACATATGTTCGCGCCGTACCGTCGATGTGGGACTTTGAGAGGTTATGGCAATCCGAACATTCAACGCCTGCTCCGGAAACATGGTCATTGCTTGATGGATACGACTTTCCCGGCGACAACCCGTGACCGGTCTTGTAGTATCCCCAGCCGGATCCGTAGGCGTACGTGCCGGACTCGTTGCCGGCAATGTTCGGCGCTGCTACGCCGCTGATCACCGACGGTGATTCGTCATGACAAGAGGCGCACCATTTCTCCTTGCCCGATATAAGAACATTCTCGCTGTAGATTCCGGATTTCCAGTTGTCCTTGGCACCGTAAATCGCGTTGTTCACGCCGTCGTACGTCCCGCCAGGGCTGTGACAGAGGTTGCAGACGTCGGTCTCGGATAAATTGTATCTGCCGTCGTTGTTGGCGTCCGTACCGCTTTTGAAATAGGGGAAGGCGTTGGTGTCATGACAGCTGTTGCAGGCGATGTTCGGACCTTTGGCATTGCCGCCGTCGGGCTGGGTATGGGTGGCGTGGCTTCTCCAGGTTCCAACCCCCTGGCTGATGCTGCCGGGGCTGTATTCGTAACCGGCGCTGTGGCCGTGACATCCCTCGCAGCCGCCGCTTCCCCCGGCGCCATGGGAGAAGGTGGCTGCATGGCTGTGGCACTTCATGCAGACGGTTGCGTTGTCCTTGACAGCGTGGTCGGCAGGGTAGCCCTCAAGGGGAACGGGATGGCAGGCCTGGCAGACCCCCGGCCTGGCCGGGTCGCTGCTGTTCCAGTTCCGGCGGCTAGCGGTGTACTGGTAGAAAGCAGGGCTGTTGGTGGTCTTGCCGTACTGGGTGGAGATGTTCATGAAGCGCCGGATGAGGTAGACGTTGGGGATGCTCCCGTCAGCCGTGTCCACATGCCCGGCGTGGCAGTCGGCGCACTGGATGTTCTGCCCCTTCTTGTTGTGGTTCGGCTTTACGTGACAGTTGCTGCAGATATTGAGACTCTCCGCCGTGGCCCCCTTCAGATCGCTCCGGAGAAGATAGCCGTCAGACTTTGCAAGGATGCTGGTGAAGCTGTCGAAGGTGGCGCTGTTTGAGTCGGTGTTGTGAACACCGTGGCAGGTGGTGCACAGCACCATGCCGCCTTTGAGTTGCATGGCTGATGTGGGGTTGGACGGGTTGCTGTTGACCGGAGGGTTTCTGAATTCAGCAGGTTTCCTGGCGACCAGACTTCCAGCGCCGCCATAGGAAACACCCACGGGATGGCTCCCCTTGGCATGGTCAACGGTGTTACGCTGGCGGTGGCAGTCGAGGCACATCTGGTCCTGGTTGTTGGCCATGCGGAGGAGCGGCTCCATCTTC
Organism: Geobacterales bacterium; assembly: GCA_041738275.1. Lineage (GTDB taxonomy): Bacteria > Desulfobacterota > Desulfuromonadia > Geobacterales > Pseudopelobacteraceae > JACPFJ01. The sequence goes on from JBGSQD010000172.1 coordinate 18,591, forward strand.
GCCAGTTCTTCTTCTGGTTGAAGAGGTTGATGGACATTGTGGCAGCGGGTGCAGTAGACCTCGTTTGTCGCCGCACTGGCATCACAGTCCCAGGTCATGGCGGGATTCTCGGGCGGCAGTGCGCCGGCCTTGGGGACGGTATAGTTGGCGATCCAGCTGTGCGAACTCTGGTACTGGCTAGGTGCGTAAAGACTTGTGTACGTCCTGAACGGATCGGCAAAATCTGCCTGGGTGAATGCCTTCTTGCGGCCGTACGGGTCTCCCGGCTTATGACAGGTAAGGCAATCAACGCCCTTGATGCCGAGGAAGAGATTGGTGTAATGGCAGGTGATACAGGTGTAGCCGTTGGAGAAGTGAGGGGAGACCGCTGTCCAGGCTGTACAAGCAAACAGTGCGATCTGCAGCGCAACTATTAGTAAGTTAGAAATTATTTTCTGCGGTTTTATGCAGAGAATAATTTCGTTAACGCACTTATCCCGATAAATCGGGGCAAGGATTACGGCTGTATATCTCTTCATGAAACACTCCCGAAAAAAATGGGGATGGATGATAATTCCGCATACCCATGAAAATGCTATCGGGAGGTGTTACGGAAAAGAAGTAGTTAAGTTTTTTCTGTGTTTATTAAGGCATGTACTCATA